>JAAFJQ010000338.1 GCA_013298185.1 Deinococcales bacterium
GTGGTGCTGAAGACTTGTCCGCCAGCCGCGAGGAGGGCTAACACTTTGGGTTTGGTGGCTTTGCTTGGCACTTGGGCAAGAACGCGTTTAACTCGAGATTTCAGGAAATCAAGGCGAGCTTGGGCGTAGGCTTCGCGGTTGGTGAGCTTACCAAAGAGGGTGTAGGTATCGTACACATCCTTCAAGCTCGAGTCAGCCGTGACAATCAGCGGCACGGGCAGCGCTCCAAGTTGACGGGCGCTGGCGGCGGTTGTTCCCACCGAGCCAATCAGGAGGTCTGGGCGCAGACCAAGGATTTTCTCGGGTTCTGGACGGTAAGCGCTGCCCACTTCGGGGATTCGCAAGGCTGCCGCAGGGTGGGTGGCGCTGCTTGGGCGACCAATTGGGTTTGCACCAATGTCCACCAGAATTTCGGTGGCAGTCAAGGACAATGCCACGATGCGCTTAGCGGGTGCGTTGACGGTGATACTGCGTCCAAGACCATCACGGACTTGAATTGGGGCGGCGAGGGCAAGACCTGCAAGCAGGGCTGAACTGAGTAGCATTATTTTTTTCATCACTAACCTCTGTTGAGAAACGAAATGGCTAAGACCAACGGGTACTAGCATTCAGGTTTTAACGCGCCTGAATGTCCCCATTGAAATGTATTGAAAGCTGCCAAGTGTCACAAAAGTGTTGAGGAAATTGTGTACAGTTTGTCCATGACTGCCTTGCTTGAATCACGAATCAGTATTGAAGAATACTTGGAGAATGAAAAACAAAGCGAAATACGACACGAATTTGTGGATGGTCAACTTGTTGCCATGGCAGGTGAGTCTCGTCAGCATCATCGGGTTGCCCGAAGGGTATTGCGCTTCCTTGAAGCAATCGCCGAACAAAAAGGCTGTGAAATTGCACTCGAAGGCATCAAAGTACCAGTCCGTAATGGAAAATTTCGTTATCCCGATGTGGTTGTTTCCTGCGCTCCTGGCGATGACCCGTACATTCTCGAGAACCCTTGTTTTATTCTCGAGGTTTTATCAACCACCACAGCCAATACTGATTTTGGCTTAAAACTCGATGAGTACAAAAATATTCCGAGTTTGACAAGGTATTTGCTTTTATCACAAAATTCGGCTTTTGGGGTGCTGTACAAACGAAATGGTGAAAAATGGGAAGTGGAAACACTGAACCAAACAGGTGAGATTGATGTTCCATGCCTTGAAACCACCTTGGAACTCGAACAAATTTACAGTGGTTTACTTCCAGTCCAATACGATTCTCCCGCGCAGGATTGACACAACACACGCCCATCTTGGCTAACCTCGCGCTGGTTGAGGATTTCCTCAAAGCACTGCTCGCAAGTCACTCGAGCGCCAGCCTGAGAAAGCAGTTGCTCGAGCGAAAAATTCAGGTTCACCGCGCTGACCGTCAGCAATTCTTCATCGGGCAAGACCTTGTACCCCTCGAGGTACGCGCTCCATTTGCTTAGGTGCGGAAAGAGCGCTCTGGCATTGGCTCGAGCATTCTGATGCGGCGCGATTCGCACCGCGAGGCTCGAGCGGGTGTCAATGAACGTCGCGGCAACCTTGCCATAATCCATCAGCCGCAAGGTGCGCCGTCCAAGCCAGCAACCTGTGGCAGCACTGACCCCATCGGCGAAGCAACCATCGGTCTCGACCAGCACCAAAAGGCGTTTGTCTAAGCGCGGTAACTCGAGACCAAGGGTTTGTCCTGCCAACAAACCCATTCGAGCGCCTAGCACTTGGCGTGGGCAGATGTGGCGGTGCATTTCGCCTGAAATCTCGAGAATGGTGTTGAGATTTTGAATCATGCTATTCTTCAAGTTTTTTGCGTTTTTGCAAACTCATGACGCGCTGTGCCACAACTTCGATTGCACCTTCAACCGCCGCATCAAGGCTTTCGCCATCGATCACGGGAACACCGACAGCTCGAGCCAAGCGTTCAACATATTCTTGGAGGTTGCGGATGTCCTCAAAATGCTCGAGATAACGCTGCATCGGGCGGTGCTTGTTGGTTTCGGCATCCCTCGAGTAAAAGCGTTGGCGGTGCGTGTCAGCGGAGTGAATCGCCACGACCATGGGTACAACAATTGCATTTTCAAATAAATCCACGGGCAAGTAACCCGGTACAATATGCGCCCCTTCGATAATCATGCTGGTGTGTTCTTTGCTGGCGCGTTCAATGATGGCTCGCACGCCCACCGAGACTTGTTTGACTTGGTCTCGGAAACCGTCCAAGAGTTGTTCTCGAGTGGGCTTAACGTGCTGACGACCACCGCCGCGCTTAAATTGGGCTTCTTCAATCGGCTCGAGGGTCGCTGTCCAAGCATCGAAGGTACTCGAGTGCAGCGCGGGCAGGAGTTCTTTAGACACCATGGCTCGCATCACTTGGCGAATTGAATCCGAGGATTCCACTCGGGTAATCCCAAGGCGGTAGCCAATTTCGGCAGCCAGCACGCTTTTGCCTGTGCCGGTCACACCACCAATCAGAATTAAAATTGGTTTCTCAGGGCGACGAATCGAGCGCAGCAACCGATAACGCCGCGCCACTTCCTCGCCAGCTTCGGCGGTCAGTGCCGCAATCACGATCAGGCGCAGCTTATCCCTCGAGATGACCAATTCGTTCTGCTCGAGCAAATCCAGTTCGATTTCTCGCGCAATCTGATGCGCCAAAGCTGGGTTCAAACCCGTCGCCATCAGGCTTTGTGCCAGAATGCCCTTGGAGAATGGGAAGCTCACACCGTCGTCATCCTCGAGAACCATCACTTGGGTGGCGCGTTGGTAACGCTCGAGGTAAGCTTCTTTGCGCTCCTCACCGTAAACCCGCTCGAGTTCTTCGAGGGTGATGTTTTCTAAACTCGCCCTCGAGATTTCTGAAATACCTTGCACCCGCAGTTGTTTTTCTAAATCCTTAGCAAAACCAAACGCATCTTTGATGGGAATACCCGCCAACTCGAGCGACCTCGAGAGGAGTCCTTTGGAAAATGGGATGCTGCGTTCGCCATCGCGGACAATCACGTCTTCAAAAGCTGTGGTTTGCCGCTCGAGTTTTTGGGCTGCGGCAATACCAAGCACGGCTTCGGTCTCGAGCAGAATAATTTCTTTAAGGGTTTGCGGATCAATCATCTTGAGTTTTTGATCCACCAATTGCTGTTCGACACGACGAGCAATCACCATTGCCGATTCACGGGCAATATCGGCATTAAGGAGCGATTCAACCACCAAGCCCTTGGAAAAAGGGAAGTCGTGCTTCCCGCTTGATACATGAATCTCGCGCATGGGTGCATTGTACACGCTTAGGCATGGGCGACATGAACCGCTCGAGCATTTCAAGTGCTTATC
>JAAFJQ010000339.1 GCA_013298185.1 Deinococcales bacterium
GCATTTTCACAGTTTGTGTGGCAAGGGAGCAGATACTTTAGAGCGCACCATTACCGTGCTTGAAGCCAATTTTGCTGAGTACCTAAGTCAAGTCAAATGGGTTAATTTTGGTGGCGGGCATCACATCACCAAAGCCAGCTACGATGTGGATGGTTTAATACAGGTTATCAAAGCCTTCAAAGCCAAATGGAATGTCGAAGTGATTCTCGAGCCGGGTGAAGCCGTGGGTTGGCAAACCGGTTGGCTCGTCTCGAGTGTGGTGGATTTGATGCACAATGGCATGGGCATTGGGATTTTGGATGTTTCTGTCTCGGCACACATGCCAGACTGCTTAGAAATGCCATACCGCCCCGAGATTCTGGGGGCTGGCGAACCACTCGAGAAAGCTCACACCTACAGACTAGGCGGCACAACTTGTTTGGCGGGTGACATTGTTGGCGATTACAGCTTTGAAAAGCTGCTCGAGATTGGGGATAGATTGGTGTTTGACGATATGATTCACTACACAATTGTCAAAACCACAATGTTCAACGGCGTGAAGCATCCCGCAATTGGCATCTTGCGCGAAAATGGCAGCTTTGATGTGGTGCGGGAATTTACTTATGAGGACTTCAAAGCAAGAAACTCATGAACCTCGAGATTTTAACCTTCGATGCCTTTACCGCAAACGGCAAAGGCGGCAACCGAGCCGCCGTGGTTTTTGGACTCAACCTCGAGTCCGAACAAAAAATGCTCGAGTTGGCTTCGAGCCTTGGCACTCCTGCCACGGCTTTTGTTGGCATCAGTGAAACATTGTTTGAAGATGAATCCCCCCTACCGCTTCGCCTACGGTTTTTTACACCGCACATCGAAGAACATATTTGTGGTCATGGCACAATCGCCGCGCTTTTGGCTGTATCGGCTCGAGGTGGCTTCAATGGCTGGAGCGTGCCAAATGGCGTGTTTCAAATCGAAACCAATTTAGGTTTGCAAAATGCCTTGCTCGAGAACAACACCGCATGGCTCGAGTACCCAGACCCAAAAGCGTGGGAAGTTGACCTCGAGCCAGAAACCGTAGCCGTTGCCCTTGGTCTCGAGGTGGACGACCTGCACGAAGATTTACCGATTTTAGCGGCTGGGGTTGGGCGTAGCAAACTGATTTGCGCTGTGCCAAGCACCGTGATGCTTGATGCCATCGAACCAAATGCGGCTGATATTCTCGAGCTGTGTTCGCAGACCAACACCACTGGCATTGTAGCGTTTACTTTTCCGGGGCGCGGTGGTTGCTTTACCGACATGCGCCATTTTTCAAAACAAGGCAATGCCATTCTCGAGGATGCCGCCACAGGCAACGCGCATGTGGCATTGGCGGCGTACTTGGCAGCCAATCAATTCTTTGACAATGGAAAACGCTCGTTTAGCGGCGCTCAAGGCTATGCGATGTCTCAACCCTCGAGACTCGAGGTGCGGTGCGAAGTTCAGCATGGTGTTGTTTTGAGCGTTTGGGTTGGTGGAAAAGCAAAAGAGGTACAAGAGTGAAGTATTACGATGTTTTCAAAGCCGATACCAACGGCGGCAAGCGTTTTGCACTGATTGACGAATCCCTCCCCGAATCTGTCATGCCTGAAATCGCCCTCTCGAGCCAAGCCCCAATCACGGCATTTATCCAGCCCGTAGGGGCGAGGCGTGCCTCGCCCAACCCCGCCAAAACCATTGTTTCAGTACGTTTTTTCACCAACCAAGGCAAAGAAAAACCCGAATCAGACTCCGGCGCTCTGGTCGTGGCGCATCATTTTGGGCAAAACTGCACGGTGCAAATGCAGGGCGGCAGTCTGGGGGTGAATCTCGAGGATGGCTGGGCTTGGACGAGCCAGCCTGACACGCATATTTTGCCGATGGTTGGAGAAGCCAATCTTTGGCTCGAGGCACTAGATTTAACCAAAGCCGACCTCGAGCCAGAGCTGACCATTCTATGTGCTGGTACGCTCGAGAAGCACAATTTAATTGTGCCAATTCGGGAAGCCTCGCTTGACTTTACACCCAATTTTGAGGCGTTGGCGCAACTCCTGAAAACCCATGCGATCAATGGTTGTATTGCCGTGTCGTTCGGCTCGAGCCGTGCTAACCTCGAGTATCGTTTTTTTGCGCCTCACAAAGGTTTACCAGAGGATAACGCAGGTTCATTTAGCCTCGCTAGTCTGTGTGGGTACAAGGCGGCTCATACGCCCAGTGGGGTACATGACCTGATTGCCGCCCAAGGCTATCAGATGGGTAAACCCTCGCAACTTCGGGCGCAAATGATGACTCGAGACTCGATGGCGCTTGCTGTTCGGGTCGGTGGACAAGTAGAGTCTGTGTTATGAGCCTGAAAGAAACTTTTGATACGCTCCTCAAAGCCCTGAATTCCCAGAATGAAGCGGTTCTCGAGGATGTGTTGGCAGAAAATTATCGTTTTACCAGCACCACAGCTCGGCATCAGAATAAGGCGCAGCGCGTCAAGGGAATTCTAAAAAACCCTGTCTTTAAGAGCCTGATGTTTCGCAACATCGAATTTGAAATGCTCGAGAATACCTGTTTGGTGTTTTGTGAATTTCAGTACCCCGGGCATATGGACTCGAGTTTGTGGTTTGGGCGCAGCACTTTTGTCTTTTCTAAAATCGGTGAGGCGTGGAAATTGGTGGCGCAGCACAACAGTCATGTCTCGGAAAATATATAAATAAAATCGTGCAGAACAGCTTTCTCGAGAGATCACAGCACTTTTTTGCTGTTCGGTGCTACCATAAAAGCATGAACCTTCAATTGGCAATGTCAAAATCTTTGATGTTTCCTTTGCCAGCCAACATGGACGGATTGTGGAACACCCTAGACCAACAACCCACATGGACTTGGGTGCTGCTCGAAGGAGATAAAATTCAAATTGGAGTGGCTGGTGCAAATGTAGCTGGTACACTCCAGCGTTACGGTTCGGTGCTAACGATTCGCTTGGCGGGTAGTAAGCCTTTGGTGGCGTATGCTTCGCTTGAGGATGGTGTTTTAGAACTCGAGTTCGTGACCATGAAAATGGCTTTTATTCGCCATGCCAGCCTTGAACTTGAAAGCGATCAGTAACATTAGATTTGACTGAACTTGATAGCAGACATAGAGCCTCCGAAAGGTCCAAAATTCTTACAGATTTATCATTAAATACGTAAATGGAAAAACAGGGCGAACACGGGGGTTCGCCCCTACCTCACGCATTTTTCATGCCTTGAATGTAGGGACAGACCCCTGTGTCTGTCCTGTAACTTACGATGAAATGGCATTCTTTCGGAGGCTCTA
>JAAFJQ010000034.1 GCA_013298185.1 Deinococcales bacterium
GCGAAGTTCTTGACGTTATGACTGTCATTTTGTAGGTCGCGGGCGAGTTGCAGGATGGTTTGCTCGAAATCAGTTTTGGGTTTCATCATTGGATTTTACGGCTTTGTCCAAAGCGCGGCTACACCCCGAATAACAATAGCTCGAACCGACCCAATGAATTCTCGAGGCGGCAATTGATTGCTTAAACACGTCCTAAAAACCAAGGGAACACCATTCCATTGTTCTCTCCATCCACCAAAAGCTGGATATTGGTCAAGAAATGATTTCAGTGCAGGATTCATTAATACCCTTTTCTCCGATCAATTAAATTCTCGAGCGGCTTGCCTGCTATAAAATTCTGGGCGTTGCGGCGCATTAGGCTTTCTGCTTTTTGGTAGAACTTAGGTCCTCCACCGGCAATATGCGGGGTTAAAATCAGGTTCTCGATTTTCCAAAGCGGTGAGTCCTCGGGCAGTGGTTCGGTTTGGGTGACATCAAGGGCTGCACCTCCCAAATGACCGGACTCGAGGGCAGCTATCAGGTCAGGTTCGTTCACGGCACTGCCGCGTCCGACGTTGACCAGCCAAGCGCCTTGATGCATTTTGGTTAGGCGTTGGCTCGAGATAAAACCGTGGGTTTCTGGGGTGTCTGGCAATACGAGAATCACCGCATTGTAATTTGGCAAAATACTGTCTAAGTTCTCCAAAGCATGAACGGTGTAACCACTGCGCTGACCAGCAGTTTGTGCCACGCCTTCGACTTCGCAACCAAAAGGACTTAAACGCTGAGCGATGGCTAAACCAATGCTGCCAAAGCCAACAATCAGTATTTTTGCTCCCTCGAGGGTCAGGAAGTGCTGTCCGCTCAGGGCGTGCTGATAGGCGGTTTTATCCCAAGCGCTTTGCTGTTGGGCATCACGGAAATGATGCAAACGGCGCACGGCTGAAAGCAGCAAACTGACCGCCAGTTCAGCCGTTGGCGCATCGTGCAAACCCTTACCATTGGAAATTTGAATCTCGGCTCGAGGGGAAAGGCTTAAGACATGATCCACACCAGCACTGAGGGTTTGGATGTACCTGAGTTTGGGCATTTGCAGCAGTGGCTCTATTCCCTTTTTGGTGATGTTCCAAACGACCATGGCTTCGGTGTTAAAGTCACCACCGACTCGAGGGTCGAAACGCACCACTTCAAGCGGGAAATCTTCAAGCGCAAGCGGCACAGATTGTGGCACAAGAATTTGCATCTGATGATTCTATGCGTATACTCGATGGCAATGCAAAAGGTTTGGCTGATTGGATTATTATTGCTGCTTGGATTGGGTGCTGTAGCTGGCTCGAGAAGCGCACCTCTTGGCTCGAGTACACCGCCACCCATCAGCTCGGGTGCCACCTTATTAGCCGTCGGTGATATTTCCACCTGCGACAGTCTTGGTGCGTTCATCACAGCTGGAATTGTGCAAGCCCAACTGCTCGAGCAACCAAGCGCCAAACTGGCACTGCTTGGCGATATAGCTTATGAGCGCGGCACAGATGAGGAATTTAAGTGCTTTGACACCGCTTGGGGGAAATTCAAAAGCATTTCCTACCCAGTGCCGGGCAACCATGAGTATTTCAGTGACAATGCCGCAGGGTATTACAAGTACTTTGGCACTCGAGCTGGCGACCCAAAACGCGGGTATTACACGTACACGCTGGGCAATTGGCGAATGTATGCCTTAAACAGCAACTGCCAAGCCATTGGTGGTTGCGACACCAGCAGCCCACAAGCCAAGTGGTTACAAAAAACCCTGCTCGAGAATCCACGGGCTTGCACACTGGCATACTGGCATCATCCGCGATTCTCGAGTGGGCATCATGGCAACAATGACTTTATGCAGGACATCTGGGCAATACTGGCAAAGTCTGGCACTGAATTGGTTTTGGCAGGGCATGACCATATGTATGAACGATTTAAGCCACTGGATAAGGCAGGAAAACCAAACCCAAAAGGCATTCGTTCATTTGTGATTGGCACAGGCGGACGCAGTTTCTATGAATTTAAGAACCTCAACCCCAACAGTGCAGCCAAGCAAAACACTGAACTTGGCATTGTCAAATTCCAGCTCGAGCCGAACGGGTATTCGTGGGCATTTATCAGCGCTAAGAAAAATGGTTTTACCGACACCGGACGCGCCAATTGTCAGTAACGCCAAAACACCTGCTCGAGAATGCTAAACTACCCGTGTGACGATTGGCTTCTTGGTGCGTCGGGTTTTGACTGCGTTGATCACCTTGCTGCTTGCCAGTGTGATGGTTTTTGGTGCAATGCTGGCTGTTCCAGGCGACCCTGTGCAACTGATTCTGGGCTTGAATTACGACCCGAATCAATACGCGGTGCTGCAAAAACAAATGGGTTTGGATAAACCACCACTCGAGCGCTTTGGAATTTGGTTAGCCGGTATCCCCCAAGGCGACCTTGGCAAAAGCATTTCCTTAAGTAAAGACGTGAGTACTTTAATTTGGGACAGGCTGCCGATTACCCTGCCGCTTGTTGCCCTCTCGAGTTTGCTGGCATTGGTCATTGCCCTGCCTGCTGGAGTCTACGCGGCTCGCCACCGAGGTAGCCTAATGGATGTGCTGGTGGTTACCCTGACCCAAGTTGGACTTGCCGTACCAAGTTTCTGGCTTGGGATTATGTTTGTGCTGCTTTTTGCAGTCACGCTCGGTTGGCTACCCGCCAATGGCTGGACGAACTGGTCAGACGACCCACTCAAAGCCGCTCGAAGCCTCGTCATGCCCGTGGTGACACTGGCACTTGGACAGGCGGCTGGACTGGTGCGAATGGTGCGCTCGAGTGTCCTCGAGACACAAAGCCAAGATTTTGTTCGCACCGCTCGTTCCAAAGGTTTACTCGAGGGTGTGGTGATTCGTAAGCACATTCTTCGCAATGCAGCGATTAACATTCTGACACTGGTTGGTATTCAATTTGGGCAGTTGCTGGCTGGTGGAATCGTGGTCGAGAGTGTTTTTAACATTCCGGGCTTGGGTTTACTTGGTTTACAAGCCGTCCGCTCGAGTGATTACCCTTTGGTGCAAGGCGTGGTTTTTGTGATTGCCGCGATGATTGTGCTGATTAACCTGATTGTGGATTTACTCTACGGAGCGCTCGACCCTCGGATTCGATACGATTAAACAGCCCTAAAGATTGGCGTATTCGCTGGTGTCAATGCCTTCCATGACCTCGCCGAGCATTTCAGAAACCAAGTCGCGGACTTCCGTGGTTTTCATACCCAAATAACTACCAGACACGCGAATATCCGAGGCATTGGCAAGCTCGAGGACAAGCTCAACGTCATCGCCAAATCGGTCTTGTAATTGCGGCTCGAGGCTGGCAGCGATGGCGCTGAACATACCATCCCAATCGAAGTACGGACTGGGTTTTTCTTTGCCTTGAGCGTCGTATTTGGGCAGGGGTTTGGGGAATCGAAGGGTAATTGTTTTCATCAGCGTATTTTATGACACTAGCAAAAAAATTGATGAGGATATGACAAGTCCATATTGGTGGAGTTTGGGTTTGAGCTACTTCTGAATTGAAAATGTAGCTCAATTGTAGGACACAGGGGTTTGCCCTAGGCATCAGGGTAAGAACAAAAGCCTTTCAGTACATGCAGCATCGCAGTCAGTCAGCCCCTCACCCGACTTCGTCACCCTCTCCCAAACAACGCGCTTCGCGCAGGGAGAGGGGTTCGGACTGTCTTTTCGTTTCATTTGTTCACTCCAGAAGCCAAGTTCACAACACCAGAACCCCTCAATGAGGGGTC
Source organism: Deinococcales bacterium (assembly GCA_013298185.1). GTDB lineage: Bacteria > Deinococcota > Deinococci > Deinococcales > JAAFIG01 > JAAFIG01. The sequence continues at coordinate 3,779 of JAAFJQ010000034.1, forward strand.
GAGCGAAGCGAGGGGGAGTACCTGAGGCATTGCGTTTTTTTGACCAAAATCCTCGAAGACTGCTTAAGCTGATGCGAATGGAGTTAGGCTTGCCTGACCCCATGATTCGCGGATTTTATTTTCGGACAGTTCCTTAACTCAAGCTCGAGGCAAAGGCTTCTATTTGTTCTGTCTCGAGCGCTCCCCACTCGAGCATCAGCGTGGGTTTCTTGGTGTTCTTGGCACTGCGCTCGAGCAGTTTCTGCCCTGCACTGGCGTTGGGTTGGCTAACATAAACCAAGCCGCGCACGGCTGCTTTGGCTGCCAGCAACTTGGCACTGCCGATGGTTTCATGGTCTATCTCGAGGAGATTCGCGTTGATGCGTTGCCCTTCTTCGATGGCTCGAGGTCTTGGCATGGTGTTCATGAGAATCGGGTGCAGACCTGCTTGCTCGAGGGCGGTCATGGTGGGTTGCATCAAAAATTCTTGCTCGAGTAAAAGCGGGTCTGCCACCAAACCGACACTGATATACCCTGCTTTTTGCCAGAGTGGTTCTGGGCTGACTTGTGGTTTTAAGCCAACTTGCAAACGATCCAAGGCACGGCGCACGACTTGGGCGTTGCCTGTCAAGGCTTGCCCAAGGCGCACCGCCATGCCTGTGGTTTCTTGGACATCTAAGCGCGGTGGGATTTTATAAATCGTTGGCAAACTAAAGCGCTGCCCGAGCATGGTTGGTAAATCCACCAACCACGGCTCGAGCGCCGCGCCTCTCGAGCCGGGTTCAGCTCCGGGGCTGATGTCTGGAATCAGTAAACCTTCGACTTCTGTGGATAGCTCCAAGACCCGTCCAACAAAAAGCTGCATGGTGATTGGTTCGCTTGGCATGGCGTTCTGTCCAAGTTTCAGCGAATCCTCCCAAGTGGCTCTTGGTAACAGCACCTGCACCCCTATCCCCTCGAGGAAAGTCGTCCACCATGTACCGTACCGCTTAAAAAGCACTGAATCTGGGAGTCCAAGTCGCATCAGGGCAGTAGTCTAAGCGTTTTTATGAAGAGTTGGGGTAGACTATTGCCCTCTTTAGGGTAGACTATGCGGCACAAAGAAAGCCCGAGCTAAATCGGGTACAGCAAGTTCTGGATTGTGACAGAGCGGCGTGGAGGCAAAAAGTGAAGGGAAATGTCATTGTTGTAACATCTGGCAAAGGTGGGGTAGGAAAGACCACCAGCAGCGCCAATATCGCCACTGGTTTAGCCAAACTTGGCGAGAAAGTCTGTGTCATAGATGTTGACGTTGGTTTACGCAACTTGGATAGCATCATGGGACTCGAGGGTCGGGTGGTTTACGATTTGGTAGATGTTCTCGAGGGTAAATGCAAATTGCGCCAAGCCATGATTAAAGATAAACGGGTTGAAGATTTGTACTTGATTCCTGCCTCTGGCACACGAGATAAAGACGCACTGACCATAGATGGTATGCACGAAATGGTACGAAAACTCCTCGAGGAAGAAGGCATCACTCGCGTTATCCTTGATTCCCCAGCAGGTATCGAAGCAGGTTTTAAGACGGCTGCTGCCCCCGCCAAAGCCGCGCTGGTCGTGGTCAACCCTGAAAGCTCGAGCATCCGCGATGCTGACCGAATCATTGGTTTACTTGAGCCTCAAGGCATTACTGAAGTCCGTTTGATCATCAACCGTTTGCGCCCCAAGATGGTGCAGAAAGCCGAGATGCTTTCGGTTGAAGATGTGGTCAGTTTACTTGGTGCAAAACCAATTGGCATTGTCCCAGAAGACGAGAATATTTTAATTTCCACCAACCAAGGCACACCAATTGTGCTGGACACCAGTACCAAAGCTGGTTCAGCCTTCTGGGATGCAGCACGGCGAATTCACGGCGAGGACATCCCATTTCCATCGCTCGAGGAGAAAAAAGGTTGGTTTGAACGGTTCTTTGGAGGAGGTCGCTAACCATGTTTGGATTCTTTAATCGTAAAAAAGGCAGTGCCAACACCCTAAGAAACCGTTTGCAAGTTATGCTCGCTTATGACCGAGCAGGCTTACCGCCCGGTAAAGAACAAATGCTGCGCGAGGAACTTTTGGCAGTTCTGAAAAAGTATTTTCCGAATTTAGAGAACTTCAACATGGATATGCACCGCGACGGCGAAGGCGAAGCCATGGTCTTAAAAGCCGATATTCCACTCAGATGAGTCTATAGATTGAATGCTTGGGCGACGGATGTCGCAATGGCTTGCCCAAGCATTGGTGGTACTGCATTGCCGATTTGTTTGATGATTTTGGTTCGATTGCCAAAAAATTGGTATGCGTCAGGAAAGGACTGTAGCCTTGCCCCTTCTCGAGGTGTCAAAGCTCGATTTTGGGTTGGATGAATACAACGGTTTGATGATGGATGCACAAAATTCACCGTGAGTGTCACAGCCGGCGCATCTGCGTCAAGCCTCGAGTAACATGAGCTAAAACCGCTTGTGATCAGGTGTTTGGGGATACAATCAATGTTCTTACCCGAATAACTGATAATCTCGAGCATCTTTTTTGAATGGGCTGTAGCTGAATGAAGTGTTAATGTTTCAGATTGATTGCGTAACAATGCTTGATAGCGATTTTTTGGTGTTTGAGTATATTCTTTGATTTCTTCTCCTGCCTCAATATCAGGTAAGTCAGATATGGCATCCATCACTGAAACATAGGGAAATAATTGATCGGTTTCAAATAAATTCATTTGCCTAGATTCAATCATTTTCTCTTTGTGTTTATAGCCTATGGTTGGGCTTTTCCCATGGTGCGTTGGTTGGGGAAAGATGATTGGCATACCAGCCTCAGCACCAATCAGAATCAGGCGCTCGCGTTTTTGTGGAACACCATAATGGGCAGCATTCATGATTCGCCATTCAGTATGATAATTTAACTGCTGAAAACACTGCTCAATGGCATCTAAGGTTTGCCCATTTTTGTGGGTTGCTAAACCCACCACATTTTCCAAGACAAACATTTTGGGACGAAAAAAATTAACAAATGAAGCGTACTCTTCAAAAAGTGAATTGCGTGGATCATCTTCATTTGAGGAGCGAAATGGGCGAATTGAAGAAAATCCTTGACATGGTGGTCCGCCAATAATCAGATCAACTTCGCCTTTTTTGAGGTTCAGTTTTTCTGCGATTTCAAACCTTCTGATACGGCGAATATCCGCCTGTAAACCCCATGCCTTGGTATGATTGAGTTGAAAAGTCTTGAGTGAGATTTCTTGTGCATCAATGCCAAAAATCGTCTGAAACCCCAGATGGCTTTGATCAAAGCCATAAGAAAAACCACCAGTTCCGCAAAACAAATCAAAAACCTTTAGCATGTGGAGACTATAGTCTCTTTGTCAATTTCGAGATAAGGGACATATGCTTAATTTATGCAGGAGCTTCCGCACCCACTTGTCCCCATCCTGATTCAATTGTTGCGGCAAACACGTCATATCAAAGAACTTACCTTAGAAGAAGTGGCGGATGCAGCTCAAATTCATAGAACCTACCTGAGCCTGCTTGAACGAGGCGATAGAATTCCGACCATCAATGTGGTGGCGCGTTTGGCGGACGCTTTAGAGCAGCCTCTATCCCAAATCATTCAAACAGCCGAGTTAATCAGCACAGAAAATCATACCCATGAAGATCTTCAAAGACAAAAAAAGGCTCGAGAGTTAAATGTTCATTATTTACAAAATGGATTTGAGTTTGAACAATTCTGCGGATTAAAACCAATGGCATTGCTTCAAACCATTCAAAATTGCTATCAAATACTGGATACCATTGATTTACAGCTTAAAGCCAATGACTCGCTGCCCATTGCACACTTGGTTGAATTGGCAAATCTATCTTCGATGGTTGGTAATTTACTTGGTTCTGGTTTAGCAAAAAATTCTGATGGACTTTACACACGCAATAAACCACATACATATCCTGATCTTGTACCACAAAAAACACCAGCTATAAATTTGGAACTGAAAATGGCACTCGAGAAGAACCGACCCAAAGGGCATTTACCAAAAGCAGGGAACTACATTACTTTCCGATACGTGCTTGGCGATCCATTTGGAAATTACACCATAGGCAAAGAACATCGAGGTCATACAGTCTGGATTTGGGAAGTCAAAATCGGCTATTTGACTGAACAGGATTTCGATATTTCAAATACCGAAGGAGATTCTGGTAAAACAGCCGTTATCAAAACCCACGCATTCAACAACATGACCCTGGTTTTCTTTGACCCAAGATTTTTGCCCTACACAAATAAAACCAAATATTACAACCAATATCTCGAGAAACAGGTTTAACCCATGGGTGAAACTGAGCGCCTACAAAAACTCCTTGCCCAAGCTGGTGTGGCTTCGCGCCGCGCGGCGGAAAAATTGTTGCTCGAGGGTCGGGTGACAGTTGGTGGCGTGGTGGCGGTGCTTGGGCAATCAGCTCGAGCCGAGGATGACATTCGGCTGGATGGGGTGCGGCTCGAGTTTGCCAGTCAGCACACGACCTTTGCGTTGTACAAACCGCGTGGGGTGGTGACCAGTGCCGCCGATGAACTTGGGCGGCAAGGGGTTCTCGAGCTTGTGCCAGATGCGGCAGGACTGCACCCCGTCGGGCGTTTGGATCGTGCCAGCGAAGGACTGCTGATTCTCACCACCGATGGGGCATTAACTTTGGAACTAACCCATCCGCGTTATCATCATGAAAAAGAGTACCGCGTTTGGACTGACCCCGTACCGACGTACACGCAACTCGAGACGTTATGGAACGGTGTTGAACTCGAGGATGGTTTTGCTAAGCCTTTTGCACTCCAAGAAGCCAAAAATGGTTTTCGAGTCGTGCTGCTCGAGGGACGCAAACATCAGGTGCGGCGCATGGCGGCATCAGTTGGACTCGAGGTGCTGCGCTTGATGCGAACCAGAATTGGTGGACTCGAGATTGGGGATTTGCGCCCAGGGGAATGGCGGGAGTTAGGGACGGGGGATTTAGAAGCTCTTAAAACTTAAAACCTCCTCCCCTCCGTCTCGCTGCGCTCGCCTCCTCCCCAAATGCTTAGGCATTTGGCTTAGGCTTTTTTAAGGCAAAAATAAAAAGCCTAAGCCTAAAAAAAGCCTCACCCGACAAAATGTCGGGGAGGTGGCGCAAAGCGCCGGTGGGGAGGTTTTTCTACCCCCGATTTTCTTCCCATAAATCTGCCCCAAACTGATTCCACGGCAGTCGCCCTTCATTCGGGTCAGCCAAATTAAACTGCTGATCCATGCAGTACAACAAAGTCGCACCCTGTGAACCAGCTTGATACCCATGTGCCACACCCGCCGGAATATAAATTTGCATGGGTTGCTCGCCGCTTAGCACCAATTTGCGTTTGACCCCAGCTGTTCTCGAGCCAGCACGACAATCCACCAGCCAGACCATCAATTGCCCTGCGATGATCGTCCAAATTTCGTTCTGCTCGAGTTTGGTGTGAATATGAAAAGCATTGATTCGTCCTGCGTCGGCGTATGACACGCTGACTTGGCGAATCTCGAGCGGGCTTGGGGTGTTTTGCATGTTGCCTTTTTCTAAGCGCATGTATTCCATGAACCAACCGTTTTCACTGCGGTTTTTACGTAAGGGATGCACCCAAACCCCGTCAATCTCAGGGGCGCTTGGATAAGTTTCAAAGGTTTGCACTGCCTCGAGTTCAGAAAGGAGTTTAATCATCTGTCATACCATATCAGGTCTGGTATATTGGCGGCATGGGTAAGACCAGACGTGAAATTAAATTGGCAAGACGCGAATACGAGAAAGCCGTAGCTGACTCGAGAAAAAATACATTTAGTTGGAAAAAATACTTTGGTGTGCTTGGACGTACTTTGCCTAAAGTGCTGCTGGTTTTTGTTGGTACACTTGCCTTGCAGATTTTACTGACTGCACTGGGAATTTCGTTTTTTGGTACGGTTTGGGGGCAACTGATGCTGTTTATTCCAGCTTATATCGCCACCATGATTTGGACCCGTCAATCTGCTAAAGACATGTTCAATGCGGCACCGCCCAAGCCTGATATTTTGAAACGACGGTAAAGAAGAGCTGCTAAGTTCGGACTTAACCACGCTTTGCCGGGTCTAGCCTCGTAAACGAAGCACCAGAGGCTAATTCAACAGCATACTTCTGAGTTTGCCCAATTCCCTTGGCACTTCACCAAATTCTTCAACAAAAATTTTACTAGCACGAAGCAATTCGCGTTTGGCTGCCAGTTCACCCTCGAGCGATAAGGTGGTGTTAATCACATACTCGTACAGAGCCGTGTTAAACGGTTCGATCTCGAGCAGACGATGGGCTAAAGATAAGCATTTTTGATGCTCGTCGTTTTCGTACCAACGTTGCAATGTCTCGAGTCCAACTTTGATGATGTTCCAAGCCAAGTTCTCCCGCTCCTGTATCGCCCATTCCGATGTGGCTGCGGGCAGAAATTCACCAGTGTACGCCGCAATTGCACTGGTGAATCTATTGTCATCTTGGCTGCTGAGGTGCTGCTGAACAATGGCTGCATCCCAAAAAAGTGTGGCGTTACACTGCACTGAATAGGTCTTTTTCTTAGCGTCAAAATCAATGAAAATCAGTGAATTGGCGGCTTTCAGAATTTGTCGAGCCTTGTGAAAATAATTGGCAGCGCGGCGCGGTTCGGTATCTGGGAAAAGTGCAGCTAAGAACTTTTCCAAGCGGGTGTGCGGATTTTTTAAGAAATACACCAGCATTTCAACGGTGCGAAGTACCTCGAGGTTGAGTTCTTCGCCATTGACTTTCAAATAAGCCCCACCTAAGGTTTTTAATTCAACCTGCATCATGCCAGTTGGTTCTTCAGGGTTTAGCACTGTGGGCATCAGCGCTTCACGCCAAGCGCTCGGCGCTTCCCGCACCAAGAATTGCTGCACTAGTGGCAAACCACGCAACTCGAGTTGCGCCGCACAATCCTCGCTTTCAAAAGCAATTTCAGCCGAGACTTTTAAAGCAGCCAGCACCAAATCATGGTTTTGGAGCTGCAAATACACCTGTGCAAAGTGCAAAAACACCCCGAGTAATTCCCTAGGCATTTTCAGTTTCCGAAAACCATCTTTAGCTCGGTGCAAATGCACAAGTGCCAATTCGGGTTGTCCAAGTGCTACAACCTGACCCCTGCGCCACTCGAGAAACGCCAAATCGCGTTCAGATAAGGATTTCAGACCACTGGCTCGAGCCAAATGCAACTGCGCTTGTTCAGGGTGCAGCATCGTGGCTTGGCAAGCCGCGAGACACAATTCAGCAAAGAACGCCGTGTCCAAATCCTCGGCTTGACGCGCCAATTGCGAAGCTAGGGTATACGCTGCCACAGCCTCGAGCCATTTTCCCTGGATGCGGTGCAGCACCCCCACAAAATACTCGAGGCTCGGCGCGAGCTGCGGCACAAACTCGAGTTTTTCACGCACCAACATAAAATCAGTTGCGGCTTTTAAGAAATCGGATTGGAACATATAACAACGCGCTCGATCAAGTAAAATTCTCGCCTCTCGAGCAGGTAAAACATTACCTTCAAGACTGGCTGACAAATAATATGCAGCTCGGTTATAGTGGCGGCTTTCCATGTGTATACGAGCTAAAAGATGGCAAATTCCAGACCTTAACAAAATCAACTCTCGGTAATGAAAGGTTGCTGCAAACACCAATTCAAGTGTTTGCAACGAGCCTATTTCGTCTCCTTGCATTTTTTGATGAATCGCCAGTTCGTGCATCATAAAAGCTCGATTAAAGTTTGCCTCTTGGTGATTTTCAATAAATTCTGAGTTCACAAAATCAATAGCAGATTCAATTTCAATAAAAGAGCGTTTCCAATCTCCAATAATTCTATAAGCTGCTGCTAATTCGATTTTGGCTGTGATACATCCTCGAGTTACCGAGCGGACCAATAAATCTTTAGCTTTTAATGGTTGTGTGATGAGCAGTGAATGTCCAGCCCATCGGTCATCATCCGCTGTTGGCGTTTCAAGCATTTGATAGTTTTCAAATACTTGTTCTCCGCAACCTTTCAAAATAAGGTGTAGCAGTGGATGAATACTTTCCATAGCCACCAAGTATACCTTTTTCAGCATTCATTCAGCACCTATATAGCACCGATTCAGTGCAAGACCACTATCCTCACGCATCTTAGATTTATGGAGGTCTGATATGAAAAAAGTATTCAAACTCGTTTTCGCACTTCTCGCACTCGGCGGATTTTTCTCAATTGGTCTAGCTGATCCGCAAGGTGGTATTGGTGTCCCCACTGGCATTACTGGTCGTTAATTCAAACTGGCTCGGACTTGAATGAGGCATCTCCCATGCCTCATCATTTTTTGTGCCTCATCTATTTTCAGACGAAATACTCATCTCGAGCCGTTAGCCTGATAATCATGCTGGCACATCGGGTTTCAATTTACTTGTTGCGTGAGTCTGTGCCTTTGTACTTTGGCGGTATCCTGACACTGCTGGTGTTGTTGCTGCTGGATTATTTTGCCACTTTGATTGGTTTTTTTATTCGTAATAATTCGCCAATTACGCTGATTTTGCAAAATGTCTCGGATCGGATTCCGTTTTTCTTGTCTTATATGATTGCTCCTGCACTGGCGTTTGCCATTCCAGTCGGTTTGGGTCGGCTTGCCAAGGACTCGGAACTCAAAGCCTTGTTCGCACTTGGGGTGCGCCCAGTGCGGATGCTGTGGGTGTTTCTGGTGTTTGGTTTGTTGGTGACTGCTTTTCAGTTTTACAGCACCAATGTTTGGCAACCAAGTGCCGAGGAACGTTTCAAGACCAGTTTTGCCAAGCTCTTTAATTCTGAACCCAGCACCACTCAGGAACTCAAGAGTTTTGCCAGCCCTGATGGGGAAACCTTGTTTCACGCGGGTACGGTTGCGCCGAAACTCGAGGATAAAAAAATTGCTGATTTATTTGGTGTGACCGTGATTTCCCCTGATGGTACGTTTACTGCTACCCGTGGCACTTGGGATTCCAGAGCCAAAACTTGGCAGTTGTTCACGGTTTATCATACTGATCAGAGCGGGCGTTTAACCGGAGCGCCCGAAACCAGACGCGAATTTCCGTTTCAAGCCGCCCTCGAGCCAGATGCGAAACTACCCGAACACCTGAGCCTCCCAGACCTGATGACTCGAGCCAGCAGCACTTCGCTCAGTGTTCAAGAACTCTACGATGCCAATTATAAATTGCAACGTCGTTTTGCCGACCCGTTTGCCGCCCTGATGATGGCTTTGGTTGGTGCTGCGGTTGGCTTGGGCATCAGCAACCGCGCCACTGGTTTTCTGGTGACAATTGTGGTTCTGGCTTCGTACTGGGCAATGTGGATCATGGGGCAACAACTGGCTGCCTCCCAAGCTGTGCCATTCTGGTTCGCGGCGTGGTTGCCAACCATGGTTTTTGCCACCAGTGGCTTGGTCGCCCTGCGGAGGCTGTCATGAGCAGAGCAGAAAAAAGGTTAAAGAGGAAAGAGGAAAGTAACTTCGCTTTAACCTTTTGCCTTTCCCCTTTCCTCTCGAGGTTCTTATGACACCTGCTCGAGCCATGCCTAAACCCAGTTCGCCGCGCAGTCCTCGAGTCACGAAACTCGATTGGTATTTGGTGAGTGAGATTCTGCCTTGGTTGCTGGGTGGTCTGACCGTGATTGCCTTGGTGATGATCATGGCAGCGCTGTTTGAACGGGCTGGTGAGTTTTTGACCAAGGGTGCAAGCCCGATTCTGATGTTACAATACTTGGCGTTTCGACTGCCTGAAATGATGTCTTTGGCATTGCCGCTCTCGATGCTTTTTGCGGTGCTGATGGGACTCAGTCGGTTGACCCAAGATTCGGAGTTAAAAGCCGCGATTGTCAGTGGTGTGCCACCGACCCGTTTGGTCTTTCCAGTGCTGGGCATGGGTGTGGTTGTCACGCTGTTGGCGTTTATCAATGCTGAAACCGTCAAACCACGGGCTTTTACCGAAGCGCAACGGGTTTTTAAGGACATTGTGCTGTCCAATCCGCGCATTGTCGTGGCGGATGGACAGTTTTTCAAGGATTCACAAAACCAAGTGATTTACATTGCCCCCGGTGGACTCTCGAGCAATGGCGAACTGAGTAACATTACGGTGCTGCAAGGGCAATCTGGGCAAGTGCCGAGCAGCATCACTCGAGCGCCAACGGGTCGGATCTTAAAGGAAGAAGGCGCGATTCTGCTCGAGAATGGGACCCGTACCACCTACAAAGGCGGGGATGCCCGTCCGGTCACGGTAGCGCGGTTTGAACGTGCCACGATTCCAATTCGGCAACTCAGTCAAGGCAGCAGTTTAAGCTCGGATGCGATGCAATTATCGGTTTTTGATTTGCTCTCGAGGATCAATGCCTACCGCGCTCAGGGGTTTGTACCAAACAATGAACTGACTGCGCTGCATCGTAAATTTGCTGAGCCTGTGGCAGCCATTGCCTTTGCACTATTTGGCATTGGCATCAGCTTATGGGGGCTTCGCAGCAATCAGAATTTTGGCTTTACCGGCGCGGCTTTTTTTACATTTTTTTATTATGCCACCAGCACGGTTTTTCGGGTGATGGGCGAAAATGGGGCATTGATGCCATTTTTGGCAGCTTGGATGCCGAACGTGGTTTATGCTGGCGCAGGTTTTGTCTTTTTATGGCTGGCGCGGCAACGGTAGTCTCTCAAGGCGGTGTTTTGAAACGATTTCTTGGGGTGTTGTTGCTGCTTTGCTGCTGGGCTTCAGTTGCCCAAGCCAGAAAAATTGTGATCATCCAAGCCACCAAAGTTGAATTGCGCCCGAGTGTGGACACGCCCGATGGTCGGATCGAAGAGTACATTGTGATTGTTGGTAATCCAGCCATTATTAAAGTAGATGAGGACGAAATCACAGCTGACCGGATTGAGTACAATAAATCCACTCGGAAATTGCGAATTGTTGGCGCGGGTATTTTCCAAGGCAAGAATGACACCATCGCTGGGCGGGATTTTGAAGTTGATCTCGAGTCCGAAGGTCTAACCGCCGCCGATGTGCTGATTGCCACCAAGGAACTGGATGTTCAAGGCATCAGTTGTGAACGTCTGCCCGGTCAGGTCAATGTCCAGAATGGGTATTTCTCGCCTTGCTCGAGGTGTGGTACTCGCCAAGATGCCTATGGTTTTAAGGCAAAAGAACTGACGCTTTACCCCGGCGATAGACTGGTGGCTCGAGATGTGACAATCATGCTGGCAGGTGTACCCGTGATGTACTTACCGATTGTGGTGGTGTTTTTATCTGAGCCTTCGCGTTACCCAAAACTCGAGTTAAATTTGGATGCAACGTCCAGCCCTGATCGTCCAACCGTGGGTTTGGATTTGCCTTTTACGATTGGAGACAATGGTTTTGGTTATTGGTTGTTGCGGTATTATGCAGCCCGAAGCCCAGCTTTTGGTTTGGGTTTTGATATGAATTTCTCAAATCCTTTTGGGATTTTTTCTAAAGCCAGAGCCAGCCTGATGATGCTGCCGCCAAGAAGCGGCACAGAGTTGCAATGGGCATATCGTTTTTCTTTGGATGATGCGCGAATTCCGCTGCTTGGGCGCGAACCCGAGGATCGCTGGGCTGATTTGCTGCTGAATATCAGTTTGGTCAGGGGTGACACCGATGCAGCTCGAGAACTGCGTCAGTTTGCTGGCGAGAACTTACAAACCAAATTTGATTTTTCACTGAAATGGTCAGCTCAGCGTTTTGACATCAACACCCAAGCCTTCCGTGACCCATTTTTGAGTGCTGATTTGAACATCAATTACTTGTGGGTGCATCGGGCGGAGCAAGATAAAATCAATCAGCCTTACCGCTTTGAGTTGAATTTCAAAGCTGAAAAACTTCTGCTGCCTTCGCTCGGGGCATTTCGTATCTCGAGTTGGTCTTGGAGTGCGGGGTGGTACAGCAAAGCGGTCAATACAGCCAATCCAAGTGCTACCCTCAGCCTTAACCCAGACCCACTTGAAGCAATCAAGCAAAATAATTTTCGGGCTTTTCGGTTTTCCTTGGCAGCCGCAGTTGCCCTCGAGCAGAGCCTTTGGACGGGTGGACGGATTTTTGGCAGTGCCGATTTTCGTGGGCGCTATTACAGCAGCCGCAATGCCAGCGACCCACTTGCACCTCTGGTTTTCGATGGTGATTTTGAACGCAACATTGAATTCAACAGCAGTGCTGGGGTGCAACAAACCATTGGCACTTGGTTTGAACTGGGTGTCAACAGCACCTACCAAGTGGCTCGGGGCGAATCGCCGTTTGCCGATGAACAAGCCCGCAGCCAATCAGGTGGCGGTAATCTGAACGGCACGCTGAATTTGCGTCCGCTGCCTTGGCTGAGTTTAAGCAGCAATCAGGTCTACGGGTTCACTGTGGATTTCCGCAATGAAATCAGTTCAATTGGTAAACTCGATCCATTCTCAGTGGCACTGACCATCAATCCAAAACCGATCAACTTGGTACTCACAGGCAAGTACAATTTTGAAACCAACCAAGCCATTGCGTACACCGTCGCCCTCTCGAGCAGTGCAGGCAGTGCCAGTTTTGGTTTGAATTTTGGTTATACCTTCGCCACACCCGAACAAACAGCTCAATTTCAGGATTTAAACCTGACGCTCGGTTACACCAGCAGCAACCGCGCCGTGACCGTCAGCTTAGGTGTGGTTCAAAATTTGCTGGACGCCAACATCAAAAGCGCCAACCTCGGCTCGAGCCTGATTCTTGGTAGCCGCGAAAACCCAGTGACCCTAACCATGAATCAAACCCTAACTCCAGCCCTTGCCACCACTCCGGGCAGGCTTGGTGGGGTCTTTGGTTTGCGTTATAACTTTCCTAGCAGTGAACTCGAGCGACCGTTTTTCTCTGGGCTGACGGTTTCACTGACCAACAGCTTTGATGATCTGCCATTTAAGCCAATTGCTTTAGCCGTGCCGAGCAGCAGCCTCAGCCTACAAGCCAGTTTTTCTGGCGATATGACACTGGCTTTTACCTTCTCGAGCCGCCTTGATTTAGCTACCCTGAAAGCCTATGAACCCACGCTGACGGCTCGTTTTGACACCTTAAGAGGAGCTTCGTTTGAATTTGGAATTGAACTGAGCTTGCGCTTACCAGACACCAACAGCCGCGAATTTATTTGGAGCAACCTGACGTTGCGTTTTGGCTGGGATTTACGACCAGGCATAAGCACCTTTGCCGATTTAACCTATCAGCGCAGCTTAGATCGCAACACTGGTATTTTCACAGATGTTTTTTCGGTACGCTCGCTTGGTGTGGCTTTTGGCGTAGCCGTGGCTGGTTCAGAACGCCCAAATTTGTTTTTTGTTGCCAGCTTAAGCCAGAACTTTACCTTCAAAGACTCCCAAGGCTTTATTGCCCAAGCCATGCAGCCGAGCTTTAACCTGATTTACGACCAGTGCTGCTATGCCCTGATTTTTAGCTTAAAGCCCAACAACAGCAATGTTTCACCTGCCGAATATGTGTTTAGCTTTACCCTGAGTTTACCGTATGGCAAACAAAGTATTTTGCTGATTGACAATAAAGATGGTGTGCGTTTACCTGTACTGCCGTTTATTCCAGCCTTCAAGCCATAAGCTGATCGTCGGTTTTGACTTGGTTACGCCCGTTTTGCTTTGCCAAATACAGCATTTGGTCAGCTCGAGCCAACAGCGCTTCGCAGGGTTCGTGGGCTTGGGCAAATGCCAAACCAAGACTAACAGTGACACTCAGATGCTGATGCAAACGCTGCCAAGCAAAGGCTTCGATTTTATTTCGCAGACGCTCGCAGAGTAGAGCAGCATGTTCGGTCGTGGTATCTGGAAAAATAATCAAGAACTCCTCGCCACCAAAACGAGCGCTGATGTCGGTTTGGCGCAAATGCTCGAGCAGGAGCAAAGCAGTTTGACGCAAGACCTGATCGCCCAATAAGTGCGAGAATTGGTCATTGACATTCTTAAAGTGGTCAATGTCCAAAAGCGCCACGCCCACAGTTCTGCCTTGGGTGGCAGAAACCTCGAGCAGTTGGGCAAAATGCTGATCCAAGTAGCGCCTGTTGTACAAACCAGTCAATGGGTCTTGGAGGCTTAGGCGCTCGAGTTCAGCCGCCAGACGCTCTTTTTCTTGGATGGCTAGTTCAAGGTCGCGGTTACGACCAAGAGCGGCTTCGGTTTGGCGAATTTGCTGCGCCATTTCAAAATGCAGCATCAGGCTTTGGACATGACGCTGCGAATTGGTTTCACGGTATTGCTGCTCGAGTTGTGAATGTTCTTGCTGACTTCGCAGCGCCGATTTGTAATCGCCAAGGTATTCAAACGCAGTGACCAGAGCCTTTAACATCTCGAGTTGATTTTCGACACTGCTGACCATTAGACCAGCTTTGGCTTGAAGTAGCGCTTGTTTGGCTTGCCCAAACTCTTGCAGCGCCAAATATGACTGCCCAATGCCCAAAAAAGCCAAGCCTGTTTCCTCGAGAAAGTCGTGTTTTTGCGCCAACTTTAAGACTTCTCGAAACTTTTGCAGTGCCTGCTCGTGCTTTTTTTGCGCTAACAGGGCAGTTCCTAGGGTATACATCGCAAAGCATTGCAACTTGGTTTCATCCGTGCCTTCTTGCAGAAACTGCTCAAGCAGAACCTCAGCTTGGGCTGCTGCACCAAGTTTAATTTGGCATTCAGCGATGTTCATTTGTGTGGTTTGGGCTGCCGATTCGACCCCAAGCGATGTAAGCCCAATCAGGCTTTGCTGATAGCACTCCAAGGCTTTTTGATACGCCTGTTGGCGGTAGTGCATCACTCCAAGATTCGACAGCACCATATTTTCAAACATTGCCTGACCAAGTTCTCGAGCCAGCACCAAGGCTTTTAAGAGGTATTCAATGCTCAGGCTTTGATTGCCGTACCAGTCAAACAAAGCCCCAAGGGAATTGCAAGCTCGAGCTTCGTAGAGCTTATTGCCAATCTGTTGGCTCTGGCGCAAAGCCAGCATCAGACGCTGATGGGCTTGTTCTCGGTTTCCTTGGTAAACATCAATTGCCCCTGCCATAATCAAAGCAAAAGTATGGTTCTCAACGTCTTGATAACGCTCGAGCAGCATCAGGGCTTCATCGCTGTGAACCCGAGCAACCTCGAGTTGCGACAGCATTCGTTCAGCCCAACCCAATCGCATCAGTGCTAAGCCGCGTTGATACTCTGTGGTGGCAAGACTTAAAGCCTCCTGTGCCAATTCTTCGGCTTGGCTTGGGTGGCTTTGGATGACTTGATCGAATTGCTCGAGTAAACCCTGAAAATCAGGGTTTTTTATAGGCGTAAACAAAGTCTTATCCATGATTCCCAAGGCTCAGTATATCCAAATCGGTTGCCGTTACATTTGAAAACAGCATCAGGTTCTCACAGTAGGTTAGATTATCGGTATGCCGCGCCTCCTTGCCATCGCTGACCCGCACTTATCCAAAGTGCAGGGCAAAAGCATGAGCATTTTTGGTGGCAATTGGCAAGGACACCCCAATATTTTCTTTGAGCGTTGGCAAAACACCGTGCGCCCAGACGATACAGTTCTGATTGCAGGTGATATTTCTTGGGGTATGAAACTCGAGGATGCCCTGCCCGACTTAAACGATATTCACGCCCTAAACGGCAATAAAATCATCATTCGTGGCAACCACGATTACTGGTGGGGTAGCATTTCCAAAGTCCGCGCTGCCCTGCCAAGCAGCATCAAAGCCTTGCAGCACGATTCAATGTTGGTCGGTGATGTTGCGATTCTCGGCTCGAGGGGCTGGACAGCTCCAGGCAGTGAAGATTTTACACTTGAGGACGAAAAAATTTATAAACGCGAACTCGAGCGACTCGAGCTTGCCAAGCGCTCATTGCAGGGTTTGCATTATGCGCGGGTGGTATTGATGCTGCATTATCCACCAACCAACGGCGCATTTGAAGCCAGTGGCTTTACCAAATTTATTCAAGAACTCGCACCCGATGCGGTGGTCTACGGGCATTTGCACGGCATAGACCAAACCCGGGTGCTGCGCCAGTGGGATGGTGTTCCTCTGCATTATGTCGCCGCCGATGCGGTGCGTTTTGTGCCACAAGTGATTCTCGAGGAAATTTGAACAGATCACTCGAGTCAACCATTTCTTGTTACACTTGCCCATGCGAACCCGTGCCGATTTAGAGCAAATCGAAGGCTTAAGCCTAGCGCCATACGCAGTCCAAGCCGCACAGAGCAAAGGGCGGCTTTTCCCTGAATCCGAGTCTTTGTTTCGCACTGCCTTTCAAAAAGACCGCGACCGTGTGCTGCACACCAGTGCTTTTCGGCGGCTCGAGTATAAAACCCAAGTCTTCACCAACACCCAAGGCGATTACTACCGCACTCGCCTGACCCACACCCTCGAGGTGGCACAAGTTGGGCGCACGGTCGCAAGGGCGCTTGGGGTCAACGAGGATTTAACCGAAACAATTGCGCTTTCACACGACCTTGGGCATCCACCATTTGGTCATGCTGGCGAGAAAATACTGGACAAACTGCTCGAGAATTTTGGTGGTTTTGACCACAACAAACAGACTTTACGGGTGGTGACCAAACTCGAGAAGCGCTATGAAGATTGGGATGGCTTAAACTTGGCTTGGGAGACTTTAGAGGGCATCGTCAAACACGAAACCGAATACGATGTCTCCGATGCAGCCGACTTTGAACCGACTTGGCGAGCCTCACTCGAGGCGCAAATCGCCAATTTAGCCGATGAAACGGCTTACAACGCCCATGATTTAGATGATGGTTTACGCTCGGGATTACTCGAGGCACGGCAATTGGTGGATGTGAAAATCTGGCAACGCTTTACACAAGAACTGGGCTTCAACCCCGAGTACCTGACCGAATTTGAGCGTCGGGTTTTAATCCGAGAAATGCTCGGTTGGGTGATTACCGATATTGTCAGAACCAGCTCTACCAACCTCGAGAACATTGATTCGCTCGAGGCTGTACGAGCCGCGCAAAAGCCATTGATTGCCCATTCCGAAGAAGCTCGAGTCATGCTGAGAGAACTCAAAGCCTTTTTGTACCAAAATTTTTATTACCATCACCGCGTCATGCGCCAAGTGCATAAAGCCGAACATATCCTGACCAGTTTGTACAAGGCGTTTACCAGCCGCCCAAGCATGATGCCAAACAATCATCAGTCTCGAGTCAAAAGCGTTGGACTCGAGCGAGCTGTTTGCGATTACTTAGCGGGAATGACGGATCGTTTTGCCATGGATGAATTTAACAAGTTGTTTGAGCCATACGAAAGGACTTAGTGCATAAGGTAGGCAAGCCCACCCCACCCGCAACATCTCGAGTCTAAAAATTAAACCACTTTGCCTGGATTCAAAATCCCCATTGGATCAAATAATTTCTTAATCTGCTGCATCCAGCCCAAAGCCGCACCATGCTCGAGTGCGAGGTACTTTTTCTTGCGTAAGCCAATGCCGTGTTCGCCTGTGCAAGTACCTCCCAATGCCAAAGTGTGTTCAACCAATCTTTGCGAGAACGCATCGGCTCGAGGGTCGCCGTAGTCGCAAACCAAGAGCGTGTGGAAATTCCCATCGCCGACATGCCCGAGGATACAACCTGTTAAGTGCATCTCCTCGAGAAGTTGGCTCGAGAAACGCACCAACTCTGGCATTTTTGAAATTGGCACTGCCGTATCAGTGGATAGGTATTCTTTGTTTGGGTACAAATTCACCAATGCCCAATACGCCTGATGTCGGGCTTCCCATTGGGCTGTGCAGGCTTCCCCAGTTCGGGCTGCGTCTATGCTGGTTGCTCCTGCGTCTTGCATCAGTTCAAAAGCAAGAGCAGCTTCGGCTTCCAGTGCCGCCTCGCTCGAGGAGTGAAATTCCATAAACAACGCGGGTTGCACAGGGTAATTGCGTTCTAAATACTGGTTGATGGCTTTGATGCCCAGTGCATCCACCAACTCGAGCCTCGCGGCAGGAAGTCCACTTGCCATGATGCTAAAGGCAGCTTCAGCGGCTTGCTCGAGGCTGGCAAAAAAAACACGCTGAGTGTGAATAAAACTCGGTAACGGATGGAGTTTCACCGTTAGGCGCGTATAGATTCCGAGCGTACCTTCCGAGCCAATAAACAAATCTTTGAGGTCATAACCCGCACTGGTTTTTCGCACGGCTTTTCCAAGTTCAAGCACTTCGCCGTTGCTCAGGACAACTTGCAAGGCAAGCACATTTTGGCGCATTCCACCATAGCGCACGGTGGTTGTTCCCGAGGCGTTTGTGCCTGCCATGCCGCCCAAACTGGCATCAGCGCCGGGGTCAACCGAGAAGAACAAGCCTGTGCCTTTGAGGGCTTCGTTTAGCGCTTTGCGGGTTACGCCCGGTTCAACCACCGCCAAAAAATCCTCTGGGCGAATCTCGAGGATTTTGTTCATTCTCGAGACATCAAGGCTGATGGCTTGTCCTTGTGGAATGATTTGCCCTTCTAGGCTTGTACCAGCCCCAAAGGGAATCACAGGCGTCTGGTTTTCTCGCGCCCAAGCGAGGGTGGTTTCTATATCCTCGAGACAATCCGCAAACACCACTGCTGTTGGCGGATGCCGCTCGGGGTAAGATTCGTCTTTACTGTGCGTCTCGAGGTCGGCAGGAGCGAGGCTGAGTTTTTGTCCGAGTTGGGCTGCCAGTGTCTCGAGATTCATGTCTTGATTAAACCACAACCCAAAAATCTGTTACATTATTTTATGACACCAACCATCAAACTCGATGACCTGACCGACCCCAGAATCGCCGCTTTTCTCGAGGAGCATATTGCAGATATGCGCTCGGTTTCACCGCCCGAAAGTAAGCACGCACTTGACCTCAAAGGCTTGCAACAACCCGAGATTTCGTTTTATTCGGTTTGGGATGGTGAAACACTGATCGCTTGTGGGGCTATCAAAGAACTCGACTCAAGCCACGGTGAGATCAAATCCATGCGAACCGCCAAAACGCATCGTGGGCTTGGGCTTGGCTCGGTGATCCTAAATCACCTCGAGGGTGTTGCCAAAGGCAGAAATTACCAGCGCCTCAGTCTCGAGACAGGTGCAATGCCATTTTTTGCACCCGCTCGAGGCTTATACCAAAAGCATGGTTTTGAAGTCTGCTCACCGTTTGGCAATTACCAAGAAGACCCAAACAGTGTGTTCATGACAAAAGAGCTTTGAACTTATTTTGCCACCAAGGTATCGCACTGCGCGTTGCCCAATGCCTGCCCGACCTTCAAGCCAAAGTTTGCACCAATCGGACTCGAGCGCCAGAGGCTTTCAGCTACATTGCAAGAAAACGGTTTGACATTGTTGCCCGCTAAGTTCAGGGTGTACTTTTC
>JAAFJQ010000340.1 GCA_013298185.1 Deinococcales bacterium
ATGATTTTCCGCTGCTCGAGGATTGGCGGGTTCTAAAGCAACTCGAGGGAATACCAGCCTTTGCCACACTCAGTCATGCTGATGCCTATGGTTTGCTCGAGCAGTTAGACATACAACAAGTGTTGAATCTGGATTCGCACCATGATTTATTCAGTAGCAGTGGCGACCCCAATAAAATTCGCCCTGGTAATTGGGCTGGCTTGGCACTCGAGCATGGTTTCATGACTGATTACACTTGTATTTACCCAAGCTGGCACGAGCATTTGCCAGTAGCTGAAGGCTTTGACCTCGAGCGCACCAGAACAGAACTCGGTGGGCGTTTTAGCAGTGCCAAACTCGAGCGGGGCAGTGTGCGTCAACTCGAGTTGGTGGGGGTAGAGTACGTGCTGTTGGTGCAATCGCCTGCTTGGACAAACCCAGAGCATGATGTTTTTTTCTTTGAATTATGCGATGTACTCAAAGCAACCATGCTCGAGCCTCCTTTACAGCGCTCTTTACTCGAGGTGACAAAAAGTGGTCTATAAACTGCTTATCTGTGTGGCACTGTTGATTGACCAACCCAAGTTCTATGCTCATAGCATGACCGAAGAAACCATGCTGGCTTTTGCCTCGGCTTGGTCACGGCTTGACCTTGAAGCTGTGATGGATTTTTTCACCGAGGATTGTGTTTACCAAGCCAGTGTTGGCATTGAACCGGGTTGCACCTACACAGGCAAAACGGCAGTGCGCCAAGGCATCGAGCAGATGATGCACCATGACCTTGGCAGCGAGTCTCGAGTGCATAATCTTTGCATTGTTGGAGAGCGTGGTTTTTGGGAGTGGACGTATCGTTTTGCGAATGGCGATCTGGTCAAAGGCTGTGACTTATTTGAATTTCATGGTAATCAAATTCGGGTCAAGAATGCTTTTCGTAAAACTCGAGGGTAATCACAGACCAACGGCTTTGTTGAGGATGGCGCGAATCACTTCTGGGTTGGCTTTGCCGCCCATTTCTTTCATGACTTTGCCAAATAAGCTGTTGACGGCTTTGGTGTTGCCTGCTTGGATTTGGGTTAGCACATCGGGGTTCTCGAGGATGATTTTCTGCACCGCGCTTTCGATGGCGCTTGAATCTGAGACTTGCAGCAGTCCGCGTTCTTGCACCAATGTTTCGGGGTTAGCTCCTTGAATCACGTCCACCAGAATATCCTTGGCAATGCGTCCAGAAATTGTACCAGCGTCTATCAGTTTTAAGAGTGCCGCTAAATTGGCAGGGCTGAGTTTGGTGTCGTTTATCTCGAGTTGCTGTTCGTTCAAATAACCAGCGATGTCGGCGTTGAGCCAATTGGCGATTTTTTGGGCTTCGCCCGTATAAAGTGCTTGCGTCGCTTCAAAGAAACTCGAGCTGACGCTGCTGTAGGCAATCATCTCAGCGTCGGTTTCGCGCAGCCCAAGCCCAGTGTACTCGAGTTTTTTCTGGTCAGGTAATTTAGGCATGGTTTGACGTACCCGAGCAATCCAAGTCTCGTCAATCTCGAGCGGTGGTAAATCTGGCTCAGGGAAGTAACGATAATCGGCTTCGCCTTCTTTGGTTCGCATTAAAAAAGTCCTGCCGCGCTCATCGTCCCAACCCATCGTGTCCTGAGTGATTTTTCCACCACCACGCACAATTTTAATTTGGCGATCAATTTCATAATCAAGGCTACGCGCCACGCTACGGAAACTATTTAAGTTTTTGACTTCGACTTTGGTGCCAAAAGGCTCACCAGGTTTTCGCACCGAGACATTGACATCGCAACGCATTTTGCCTTCTTCGGGTTTGGCATCACCAATGCCAAGGGCTTGGACAATGGCTTGGATTTTTTGCAAGAACGCTCGGGCTTGTTCGGCATCTACAATATCAGCTTCGGTGACCATTTCAATCAAAGCACAACCCGCGCGGTTTAAATCCACCAAACTATAAGGCTTATCACTCGGGTGAATCAATTTACCAGCGTCATTCTCGAGATGAGCGCGTTTGATTCGCACGGTCTTCCCAAGCACTTCGATAAAACCATCTCGAGCAATTGGGCGGTCATACTGACTGATTTGGAAGTTGTGTGGTGAATCAGGGTAAAAATAATTTTTTCGATGAAATTGCGTAAAGCCCGAGACATCACAATTCAGCGCCAAGCCAAACATGATTGCACTGTCCACAGCTTGTTGATTGATGGTTGGCAGCACACCGGGTAAGCCCAAACTAAACGGGTCAGTAAAAGCATTGGGAGCGCCCCCAAAGTAATCGGCACTGACTGATGAAAACATTTTTGATTGGGTGGAAAGTTGAATATGCACTTCTAAACCAATCACAGGCTCAAAACCACTTGACATGGTCTTAGTTTACCGTGTCTCGAGTGACTGGTGTACTTGTCTCGAGAATTACAGCAAACCTTGGCGTTTGGCTTCAGACCAAGCAAATGGCGAGAATTCTTGGAGTTCAGATTCAATGATTTTGCCTGTTGTAAATTTGTCCCAATAGCGCACGCGCAATTTATTGCAATCCGCTTGATTGAGTTTTAAGCGCTTAATGGTTTGCTCGGCTGCCTTTGCTTCCAAGGCAGATAACTGAGGATTTGGGAAAATCTCGCCTGTGATCAGATTCAAAAAAAATGTTTCAGGCGCTAAGGAAAACGGATTCAGGACATCTTCAAAATTGCGTTTGCGTGAATTCATGATTCCACAGACCAGCAAATAATTACCCCACTCATAAATTTGTCTGGGGTATAACGATTTTGGCTTAAAATGCTCAACGGTAGCACTTCCCGTGATCTCTTCAATGTGAATACACACGTAAGCACAAACGTTGTTATACGCTGCTCGGAGTTGCGGAAGGCATTCCGTCCAAAAAGCGGGTGGCTTTGTATTTTTTGGTAATGCTTTATTCAAATCAAAGCCCTGACTGGTGAGCCATGCCTCGCCCTTTTGACGCACTTTGACATCAAAATCAAGCGGCTCTGGTTGTTGTACAACTGGAATCACAACCAACCTTTCTTTTGTCCAATAAAACGCCAACGAATCCAGAATTCATCGGTTTCCGACAACACAAAACGCAATTTCTTATCTGCCTCGAGAAATTTCTTTTTGGATGGTTTTTCCACATGAAACACTTTGGCGGCTTCTTCAATGGCTTGTTCTCGAGGGATTGAACCCGTGCTTCGCAAATCAAATGCCTCACTAATCAACCAGTCTTCAGCTCCACCACGCCGACTCCAGTGCATTTTCTCGAGTTCGACTTTGCCATCCACCAAATTGAGATCA
>JAAFJQ010000342.1 GCA_013298185.1 Deinococcales bacterium
TGTGAGCATTTACCAAATCACCAATGGCACAACCCTGACTGGTTTTTGGCAAGACTTTGGCTCTCGCACCGAAGGGCAAGAAACAGCCGTGTACAGTGGTCGTTCTAACACGGTTTTCCCAAGTGTTCGCAATGTCACTGGGCGTTGGGATTGGGCTGGTTCGTATAGCGTGGATGGCACAAACCCCGATGGCACAACCTACCGTGGGATCATGAATGTTTCTGTGTTTGGAGATGGCTACCGCATTACTTTTGTCAGTGGTGGTGTGGTTTGGCGCGGTATTGCCAACGACCTTGGCAATTACTTAGCGATTGCTTATGACCAAGGCGATGGAACACCATTTGTCAGCATTCTCGAGGCAACCAGTCGCACCGATGCCAAGGGGTACTTCCAAAGTTATAACAGCCTCAAAGAAGGCACTGAAAAAGTCACCTTGCGTTAAAACCACTCAACTCGAGGCGAACCCAAATTGGGTTCGCTTTTTTTATACCGCCCGACCAGTCACAGCACCAATTGAACGAATCAGTTGCATCTCAGAGTACGGTTTAATCAAATAACGCACATTGGTGGTGGCGTGGTTACGAAATAACCCAATGCCGACTCGAGGCTCGGTTTGCACAATGGCAATGATTGGTGTGAGGTTGCGTTTTTCTCGAATGGTTTTGATTGTCTCGAGCGGGTCTTCCCAATCGAGCAACACCGTATTGGGGCGGCGAGTCTCGAGCAGGTTTTTTGCAGTTTCCAAGGTGGTGGCGTGCATCACTCGGTAACGTTCTCTGGTGAGGGTCAGGGTACACAGCCGCCGCGTAGTTTGCGAAGTTGAAACAATCAGCACCCAAGGGTCTTCGCCGCGCACTTCGGCTGGGCGCAAGAGTTTTTGTTCCTGCATCAAAAAAAGTTGGTAATAGGTTTCGCCTTCTGGGATGTTCAGCTCAGCCGCAATACTGGCTGCCGAACGCTGACCATCCACCAAGTAAATCAGTTCCCATTGTCCAAGCGTAAGTTTAGAGGTGCGTTCATCGCCTTGTAAATCCACGGCAACCTCGAGGACATCTTGGGGTTTGACTTGTCCGCGTCGCCATTCGTCTAAGCGCCTTGTGCATTCCATCAGCATTCCCGAAGCATCGAGCAAATGCGGGGTTGGCACTTGGGAGGCATCCAAGCCACGTTCCTTAAAATGAAACTTGGAGCGTGGAATATCAGCCCAAATCATCACTTCAACCATCGCATCTAGCACCTGTGCTTCTAAGGCTGTCCGCAGGTCTTGGTCGTTGATCACACCGCTTCGTACTGCCATCATACCAAGGGGGGTGTGCGGATTTTCTTGTTTTTGCTTACCCACCAATTTCTGCACATCTTCGGGGGTGGTCATTTCTAAACGCACCAAATACTCGCCGAGGTTAGCTCCATCTTCGACTCGGGCGTATAAAATTTTGCCGTCCTCAAAATGAATTTTGGCTTCGCGTTCATCGAGGTTGACCACCAGCACCCCTGATTTACGCCCTCCGGCAATCAGACTGAGGATGTCTTCGATTGGGACATCTTTTAAGCGACCACTAATCACAACCCGCTTACTCTACCAAGTCTGGAAGCCCGAAATACGGGAATTTCGCCACTTTGGTAAACACGGTATGCTAATGCCCATGCAGCTTGCCACTCGAGTCTTGGGGTTTACACCCAATCCTTTTACTGAATTAACTGCTTTGGCAGTGAAACACAATGCGGTCAACTTAGGACAGGGTTTTCCAGATTGGGCAGTGCCAGATTTTGTTTTAGCCGCCGCGACCGAAAGCCTCAAAACCGCTTCGCATCAGTACACCGCGCCTCGGGGCATCCCGCGCTTACTGAACGCTGTTGCAGCCCTACTCGAGCCGCAAATAGGCAAAATAGACCCACTCGAGGAAATCACGATTACCGTCGGTGCAACCCAAGCCCTGCACGCAGCACTGGCAGCTTTGGTTAACCCCGGGGACGAAGTCATTCTGCTTGAGCCAAAGTTTGACTCATACACCCCGCAAGTGCGCTTGTGCGATGGCGTTCCGGTGTTTGTGCAACTCGAGCCAGTAGAAGGCAAATGGATTTTGAATCTTGACAAATTAAAAGCTGCCATCACACCGCGCACCAAAGGCATCATCCTGAATAGCCCTCACAACCCAACGGGCAAAGTCTTTACCAAAGCCGAACAAGAATCCATTGCAGCTTTGGTGCAGCAGCACGACCTATGGGTGATTTCGGACGAAGTCTATGACCGCATCACTTTTGAAGCACCACACATCAGTTTTGCTTCGCTTCCAGAAATGCGAGAGCGCACAGTCACGATTGGCAGCGCAGGGAAAATTTTCTCAGTCACAGGTTGGCGCATTGGTTGGGCTGTTGCGCCAGCTCAAATCACCACCGCCATGCGTGGGGCGCATCAATGGATACCGTTTCATGTGACCGGACATGTCCAAGAAGCCACAGCAATTTGCCTCGAGATGGCAGCTGAAAATGGGTATTATGCGGCACTGCAACAACGTTTTCTCGAGCAACGCAACGCCCTACACACCACCTTAACTCGAGCAGGCTTTCACGCCATGCTACCCGAAGGTGGTTATTTTATTGTCGCAGGCATCGAAGCCTACTCGGGTAACACCCAAGCCTTTGCTAAGCATCTGGTAACTGAAATTGGCGTAGCTGCCATGCCTGTACCGATTTTCTACGACCCAAGCACCCGTGAACACGCCCCTAAAGCCCTGCGTTTTGCGATATGCAAATCGCTCGAGACGATAGCAGCAGCTGCCGAGCGTCTCGAGCGATTAAAAAGCTAGAACGTGTACCGAACGCCAAAACCAAGTCTCCAGTACAGCGGATTCACAAATCGCAGTTTCAACTCGCCATACGCCGATAAGCCCAAAGCAATGTTATAGCGCACACCACCAATTGCACCAATTTGTAAAGCACCAGATGGAGTAATTGGTAAGTACACCGAAGGACCACCGTAAATGTTGACCGTTCCCACTTGAACCGTTGCCAGTGCAGCCGCACCAACGCCAACACTGGTGACACTACCAAGGATTGCTCCCTCGAGTTCGAGTCGAGCATCCACACCAATTGGTCCAATCCGCGCTAAATCCTCGGCGGTCAGGTTGATGCTAAAGGTTAAGCTGCTGACAATATCGCTGCCAACTGCACCACTGATGCTTGCGCCAATCGAAAAACGCTGAGCGCCTGCTAAGCTCGAGAAGCCAAGAATTGCCACCAAAATCAAAAACCATTTTTTCATATTGCC
>JAAFJQ010000341.1 GCA_013298185.1 Deinococcales bacterium
AGAAGGCTTTGAAGTGCTACAAAAAATCTGGCAGCAGCCCGAAGAAAACCAGTGGTTACTCGAGCCAGTCTTGATTCAACAAGTGCTTCTCGAGGCTTAGCCCTGCCACGGTGTATAACCAGCTTTAACAAAGTACAAACCATGTGGCGGCACATTAGAACCAGCTTGCCCACGGTCACGCGACTCGAGAATCCGCAGCACATCCTCGGATTGCAACTTGCCACCACCAACCTCGAGCAGCGTGCCGACAATGCCACGCACCATATGGCGCAGGAAGCTCTCGCCGATGATGCGGATTTCAATGAAGTCTGCGCCTCTCGAGAATGGAGCAGCCACAGCCCGAACTTCGCAGAACAGCACTTCGCGCACTGTTTGGCGTTCTTCTTTGGTGGCAAAAGCAGCAAAATCAAAACGCCCAATCAGATGCTGAGCCGCATGGCGCATTGGGGCAACCTCGAGCCGATAAGGCACCCACAGCGCCCTTGAGCGCTCCAAAGCGCTGGCGGTTGGTGTGTTGAGAATTCGGTAGCTGTACGAGCGCCAATGGCAGCTAAACCGTGCATGAAAGTTTTCATCCATTTCGACACAAGAAAGCACGCGCACATCGGGTGGCAAACGAGCATTCAAGGCTTTTAAGGTACTCTGTGCCGACAATGAAAAACCAGCATCAATATGAATTGGCATCTCGAGGGCGTGAACCCCAGTGTCAGTACGACCAGCTGCCATCGGACGGTTAAACGCCCCCAGTGGCTCGAGGGCAGCTTCTAAAACCCCTTGGACGGTGCGTTCACCTTGGGATTGAGCTTGCCAACCATGAAAATCAGTACCATCCCACTCGAGATGCAATCGCAAACGCCGCCAGCCACTTGGCAAACGCGGTTGGCTCGCCAAGTTCTCAGAAGTTTCATTTGGATTGTGCAGGGTCATGACTTGCGATTGTACCGTTTAAGATGAGAGGACAAACAACGCGCCTCCAAAAATGCTTGAATGTTTCGTATACTGACACCCACCAGCCCCAAGCTCGAGCCAAAGCCGTGTGCCTCGAGAAGGTGAGAATTTTGGTAGAATGGTCTCAAGCAAAAACAAAACAACAACAAGGAGACACGGTATGAATACCAGCCAACCACAATTTATTTTTGATGAACAAGGCAATAAAGCCTTTGCGATTCTACCAATTGCCGATTATGAAGCCGTTCTCGAGCAATTAGAAGACCTAGAAGACACCAAGATTTTTGCTGAGCGTCGCAACCAACCCAAAGATTCGATTTCACTTGATGCTTTCAAAGAGGAGTTGAAACGTGAGGGACGGATTTCAGGTTGAAATCCCCAACCGTGTTCGCAAAGAAATGCGAGTTTTACCCGATGAGGTTTTGGAGCGGATTCTCGAGGTGATAACAGCTTTGCAATCCGAGCCACTGCCGACTGGAACAAAAAAGCTTCAAGACCGCCCAGAGTACCGAATTCGAGTTGGTGATTACCGGATTTTGTACGAAGTGAATTTCAAAACTCGAGTGATTGAAATTGTTGCAGTGTTGCATCGGCATGGTGCTTATCGCTGAGTAGCCTGAGCCAAAGCCGTGCGCCTCGAGAGGGTGAGAATTTTGGTACGATGGTCTCGAGAGGAAAATCGTGGGCGAAACCTAGTGGGTTGTTCGACCCAGACGAAGGATAAAGGATGAAGGACGAAGGCTGTTGAGTACAATATTCTCGAGTTTTCTTAAAGTACATTAACAAACTGAATGACCCACTAGCATATAAAACTCTAGACTTAAGGATACTACTGTGTCAGTTCCATTCATCTACAAAAGATTTAACACACCAACTTTAATTTTTAGAGACCGTGTTTTCCATTGTGAAATTACCAATGAAGAAGCTGGATCAATTGGATATTTTGGTGGAACATTGCAAGATTTTTCTCGAGAAGCACTCGATGAAGACATTCATCATTTAATGACACTTGACTTATCTTCACTTGATATAGACTCAAATCAAAGTAAATCGTCAAAAATACCTTTTTTATACGGGTTTATCTATGACAGTTGTCAAATGAAATATCAAATAGCCGATAGAGAAATTTCTAAAATCACTCATTACCAACCAATTCAAAAATATGCCGATTTCCCATATTCTGGTTATCCTTCAACATTTCCAGTTTCTCAAATTACGCTTTCCAACATAACTCACCTAACCAAGGAATTGATGGAAGATATTTTTTTAGAAAGTAAAAAAATGCCAGAGCTAACTAATAAATTTTTAGCCGTTGTACCACCAAATCCGAAATATGGAGTTTCATTGTGGGGCGAAGAGGGAGATGCTGAACACGTACAGGTTGTGTTTCTCGTTGACTTAATCAATAATACAATTACTGTTGAAAACCAGTGTTCATAATCGTCAGGAGTCCTCAATGAATTATCTCGAGTTACAACAAAAAATCCTTCCCGAACTTCATCTTCTCGCCACCAAAGCAGGGGTGGAAAATGCCAAAGACTTTGAAAAAGAAGCGCTGGTGCTGGCTATTCTCGAGAAACACGCGCTCGAGGATGGGTTCAGTCTGGCGCAGGGTTTCCTTGAAATCTCCGAGGATGGCTACGGCTTCTTGCAAGACAGTCTGCTCACGCCTGAATCGCGTAATGTGATTGTCTCGGCGGGTTTGATTAAGCAATTCCAACTTCGCACGGGCGATTATGTGGTTGGTGTGGCGCGTCCTTCTAAGGAAATCGAGCGTTTTAACTCGATGATTCGCGTCGAAGCGGTCAATTCCCAAGACCCTGCGGCGGCGGCGCTGCGCCCCAAATTCGATGATCTGATTCCCGAACACCCAGATACGCAAATCATCCTCGAGACCGATGCGGTCACGGTTGCCTCGAGGGTCGTGGATTTGCTTGCGCCGATTGGTCGGGGGCAACGCGGTTTGATTGTCGCGCCGCCCAAAGCTGGTAAAACCACACTGCTGAAACGAATTGCCAATAG
Organism: Deinococcales bacterium; assembly: GCA_013298185.1. Classification (GTDB taxonomy): domain Bacteria; phylum Deinococcota; class Deinococci; order Deinococcales; family JAAFIG01; genus JAAFIG01. Next base: position 2,971 of record JAAFJQ010000341.1, read on the forward strand.
CATCACTGCTAATCACCCTGAAATCAAAGTGATTGTGCTGCTGGTGGATGAACGCCCCGAAGAAGTCACCGATTTCCGTGAATCTGTCACCAGTGCCGAAGTCGTGGCAAGCACCTTCGATGAACCGCCTGAAAACCATGTTCGCGTAGCCGAATTTGTCCATGAACGCTCAAGGCGAATTGTCGAAGAGGGCGGGCATGTCGTCATTCTGCTGGACAGCATCACCCGTTTGGCTCGAGCCAACAATTTGGTTACACCCGCCACAGGGCGCACCTTGTCGGGTGGTTTGGACAGCAAC
>JAAFJQ010000343.1 GCA_013298185.1 Deinococcales bacterium
AGTGCAGTTCAGTTCGACAGCTTTTTTCAACACTGGCTCGAGCGTGCGATTGACAAACCCAATTTGCCGACGTAATTCAGTGGCTTCGGTGTGCGCCACCAAAGCATGACCAAAAAACAAAAACGGGCTGTGCAGCACCATATGTGGTGATTTATCGCCCAACGTCTGGGCAAAAGCCTCGACAAACTCGAGGCTTTTCAGCATCCGATTCGCCACGAATTCACCAACAAACGGGTCATAAGAACCAATCTGGTAGCCATCGAAAGGCGCGTGAATGCCAACCCGTCCACCATGACCTTCGAGGTTGTTTTTGAGCGTTTCGAGCAGTGGTTTCCAGTCGGACTCGAGCATGGCTGGAATGCACGGGTCTTGAATCTCGAGGTCGCGTCCGCCATGTTGATGCAACCATTCGCGGTTAGCTTCAAGGTCGGCAATTGGCAAGGCAGCACCTAAAATAAGTGGTTTCATGTTTCTCCTTTTTAGCTGACTCGAGCAGAAAATTTCACTCGAGTCAGCAGTGTTCAGATTGAGAAAATTAGCAATTCAGGACGGCAAAAACCCAAGCCTCGAGAAGGGGTTGTGTGCAAGCGACAGCCAACCCTCTCCCAGCTCGCCTAGGCTCGCTACCCTCTCGCCGCGCAAACGCGGGAGAGGGTTATTCGGTGTGGGTTTTCGTTTTAGTTTATGGCGTGCAGAAGCCAAGTTTGTGACACCAGAACCCCTCAATGAGGGGTCGAGCGAAGCGAGGGGGAGTACGTGACCAATTGCGTTTTTTCAAGCAAACCCGCAATTCTTTACTTAAAAAGTGGTGCGGTGCGGCTGACCAAATCCTTTAAGGTGCTTTCAACTGGGGTGTTGTTCAAGTAAATATTCTCGAGGCTCTTGATGATTTCGGTGGTAACTTGGAAGTACGCTGCGGTGCTTGGACGAGGACGAGCAAATGGCAATTGACGCACGCCCATGTCCAAACCTTGTTCCGAGGCAATGTAATCCTTGAATGGTTTGAAGTCGCTGGTTGAACGGGTGATTGGCACGTAGTTGCTCATTTTGATGAAGGTGAATTGCTGTTGTGGTTGAGCCAACCACTTGATAAATTCCCAAGCCGCTTTTTGTTTTTCTGGCGCGACTTTAGAAATGGCCAGTGTTGCGCCTCCAACTGGAACAGATGGGGATTTGAAGTACGGCAGTGGGGCAATGCGGAAAGCGAATTTGCAGTTGTTCTTGATGTTGGGGCGGCTTGCAACGCTTCCGTAGTTAATGGCAAATTTGCCTGCACAAAAGTCGAGATTGCTGTTGGCATTGGCAACCACAGCCGTACCATCTCGGAAAAAACCAGCCCAGTTTTCAATCACTTCGATGGCTTCTTTGCTGTCCATGTTCAAACGGTTGTTTTTAACAATTGCGCCACCGTTGCTGGCAATTGCTCCCTCGAGTATCCAAGGAAAACTTGGCACGGCAACGGCTGGTAAGCCTGTGGCGGCTTTGATTTTCTTAGCGGCTTCGCGTAAACCAGCGTAGGTGCGGATGTCGGATTCTTTGACCCCTGCTTTGGCAAGCAACTCTGGGTTGTAATAGGTCACTGGGTTAGAATTATTCCAAGGCATGGCAAAGACCTTGCCGTTGCCGTCTGGGTCAGCTTGCTTTTTGAAAACGGGCCAGAAGTTATCGAAGGTTGGCTTAAAACCATCGAACTTGGACAGTTCCTCGAGCGCACCGGCGGCTGCCAAACGGGGCCAGTACGAGACCTCGAGTTGCAGAATATCAGCGGCTGGCGCACCTGCGGCGATGCCTGCCAAGGCTTTTTGTACCACGGCTTCGTAGTCGCGTCCGCTGAATTCACCTTTGACGGTGATGTCGTTTTGCGATTCGTTAAAGCCCTTAATCATTACTTCAATGGCTTTGCCCAATTCGCCGCCCAAGCCGTACAAGAAGGTCACTTCGGTGCGTTTGGCTTGTCCTAAAGCCCCACCGAGCAGCACTGCACCTGCACCAAAAGCTGTTGCCAAGACCATAAAGCGTTTTTTCATACATGAACCTCCGTTCACTCGAGGTCAACCCCGATGTGAGCTAGAACTTACTTGCCGATGTGTCTTAGAGCTTTGTTACCGAGATTATCCTTTGAGACCACTGGACGCAGCACTTTCAATAAACCACTTTTGAGCAAAAATGTAGACAATCAAAACCGGTAAAATCACCAAGGTTGTAGCGGCTAAAACCACAGGCACATTGCTGCCCTCGAGATTAGAAAAACTGGCTAAACCGACTTGCACGGTGCGAAATTCATCTTTGGAAATAGCAATATAAGGCCAGACCAAAGCATTCCAAATGCCAAGAAAGGTCAACACCGCCAACGCCGATAATGACGGCGAATTGACGGGCATCAGAATCCGAAACAAAAACTGCAAAGGTGTTGCCCCGTCTATTTTGCTGGCATCCTCGAGTTCTTGCGGGGTTTTTAAGTAGGCTTGGCGCAACAAGAAAATCCCAAAGGCACTGGCGAGAAACGGCACAATCAAGGCTGGGTAACTGTTTTGCCAACCAAATTGGCGAATCGTGATGAAGTTCGGGATCAGCAGCACATCGCCCGGAATCATCAATGGTCCTAGCACAAACAAAAACAAGGCGGCTTGTCCAAAAAACTTCATTCGGGCAAAGGCAAAGGCGGCTAAGCTCGAGGTCAGCACCACGCTGATGGTGACAATAACCGAAACAATCAGCGAATTGAGGAAGTACCGTCCAAATGGGGCGGCGTTCCAAGCTTCAACAAAATTTTGCCAAACCCATTGCTCAGGAATCAAAGCCCCTAGAAAGACTTCTTTTTGTTCTTTGAACGCACCAAGCAGCATAAAAACCAAGGGAATCAAAAAGATCAGCGCCACCACGAAACTGAGGATGGTTTGTCCAAGCTCGACTCGAGTGATTCTGGCTTTGGTTTTTTTCTGGCTTGGTTGGGCTGTGTACGGTTCGGCTGAAGTCATTGGTAATGCACCCGCCTTTCAGAAACTTTGAATTGCAAAAACGCCAGAAGTCCAAGCAGCACAAACATCGCCACGGACAAAGCGCTGGCATAACCCATTTGGAAAAACTGAAAGGCATATTGGTAAATGTAATACCCAAGCAAGGTGGTCGAACCCACTGGTCCACCTCGGGTCAACAGCAGCACCAGACCATAGCTTTGGAATGTCCCGACCAAGCTGATAAAAAACACCACCATCGTGGTTGGTGCAAGCAGT
>JAAFJQ010000344.1 GCA_013298185.1 Deinococcales bacterium
ACAAAGGTTTCCCTAAAATCGGGTTTGAGTTTAGCAAGGGCTTTCTCGAGGGCGGCTTTGAGGTCGCGGCGTTCAGCGACCTCGAGTGGCGAGTCTTGGTTATCGGTGGTCTCGAGCGGGGTTTCAATGTCGTTGCTTAAATCTGGATTCTTGCGGGTGCGGGCATAACAGCAATTCAGGGCGATTCGGTGCAACCAAGTGCTGAATTGGGCTTCTTGGCGAAAGGTCGGCAAGGCTCGGTAGGCGGCTAGAAAGGCATCTTGAACCACATCGTAGGCTTCTTCGCGTCCAACGATTCTCGAGGACACCGCATGTACCCTTGGGCTGTGACGGCGCACCAGTTCGTCAAAGGCTTCGTCTTGTCCTCGGCGTGACAATGCCACCAAAGCGTTATCCTCGAGGTCGCTCAGGTGTGGGGCAGGGGCAAATCGGAGGGTCAAGATTCCAACCATTCTACTGGCTTGGATGCAAGGCAACTGCTAAAAGTTCCCGTTTCACAGTTCTTCAAATAACTCTGGTTGATAATCGGTTGGAACTTTGGTGGCTTCAGGGCTGGGTTGATGCCCGGTCACGCCTGAAAAGTGATCTATCAAATCGCCGACCATGGCACTGGCAGTCACCAAACCACCTGCGCCACCGCCTTGGAGAATCACTGTGCCACTGGCATCGCCTGAGAAAATCATGGCGTTGCGGCTGGCAGCGCTTTGGGCTAAGGGATGGCTACCCTCGAGCAGCACAGGACGCACTTTAGCTGCCCAAGTTGAACCATCGGGGATGATGCTACCCACCAACTTAACCCGTTTGCCTTGGCTGACCGCCTCGAGAACCGCTTGCGAAGAAAGGTTCTCTAAGCCCTTGATCTGGATGTTCTCCCAAGCAAAATCAGGGTCAACGGTCATTCTTGCCAGCACACAGAGCTTATGGGCTGCGTCTGTGCCGCTGACATCCAGTGTCGGCGGGTCTTCGGCGTAGCCTTTGGCTTGGGCTTCGGATAGGGCATCAGCGTAGGTCGCGCCGCTTTCCATTCGGGTGAGAATATAGTTGCATGTACCAGACAAAATCGCATGTAACTCGAGGGTGTTGCTCGAGCGGAGTGTACCCGTTAGGGGTCCTAGCACGGGTGTTCCTGCCATGACGCTGGCTTCGCAGTACACTTGTCCGTTCATCATGAAGGGCTTTAAGACATCCCAGCATTCAGCCAGCATGGCTTTGTTGGCAGTGATCAGAATTTTGCCATCCTCGAGATGCGGCTTGACCAATTCAAGGGCGCGGGTTGTGCCGCCCATGGTTTCAAAAATAATATCGGCATCCTCGAGAACATCGGGGTCATTGGTGAATTGTGTGCCGAGCGGCACGTTTTCTCGGGATTTATTGGGGTCGCGCACCAGCACAGGCAGCACTTTGGTTTTATAACCCTGAGATTCAAATAAACTGCGTCTGGTCTCGAGCAGTGATAAAACACTGCTGCCCACTGTGCCACTGCCAATCATGCCAATACGGACTCGTTTCATTACGGGCAGGAGTATAACCTGACTTGGTATACCAAAACTTTAACGCTGCCTATACCGTTGACGATACCGCTTTGGGGTTTGTTGGGTTTGCTTCACAAAAGCCGCATAAAACTGACTCAGACTACCAAAACCCACCTCGAGCGCAATATCCAGAATCGGTGTACCACTGGTAATCAAGAGCCTCTGGGCATGGGCAATGCGTTGTTGAGTCAAATACTGGTGCATGGTCAAGCCAAGGTGTAATCGAAACAAATTCATCGCGTAATTGGGATGCAAACCCACCTCAGTTGCTACCTGCTCGAGCTTCAGCGGTTCTTGGTGGCGCTCGTTGATGATCTGCGCCAGCGCTTGCACCGCATCTGGGGTGAAGCTGTTTTTCTTAGGTGAAGTTTGCAGATTTGCAACCTGACGCGCTTGGCGGCGCAGTCTGGCTTCAAGTTCAAGCAAAATAATCGTGTGCTGCTCGAGCGGGGCTAGACTGGTTTGTGGCGTTGGACTGGTCTGTAATTCTTTTGCCCAACGCCAAAAGAGTTTCTGGTCAAAACTGGGGTCTGGGTCTTGCCCAATCAGCCATTTGGTTTGTAGCAATTGGCTTTGTAGGCTTTCAATGTTCCAGCGTAAGAACTCGAGCAGCGGCAGATGAATCACTCCAAGTTCCGTGTCCGAACTGCAATGCACAATGCGGTGCGGCGTAACTGCCGAAAAAATCAGTAACTGATTGGCATTCACACTTTGGATTTGCCCAGCGAACAAATACTGGATTTCGCCTTTGGCAACAAAATTCAGTTCGATGTCGTTGTGACGGTGCAGTTGCTTGACCTCCCACGGCTGCCCGTACCAGCCTAACAAACTCGAGGATGGTTCAGTGTGGATGTCATGGTTTAGCATTTTCTTAGGATACTGGAAGAAAACAAGAAAACAAGAGAAGATTTCTCGAGAATCGGGGTTTTAGAATATCCCAAAAGGAGAAAACCCATGAACTTACCAGACCTCGATAGTCCGTATGCCCTAGGCTCAGACACCATCTCGAGCTACCAATCCGATGCCGTTGCCTTGGTGCGCGGACTTGCCAGCCCTGAGGAAATTGCAGCGTATCGCCTGAAAATCAACGATGCCGTGGCGCGTTTTAACACCGAGACTCGAGCCTTAAAAGACCGCGATACATACGGCATGGCATTTTTACAAACCATGAATTTATGGTTGCAAGACGAAGCCGTGCGGCGCTTTAGCCTCGCTAAGCGCTTTGCCAAGGTCGCTGCCGAACTGATGGGCGTGTCTGGGGTGCGGATTTATCACGACCAAGCCTTGTACAAAGAACCCGGTGGTGGTTTGACCCCGTGGCATCAAGATCAGCACTATTGGTCTTTTGAAACCAACAAAACCATCACCATGTGGATGCCGCTTCTTGATGTCGCTCCTGAAATTGGCACACTGAGTTTTGCACTTGGTTCGCACCATCAAGGCTATTTGGGAGATATGCCGATTGGTGATGCTGCCCAAGCCCAATTTGCCCAAATGGTGGCTGAACGAGATTGGCGCATCAAAACCTTTGGTGGTATGAACGCAGGCGATGCCACCTTCCATAGCGGTTGGGTGCTGCATATGGCACCACCGAATCCATCGGCAACCTTTCGCCGTGAAGTCATGACCGTGATTTACATGGATGAAAACGCTCGAGTGGCGATGCCCAGCAATAAAAACCAAGAAAACGACCTTGCCC
>JAAFJQ010000345.1 GCA_013298185.1 Deinococcales bacterium
TGATTCAATACGCCCATGCTCGGGCAAGAAAAATTGCTCGAGAATACGCGGCTAAAGGTTACACTGGCACACCAGATTTTGCTCAATTGACTGCCCTCGAGTTGGATGTCCTCAAAACCGTTGCTAAGTACCCTGAAGTCCTGACCCTCTGCACTCGAGAAAAATCAGCCCATCCGATGTGTGCTTATGCCCTCGAGTTGGCTTCGGCATTCAATGGGTATTACAACCACAAAGACAAAAGCGGCAAATCGGATACCAGTGTGCTTCACGCCCCCGAAGGCTTGCGCGAAGCGCGGTTAGCTGTGGTGACTCGAGTCGCCGATGCGATTAGGGAAGCGCTGGCAGTCTTGGGGATTGATGCCCCAGACGAAATGTAAAAACTGGCTCGAGGAATGTTGATCCATCTCAGAGTGTCACCCGATACACCACCCCATGATGCAAAAACACCAACCTGACTTCTGGCTCGAGGTTCTGGGCTTGACGCACCGCTTCTGAGTAAATCTGCATCTGATGCTGATAAGCTCGAGCGCGTTGCGGTAATTCTGGCAGTGGCACACTATCGGTTTTGTAATCCTCGAGAATCCAAGTGCCGTTTTGGTCTTGGTAAAGGCGGTCTATGATGCCTTGCCAAGTGGTCTGTCCTTGCTGGTACGCAAAGGGCAACTCGGCATAATCGAAGAGCCTATCTCCCCTATTCGGATGGAGTTTTTCGTACTGCTCTAAGTACCACCATGCAGCCGTTACCATGGCTTGACGTTCCTCGAGGGTGTACGGATGCAGCACGTACTGAGCGCCAAGGGTTTGGCGCTGCTCGAGGTTGTGGCTCGAGTAATTCTCAGCAATCGCGTAGTGCGCCAGTGTGCCAATCACCCGCTCGGCTTCGGGGATGGTGTGGGCAAAATCGTGCAGCAAATCCAGTTGCAACTCGTCGGGTTCAGTCTCGAGGTCACGGGCTTCTGGGGCGCGGGTTGGAGCGCGAACACTGGGTGGGTGGCGCTTGAAACTCGCCCTTGCAAGGGTTTCATTGGCTTCTAAGGTGATGAAGTCAAACGAGGTTTTTTCCGTCTCGAGCGGGATGGCTTGGTCTTCGCTGTGGGTGAAGACTTCTAAATGCTCGAGTTGTGCATAACCGATTTTTTCTAAGGTCGCCAGCCAACCTCGTGCCGTACCAGTGCTTGAACCAGTCAGCATCAAATGGTCTTTGGCTCGGGTCAGGGCAACATAGAGCAAGCGATTGGCTTCACCATCGCGGCGTTTGTTCCAATGGGCTTGGATGGCGTTGTAACGCGGCTCGGTGCGCCATGCGATTTCACCACTTGGGTGGATGATGAGTGCTTCGCTGGTGTTGCGTTCACTTCGGGCAAGGTCAAAAACCACGCAGACAGGAAACTCGAGTCCTTTTGAAGCATGGATGGTCAAAATCCGCACGGCATCTTCGCCTTCGAGTGGTTCGTCGCCTTCGGCTTCGCCGAGTCTGGCTCGCTCGAGAAAAACCAGTGCAGCCCGTGGATCTCTAGCGCCGCGAGCTGCCAGTTGATACAGCAAGCCGTCCAAGTTGGCGTAACTCTGCGCTTCTCGAGTCAGGTTTGTGCCTAGGTGCATCCAAGTGGCTTCAAGCAAACCAAGCGCGTCGGTGGACGCATAAATCACCTCGAGCAGGGTTTGTAGCGTGGCAAATTCTGGTTTTTGCAGCGCGGTTTTGGGATGTTGTATCAGTTCCTCGATTAAGTCAAGCCCAAGGTTGATGCTTGGGAATCGGGCGAGCGCAGATAGCACCTCGGGGTGGTGCGGTTGTAGTTTGGCACGTAAAATCTGCATCGCATCGCGGATTTCACGGCGGTCATAATAGCGTTGTCCACTGCCGACCAAGAATGGAATCTGCATGGTGCGTAAACTCGGCTCGAGGTGGGTTAAAGAAGTTCGGGTGCGAAGCAGTATTGCCATGTCCCGCCACGCATAGGTTTTGTGCAGTTCGTATAAGCGCTGACAAATCATTCTGGCTTCGGTGCTGCGTCCTGTGTCCAAGCTGCTGGCTTCAATCAAATGCAACTCGGCGCTCGAGGGGGCGTTGTCTTTGCGTCCACTGCTGACCCGAGGCGGCAGTCCTTGTTCACTGAATTCTGGGAAAAGTGTTTCCGCGAGGCTCGAGTAAAAACCCGCCAAGGCTTTTCCGTGGCGATACGATGTGGTCAGTGGCGCGAGTGGCGAGGCTCGTTGGTACATGTCGAGGAACGCACCGACATCGGCATCTCGAAAGGCGTAGATGCTCTGTTTGGCATCACCGACAAAGACAATCCGCGCCAGTTTTAATTGCGTAAAAATTTTGGCTTGGAGTGGATTCACATCTTGGAATTCATCCACCATCAGCATCAAAAAACGGCTTTGGATGCGGCTTAAACAGCTTGGATTCTCGAGCAGTTCAAGGGTTTTTAACTCCACATCGGTGGCGGACAGCGCGGCATTGGCTAATCTGGCTTGGTACAAGTTCATACACGCCGCAAATGCCTCGAGCAGGCTTGGGTCAAGCGCCGTGAATGGCGCATAGACCCGTTTTTCAAACAGCGTCTCGAGGGCATCCAAGGCTTCTTCCCAACCGTGCGCCGCGAGCAGCGCCGCCCCTGCTCCTGCCTCGAGGGCGGCTTTGGCGAGGGTGTGGCTGGCAGCCGCCCTGAAGATGTCCTTGGCCTCGGATTCATCCAAATTCCGAAATTCTGGGTCTAAACCCAAAGCAGGCGCGTTCAAGCGCAGCAGCGTGCGAAAAAAACCGTGAATCGTGGAAATCACACTCGAGTCAAGTTCAGATAAAGCGCGTTCAAACGGGGCTTTGTTGTGCAGTGTCACCTCGAGGTACTGCCCAGTCTCGAGCAGTTGCAGCAGACCCGCCCGCAAACGCTGACGCAAATCCCGCGCCGAGGCTCGGGTAAAGGTCACGGCGGCGATTCGTCTGGCAGGAATGTTTTTTAGCGCCTCGAGGTAGAGTTGCACCAAGCTGGTGGTTTTACCTGTGCCAGCCGAAGCAGCGCGAATCTCGAGACTCATTTTAGGATAATGCCTTTAGGTATTTTTCAGCTGCTCCAGAGACGGTTCTTCGTTCGTCCCCAATCAGGCGTTCCAAATGTGGAATCAGCCATTTCTTCAAACTCGCATCTTTTTTTGCCCAAGCACCCAAGGTCTGTGAAGTGTTTTTCAGCACAATCCAATCGGTGTGGGTGGCTAAATTATGCTTC
>JAAFJQ010000346.1 GCA_013298185.1 Deinococcales bacterium
GGAAAAACAGGGCGAACACGGGGGTTCGTTCTTGACCCCAAAGATGCACCTGACGGGCTGGGTCGCCCCCTACCTCACGCATTTTTCATGCCTTGAATGTAGGGACAGACCCCTGTGTCTGTCCTGCGACTTACGATGAAATGGCATTCTGACCAAATTCATACCCAAACTGGTTCTCGAGAAATTCCAAAAACGCGGGCAATCTGTGCGAGGCATTTTTCCTCTTTGACCTTTTCTCTTATTTTGTTCCTAAATTCCATATCCGTGCCATACCATCGCGGCTGGCTGAAGCCAGTTTGGTGCTGTCTGGCGAGTAAGTTAGGGCTTTGATGTAACTGGTATGGGCTATCAGGCTGCGTTTTTTGTCTGTGCCTTTGGCATTCCAAATGTCAATGCTGCCGTCGTCGTTACCAACAGCTAAGTCGTTGCCATCTGGACTAAACGCCACTGCCCAAGTGATTTGGTCTTTGCCAACTTGAACCAATTCCCTGCCAGAAATTCGGTTCCAGATTCGCACTCCATTTTGGGCTGCCGTGGCAAAGCGAAAGCCATCGGGCGAGAGTGCCAAGCTGTAAATCCACTGGTTTAACTCGAGAGTTCGGGTGAGTGTTCCACTGATGGCGTTCCAAAAGCGAACTGTGCCGTCTCGGCTGGCAGTCACAACTTGGTTTTTAACCAAGATCACCCCAGTCAACCAATTGGTATGACCTTCAAGGGTACGTAGCAACTTTCCACTCGAGACGTCCCAGATTTTAGCGGTGGTGTCGTCGGACGCTGTGACGAGTTTCTCTCCATCATCCGAGAACGCCACAGCTCTGATCCAAGCATTGTGGGCTTTCCAGACCCGAAGAAGTTTTCGATTGCCAATGTCCCATAGTGCAGCACGCCCTTCAGAATCAGAGGTCGCAACCAAGCCTTTGCCATTGATTGCAGCACTTAAGACCCAGCCTGTATGACCCGAAAGTTTCATTTCGATTTCGCCTGTAACCGCGTTCCAGACTCGAGCCGTACTGTCATCGCTACCCGTGATCAGCGTTTGACCATCGGGAGAAAAAGCGATGGTATTGACGCCTTTTTGGTGATGATCAAGCAGTAAAAAATCGGCTTGTGCCAGTACCAAGCAGCCGAGCAATGTTAGGGTCAAAATGAAATACTTCACAGTGATAGTATCGTAACCCAAATCAATGCTGATGCGCTTGGGTTATAGCACTCCCTAAACGGTTGGGTCATAGCGTTCCATGAATTTTTCTGGGGCTGCCAATGGTGTAAAGCCAAACTGAGCGTATAAACCATGGGCATCTCGGGTGGCAAGCATAAAACGACGAATGCCTTGTAATTCGGGATGCTCGAGAATGGCGCTCATCAGTTGTTTGCCAATCCCTTGTCCACAGTACGCCTCGAGGATGGTAACATCGCACAGGTAGCCAAACGTGGCGTAGTCGGTCACGACCCGAGCCAAGCCAATCATTTGAGTGCCGTTGTACACCCCAAAGTTCAGCGAATGGGCAAGGCTTTTGAGGATTAAAGCTCGAGGGCGCTTATTTGCCCAATATGAATCCTCGAGCAGCTTAAAAATGGTTTCGGTGTCAAGCAAATGGTTGTCGGTGCTGATGGTGATATTCATATCGCCTCCATTTGATTGAAGCAATGCTGCATGGCAGACCAAATTCGCTCGAGGTCGGTTGCAGTGGTGCGCCAATTGCTAAACGCAGCGCGAATGCCAGCTTGTCCGTGGAGGGCAGTCGGGGTCATGAAAACCTCGCCTTGCTGGCGCAACAACTCGAGGAACTTGGAATTTTGTTCATTTTTCAGAGCAAAACAGACTACATTCATTCGCACCTCGGCAAGCAGAACCAAACGCGCATCGCTCAAGATTCGTGCTGCCAGTTGTGTGGCTAGATCGCAGCAGGATTCAACAATCTCTTGGTAGCCACTACGCCCGTAAGCCTGCAAAGTAAACCAAGCCGGTAACGCACGTAGTCGCCTCGAATTCTCTGGGGTCAAATGCACAAAATCTGGGGTTTCGGTTGGCATTCCCAAGTAAACAGCACTGTTTTGAAAAACCTCGAGCCGCAGTTTTGGATGCAAAGAAAAACTCATGGCGGCATCGTATGGCACATTCAGCCATTTATGGGCATCAATGCAAATGCTATCGGCTGCGCCTAAGCCTGTAACCAAGTGCTGGTAGCGCGGTGAGAGCGCGGCAAAGCCACCAAATGCAGCATCCACATGCAGCCAGAAAGGATAGCGTTTTTTCAACTCGAGAATAGCGGTTAAATCATCAAAGTCCACGGTGTTGACTGTGCCAGCGTTGGCAACCACAGTGGCAGGGGCAGCACACGCAGCCAGCCGCTCCTCGAGCAGAGCCACATCAATGGCTTCGCGGTTGGGTAAGCATGGAACGGTTTGCAGTTGATTACGCCCAAGACCGAGCATAGACAAGGCTTTGTAGGTACTCGAGTGGGCTGCCCCAGAAAAAATCGGAATCGTGCCTTGTACACCGTTTTGGGCGACCGAATAACCATGTTGTTGCCCAATCCATTCTCGAGCCATGGCGAGACCCACAAAGTTAGACATGGTTGCACCACTGACAAAAACGCCATCATAATCAGAGGGTAAGCCAAAAAACTGGCACAGCATTGCAATGGTTTCGCGTTCTAAATCTGGGGCGCTCGAGTCCAAACCCGAAGTCGGATTTTGGTCAAAAGCACTGGTCAGCCAGTCTCCCGCCAATGCCGCAGGGGTCGTACCGCCCGTCACAAAACCCAAGTACCTCGAGCCTGCACTGCCAGAAAAAAACGGCGCATATCGCAGCATAAACTGCTCTAAAGTGACATCAAATCCCAAACCAGTTTCTGGTAAGTCCACAGTTTGAGCATGGTGCGGCGGAACAGCCACTCGGCGCTCCTCGAGACCATTCAATACGCCCAAAGCAGTTTGCATGGTTTTCTCGAGAATCGAATCCATGTGTTGTAAATCGTTTTCTAAAATTGGGTTCATACCACCTCCGAAAATCGGGAATAAACTCAAAAAAGCTAGAAGCTAATGACTAAGTATCTCCCTGAAATGTTTTAGCGTTTTTTGCTAAAACATTTCCGACCAACGGGAGTAAGGACAACGTATCTACCGCTGGAATGGCAGAATTGCCGCTTTTTGTAAATTCTAAAATGAAAGCGGTAGATACTTAGAAGCTAGAAGCTCCGTTACGAATTTCCCATATCAAA
>JAAFJQ010000347.1 GCA_013298185.1 Deinococcales bacterium
GAGAAGCGTTATGCCGTTTGGCTCGAGCCTAAGCTGGTGCATGTGCATTTGCGCCAAGCGGGACGGTTTAATCAGCGTTATGCGCTTCTGTGCCGTGATTATTTGCGAACCCACGCGGGAACTCGAGAAGCCTATGCTGAAATCAAACGCCAACTAGCGCGGTATTTTCCCAATAACCCAGATGCGTATTATGACATCAAAGACCCTGCTTTTGATTTATTTATGACGGGCGCTTGGGAATGGGCAACATGGACACATTGGCAACCGCCACCCAGCGATGCTTGACCTTGGAACACTTCTAGGGTTTATGGTAGACCCATGAAGATTGCCCGTTTCTCGCAGCAAACAGGCATTGGCACAGACAGTTTACGGCATTATGACCGCCTTGGTTTGCTTTGCCCAACCCGACAAGCCAATGGCTACCGAACGTACAGCCCCGACCAACTCGAGACAGCTTTGCAAATTCGGGCGCTGCGGGATTTGGATGTGCCACTCGAGGAAATTGCTTTACTGCTGCGCGGTGATGTCAGCCAAGTTGCCCTGCTCGAGCAGCACGAAGCACGGTTGCTGAAGCGCTTTATCAGTCAGCGTCAAGCGCTAACCACCCTGAGCGGTTTATTGCGTGGTCAGCGCAGCAGTTCAGATTTTGAACTCGAGGAGGTTAGACTACCAGCCAGTCCCATCCTCAGTTGTCGGGCATTTGTGGCTTGGAACGCGATTGCTGATTTCAAAGCTCGCACCGAACTCGAGTTTGCACGGGTGTTAGACAATCAAAATGCTGCTACCTCCGGACAAACCATTGTTTTGCAACATAACCTTGATCTGATGATTCAACACCTTGATTTGGAGGTGCTGCTGCCCGTTGACCAACCCTTGTACGGGTCTGGTCAAATCCGCGCTGGGACGATGCCTGCTATGCGTTTGATGCTGACCAAAAACAACTTAGCGGCGGCTCGAGCTTTGCCTGTGTACCGTCAGTTGTATATCCACTTGGAAAACTTGGGCTTACGCATTGGAACAGCCGTCTGGCTTGAGCCAACGGGTGCATTGGGTTATGAAATCTTGGAGTCAGCATGAATATCTACACGGTGCTATTGATGGTACATATCGTCTCGGGGGCAGTCACACTTTTGGCTGCGGGCATGGCAATTTCCTCCAAGCTACTTAAGTGGCAACATGGCGTGCATCAAAGCAGTGGTCGGGTTTTTTCAATTGCCATGAGCCTGATTTTTGTGACGGCTTTGCCCATGTCGCTCTTAAAATTCAATTTGTTTTTGCTGTTGGTTTCCTTATTTAGTTTTTACCTAATGCTGATGGGCTGGCTGTACGCCACAGACCGCATCGGTTCTCGAGCCAGATTTTTACTGATGGTCTCCAGTGCCATGCTTGGCATCAGCTGCTGCATGGTTGCCTATGCTGTTCTCGGCTTAACGCAAAGCCGTGGTTTTGCTGTGCCGCTCTTGGTTTTTGGTCTGATTGGTGCGGTCTTGGCTCAAGTTGATTGGCGTTTGGCGCGAGGTGGCGGGGTCAAAGGTAAAACCCGCATTGCCCAGCACTTGAGCATGATGATTGGTGCAACCATTGCTGCAATCACCGCTTTTTTGGTCAATGTGGTCAACCTTGGTGGGTTTTTGGGAATTGCCATGTGGCTACTGCCAACCTTGGTGTTGACCCCAATCATTGTTTGGCAACGCCGTAGGCTTTAACGCAAGGGCTTGTTAATCAGCAAATTGCGTTTGGTGCTTTGTTCAATATGCACAATCTCGAGGCTGAACTCGAGTTTTCGGTAATACATTTTATAAGGGCGCTCACCAAAAGAAAAAATATTTTCGTAGCGCGGATTCGGCACAGCCAAACCAAGCGTGGCATCGCGCACCAAGTCTTCAATCACGTTGATCAGGCGCTGCACCGTGCGGTCAGCAGCATCTATTGAGTGATGCTCGAGTGATTCGTAAATCTCCTCGAGGTCTTGGCGAGCGCGGTCTGACCAGACAATCCGCAGCACAGGCTTATCGTTGGGAATCATTGGTTTATCAGATTCAGAAATCATGAGAAGGATTTTTTCCTAAAGTGATTGCGAAGGCGCTCGGTTGTCCAGACCCGTTCGTTTTGTAAGTCCAGCATTCCTTCGTCTATTCGCTCAAAGGTCTGCATGGCTCGTTTTAAGTCAAGCCAATTGGCTTCCTCGGGCAGTTGCTCGAGAATGGCGAGAATTTCGGTTTGGATGGTTGCCTTCATCTCGAGGTCTATTGTACCGAATTTTTTGGTGAGTACATGGGTTTTTTGACCAGCGCACCTGCCTCAAGCCACGTTTGTACATCCTCGAGCCAAGTTTCTTGTTCCCAAGGCACAGTCATACTGGGCGGTTGACCGTCACATCTTTTAGAATCGCATCTCGAGGTAACTCGAGCATGCACCGAATGGTTTTTGCTAGTGTTTCTGGCTGAATGTATTTCTCTGGCTCAAAAGCTGCTTGTTCCATCCCGCGTACATGCTGCTGCATGGTTGTGGCGGTGCGCCCGGGGTAGATGGTTTGTACTCGTAAACTTGGTTCTTCTGCCGCCAAAGCATCGGCAAAGGCTCGAAGCGCAAACTTGCTGGACGCATAAGCTCCCCAATTGGCATTGGCGGTTAAACCCGCCCCAGAATTTACAAACAAGACTTGTCCTTTTGAGTCTCGAAGGCGTGGCAGACAAACTCGAGTCAGCTCAACCGCTGCCAGTACATTCACCTCGAGCATCTCGCGCCATTGCTCGAGTGGCATCTGTTCGATGCTTCCCAAACTCACGATTCCAGCGTTATGTACAAGGTTATCAATTTCTGGGATGGATGCGAGTGCTTCGGAAAATTCCTCTGGGCGCTTCAAATCAAGGGTTAAACTCATAGCATCGGGCAATGATTGACGCAGGGTTTTGAGTTTTTTGGCATCTCGCCCAAGTAAAATCAGATGATGATGCGCTAATTCTCGAGCCAAGGTTGTTCCAATTCCACCTGTTGCACCTGTGATTAAAGTCGTCGGCATGGTGTTGATTGTACTCTGTTTTTTGTGCCAGACCCTCGAGCTAAAATCCATTGCTTGGACTCGAGAAGTGCGCTGAGTCGCCTCGCATGATATGTTATGCACCTAACTTATGTACAATCCAGTCCGAGATGGTATTGAAAAATCGGTGCGATTGGTGCAGTACCTA
>JAAFJQ010000348.1 GCA_013298185.1 Deinococcales bacterium
CTATTACCGACAAATCGCGCCCGAACTCGGGCAAGGCTCGAGGAATGTAGCACAAAGAAGGGGTTTTGCAAAGGGCGGAAGGCTCTGTTTGGTGGGGATGGAATTTTGGACTCGAGTTTATGTTCGTGGAGTTTGATAAAAGCTCGAGACTACATTTATACGTGTTTATAAGAGCAACTTTAGATCAGGAATGTATGAGCTTACATTGCCTCAAAAACCCCACAAAGACTCATATGGGCGATTTTTGTCTTTGATTCATAGCATATATAGAAAATATATCAATCCATTTACATGTTGACAAATATACTTTTTTGATATAGCTTGGTTGAGAAAGTTGAAAAGGAGATTTTATGGCAAATACAATAGTGATACCTTATGCACAGCCCACATCCCCCGAACTGCGTCCAGACACATCAGACAAGACAACGTCCAAACCGTCGTTTTATCTACGCAAGGCTCAAATGGAAGTTTTGGAAAATATTTGTTTAGGGATTGAACGAGCCAACGGAAGTGCGATAGGTAAAGTAAATCTTTCTATGCTCGGCAAGGCTATGGCTGAAATTGTTATTGATATGGCGTTTGGGGTCAACCCAATTAACCCAAGAGAAACACCTCAAGACGCTTTACTAAGGCGTATTCAAGATGAGGTCAAAAGTAAACGCGGCTAGAAATATTCCAAAATCTAAACGAATATTTCTCGAGGAAAATGCAATTCATATCGTCCCACAGGGCGAGGCAAGCCCCGCCCCTACGATTCAGGGTAGAACCAGCCGTAGGGGTTCGGCATGCCTAACCCACTTTCAATTCATGGTATTTCATTCTCAAATCAGTTGTCCTGACTCGAGGACGTTTCCTTACACCTGCTTGTGTTCACTATCAGCAAATTCATCCTCAAAGAACTCAAAGGCAAATTCGCCAATTTTCACCGTATCGCCCGGTTTCACCCCTGCGCGGCGCAATTGGGTATTCAAACCTTCGCGTTTGAACACATTCTCGAGGTATTCGGCAGCATCCTCGAGATGCCTTGAAAACCGTTCAATCCGAGCGCCAAATGTTCCACCACTGACCAGCCAGAGGCGGCTGCCATTTGCCGCGTTCTGTTTGGTTGTCTACACATCTAGCCCGATTCTCGAGCAGGTCTTCAAAACTCGGGTATGGTAGCGCCCTTATGATGACTGCTGAAACTGGTACACTGAAAATCAAAACAGGCTTCTCGGAAATGTTCAAAGGCGGCGTGATTATGGATGTTGTCACCCCCGACCAAGCCCGTATCGCCGAAGACGCTGGAGCTACGGCTGTGATGGCACTCGAGCGAGTCCCCGCCGATATTCGCCGCGATGGTGGTGTGGCGCGGATGTCCGACCCTGACATGATCGTTGGCATCATCGAAGCGGTGACCATTCCAGTCATGGCAAAGTGCCGCATTGGGCATTTTGTTGAAGCGCAAATTCTGCAAAGCCTCGGCGTTGATTTCATTGATGAATCCGAAGTCCTAACCCCAGCCGACAATGCCTACCATGTCAATAAACACGATTTCAAAGTCCCATTTGTTTGTGGCAGCCGCAACCTCGGCGAAGCCCTGCGCCGCATTGGTGAAGGCGCAGCCATGATCCGAACCAAAGGCGAACCCGGCACCGGTGATGTGGTCGAAGCTGTCACCCACGCTCGTTTAATCATGGGCGAAATCCGCAAAATCCAAGGTTTACGCGAAGACGAACTGATGGCAGCCGCCCGTGACATGGCAGCCCCTTACGAACTGGTGCGTTACGTCTGGGCAAATGGCAAACTGCCTGTGCCGAACTTTGCGGCTGGTGGTGTTGCCACCCCCGCCGATGCTGCCCTGATGATGCAACTCGGCATGGACGGCGTTTTTGTCGGCAGTGGCATTTTCAAAAGCGGCGACCCCGTCAAACGCGCCCAAGCGATTGTCAAAGCCACCACCCACTACAATGACCCACAAGTCCTCGCTGATGTCAGCCGTAACCTTGGCGAAGCCATGGTCGGTATTCAAGTTGTGGCACTGACCCCAGAAGAAAAAATGGCTGTTAGAGGTTGGTAAAAAACAGCTATGAGCTATGAGCTGTGAGGTTTTTGCCCATAGCTCATAGCTCATAGCTCGGAGCTTATTCATGAAGATCGGTGTTTTAGCCTTACAAGGCGCTTTCCGCGAACATAAAATCATGCTCGAGAGTCTGGGTTGCATCGTCAGTGAGGTGCGCCTGCCTAAGCATCTCGAGGGTTTGGATGGGATTGTTTTTCCGGGTGGTGAGAGTACAACCATTGGGAAATTGATGGTGCATTATGGTTTTCTTGAGGCTTTGCGCGAATACCATGCCAAAGGCGGTGCGATTTTTGCGACTTGTGCAGGTGCGATTTTGCTTGCCACGGAGATTGTGGGTTCTGACCAGCCAAGGCTTGGGTTGCTCGAGATGAGTGTCAAACGCAATGCCTTTGGGCGGCAAGTAGATAGTTTTGAAACACCACTCGAGGTTAAAGGTCTCGAGACACCATTTCCAGCCTTGTTCATCCGAGCGCCGATTCTCGAGTCGGTTGGTGAGGGCGTGGAAGTCTTAGCGGAGTACGACCATCAGATTGTGCTGGCTCGCAAAGGGCGGTTGCTTGCCTCGAGTTTCCATCCAGAACTGACCAACGATCCGCGTTTGCATCGGTATTTTCTCGAGCAAGTGGTTAGTGCGGGTTAAGGATTTGTCCTGAAATAACTTCCCGATTTGGAAAACGATCATCATCGTCTGCGAAGGGCGAGGCAAGCCCTGCCCCTACGATTAAACCCATATCCAGCCGTAGGGGTTGGGCTTGCCTAACCCCAGCGATTCACGGATATTATTTTCGGACAAATCCTAATCGGTTATTCGATCTGATTTTGCACTGATGAGAAACCTCAAAAAGCATGTTCTGCAAAATTTTTCTCAGATGAATCTGATGGATGACCTGAATTTTTTGCACCATCAGGTCGCCTTTCCTCTTTCCTCTTTTTCCTTTCCTCTGCCGTCTTCCACCTTGACAAAATGAGAGACATAGGATTACGATGTCACTATCCTAGGACACCTCGAGAAGGCGCGAACCGGAACGCGCCGACTCGAGAACGGAGGCATTCATGAACCCAAACCTCCTCAAAGGCAATCTGGATTTGATTCTGCTT
>JAAFJQ010000349.1 GCA_013298185.1 Deinococcales bacterium
TGCCACGAAGTCGCGCCGTCTATCTTGGCGGCTTCGTACAGTTCATTGGGAATGGTGGTCAGCCCCGCTCCGAGCAGAATCACCATAAACGGCGTGGTTGCCCAGATTTCCACAAAAATCAGGCTGCCAAGCGCATATTGCGTATTGGTCAGCCAACCCACCGAGCCTTGAATCAAACCCAGACCGCGCAGGACATAATTGATGATTCCAAGTTGGTCGTTGTACATGAATTTCCACATCAAGCCCATGACAATCGGCGCGAGCATCATCGGAATCACAATTAAGGTGCGAGCTAAATCGCGTCCAGCAGTGATTTTTGCCAGTGCCAAGGCAATACCCAAACCAAGCACCATCTCGAGTGGCACGGCGACAAAGGTGTAGGTCAGGCTGTTTCGCAAGGCGTTGTAAAAACCATCATCCCGAAAAATCTCGAGGTAATTGGTCAGTCCATTAAAATTAATGTCATTCGGACGCGACAAGCGAAAACCTTGAAAGCTCGCCCAGAGCGAATACAAGAGCGGATAAATGGAGACCACAGCCAGAATCAAAAACAACGGAGCAAGCAACATCAAAGCAAAACGGGTGGTGTTCTGCGTGGCTCGAGAAGGTTTATTCACTGCTTAACTCCTTTGATGGTTGGTCTCGAGAAAAAAAGTGGGTTGGCAAGCGCTGAGGTGCGCCGTGCCAACCCTGTTTGGTGTTACTTACGGATGTTCTTGTAGAAACCGTTCTTATCTAAAATCGCTTTGATGTCCACGGCGGCTTTATCAAGGGCTTGCTTCGGGGTTGACTTGCCGAGCATACTCTCCTGAATGGCTTTGGCAAGCACATCCTCAATCGGCAACCATGATTCACCCGTGGCTAAGGCACTGACCATCTTGCCGTCGGGCAGGTTTTGCTGCACGGCTAACCAAGGCTGACCTTCTTTCTTGGCTTTGGCAGCCAAGATGCTGCGGCGGACTGGTACAAGACCAGCGTTGGCGTAGGCTTGGGCAGCCGCCGGGCTTGCCATCCACTTGGCGAGATCAGTGGCAGCAGCAATGTTCTTGCAGCCTTTGAAGACGTTAAACGACCAACCACCGATGTTGCCGCCTCGAGTGGCTTGAGCGGGTTTGCGACCCACCGCGACTTTATCCACGACTTTGGAGAGCTTCGGGTCTTGGACAAGGCTGTACATGTAGGGCCAGTTGATAGCCATGGCGACCTTGCCTTGAATAAACAGCGTGTGGAATTCGGTGTAATCAAAGCTGGTGGTGTCTGGTGGGTAAATTTTGGCGGTGCGGTAATTGTCCACCACCCATTTTAAGCTATTCACGGCTCGAGGTTCGTTGACGGTGATGTCGTACTTGCTGTTGAACACATCGCCGCCAAAGGCATATAAGTAGTTGTACCACTCCCAAGTGCTGGCGAGGTTCTGAGCGCCCTTAAATGCCGAGCCGTAGACCGCAATCGAATTGGGATTAAAGCCCGGTTCACCCATGCGTTTGCCGTTGGTGTCTTGGGTCAGTTTCTTGGCATACTCGGTGAATTCGGTGTAGGTGCGTGGCGGGCGGGTCGGGTCTAAGCCAGCCGCTTTGAACAAATCGGTGCGCCAGTAAATCAGGTTGGTGTCGGAGTACATCGGCATTCCGTAGAGCTTGCCATCTATCGAATACTGAGCCACATCGCCGGGGAACATGTCTTTGACATCAGGCGGCATTGGTAGGTCGGTTAAAAAGCCGCTCAGACCATAATCTTTTGCGCCACCCGCGCCTGTTTCCATCGCATCATAAGTGCATTGACCAGCCAATAACGACAGGCGGACTTTGGTGTACATTTCGTTCTCGGGAATCGGCACAAGATTAACCTTTGCACCCGAAGCCTTTTCAAAGCCATCTGCCAAGTTGCGGTACATGTTGCCATACGGTTCAGCAACGTGCGAGGCGTTAATCACCACATTGAGCGTCACGCCGGGGTACTTGGCGGGTTGATACCACGCATTGCCCGATTGAGCGGTGACAATCAGTCCAGTTGCGCCAAGAGCTGCCGCCGCCGAACCCAATGCCAAGAGTCTGATGGTTGTTTTTTTCATAGCCTTACTCCTTTGAAGAACCTATTAAGAGCAAACCCAACCAAAACAACTCGAGAACTCGAGTATCCCTAAGCCGATGTTTTGGTTCGCACCAAGTCTAACAGTATGCAATCTGGCTGTCAAGCTGTAAGATAGGTCATGACCACCCAACCACTCGAAGGCAAAATCGCCTACATCTCAGGCGCAGCAGGCGGCATCGGCTCGAGCATCGCCACGCTGTTCAAACAATCAGGAGCGCAAATTCTCCTCTCTGACCTCGAGTCCGAACGATTGCGTTCCCTCGAGCAGCAATTGGGTAGTTTAGCTGTTGCTACTGACCTTCGCTTTGAAAATTCAGTCGCCAACTCAGTCACCACCTGCCTCGAGCATTACGGACGCATAGACATTGTGGTCAATGCAGCAGGGCTGCTCAGAACAGGTGCGGTAGACCAAATGGCAGTTGAGGAATGGGACGCGCTGATGAACGTCAACCTGCGCGGCGTGTTTCTGACCTGCAAGCACACCGTGCCAGCCCTGAAAAAAACAAGCGGAGTGATGGTCAATTTATCATCAGTCTCAGCATTTGTTGGCTCGAGCATCGGCAGTGCGTACCACGCCAGCAAAGGAGCGATTCTCAGCCTGACGTATGCACTTGCCCAAGAACTCGCGCCATACGGCATTCGGGTCAATGCGATATGTCCGGGATGGGTCAATGCAGGCTTCACACACCAAGCCCTCGAGCAGACCACTCAACCCGAAGCGCTATTTGAAGCGGCTCGAGCCAACCATTTGCTCGGGCGGATGGCAGAACCAGAAGAAATCGCACAAGCGGCATTGTTCCTAGCTTCTAGCAATGCAAGTTTTATCACTGGGACGCATTTAACGGTGGACGGCGGGTTTATGGTCAAGCGGTAAGCTCGAGGAGCAGAAGTTTGGCACGGGCATTGGGCTAAGGCAAAAGCCTCTCAGGACATGGAAAAGAGCAGTCGGTCAGCCCCTCACCCGACGCGCTTCTTGACCCCAAAGCAGCACCTTGTAAGTTAATAATAGGAGTCAGTACAACAAGTCCAAGCGCACCTAGACCTTCGAGGTCGTCCGTCAGCAAG
>JAAFJQ010000035.1 GCA_013298185.1 Deinococcales bacterium
TTCAGCAATTTGCACTCTTCCTAGGCTGCCTTCGCGTCCTCGGACTCGGAACATTTGCCTGTCGCCTTTTGGGGTGAGTACTGTGGCTAAAACAGTGCCGTAAATGGCTTTCCATTGGTCATACAAGGTTTGGTCAACAAAAATCGTGGCTTCGTCAGGGGCGTAAATCGGTAAGACCATCAGCTCGAGTGGTTCGGTGATTTGGCTGGTGCTGCCGAGCAGGATATGGCGCTCGTTGGCAAGTTCCATCAGAATTTCAGCGGTGCGACGCGGTGGTAAATCGCCAGCGTGGAGTATATCTTCGATGTTGCGTTTGCCGTCTATCAGGGCAATTACCTCGAGCCGTTCAGGGTTTTCGCTTTGCAGGGCTGCGCCAGCCCATTGTGGGGTCAGTGTCCAATTTTTGAGACGCGCTCGGATTCTTCGCCACTGCTCGGCTTCGCTGTGCAGTTCCATCAATAGCAATTGAGTCGGGCGGTTAATGCTTTGTTCAGTGGGCAATTTATTTTCTAAGAATTCAAATGAGGCACTTTGAATGCTCGAGATCAGGCTAAGCGCCCGTTCACCCTTGGAAGGGGCGTATAAAGCATGAACGATGCGCCCTGATACCACCGAAATAAGAGCGCCTTGTCCATATTCAAAACGAACCGAACCTGTGCGGGAATCTCGTTGCAACATCTGTAAAACCCCAACCAAGGGGAAATCCGCGACATTTCCTTTTAGCACAACCTGTCCTGCCTCATGAAACAGCATTATGACACGTTAAGCTGGATGTTTGACCAGCCCAGACCACAAACAGGTTTTAGACTGTTTCTGCCACTGCAAAACTCACACCAAGCGACTCGAGAACCCGTTTGATACCAGCCGTGTCAATTCCTGCTTGGCGGTGCAAGCTGCTGACTTCAGCGTGATCCATGAAATGATCTGGAATGCCAAGCAAACGCACTTCGGGTTTTAAGTCCTTTTGTGCCAAATGCTCGAGAACCGCGCTACCAAAGCCGCCCATGATTGTGTTGTCCTCGATGGTGATGATGGCTCTGGCGCTACGAGCAATGCCCTCGAGCATGGTGGTGTCCAGTGGCTTCACAAAGCGAGCATTGACCACACCAACATTGTGTGTGTCTTTGACTGCCTCGAGCGCATAAGGAATGGTGTTGCCTGTGGCGAGAATCACAATATCGTCGCCTTGGATTAAGCGTTCCCATGTTCCCCACGCAATCTGTTTGCTCGAGTCTTTGGGAGCTGGTTTAACGCCGCCGCGTGGGAATCGAATAGCGATTGGTCCTGACATGGTCAGCGCCGTGTTGAGCATGGCTCGGAGTTCAATCGCGTCTTTGGGGACACCGATTTGTACATTGGGAACGTGGCGCAAGTACGACAGGTCAAAAACACCATGATGGGTTGGTCCGTCTGCGCCAACCACTCCGGCTCGGTCAATTGCAAAAATCACATTCAGGTTTTCTATCGCCACATCGTGAATCAGTTGGTCATAACCGCGCTGCATAAAGGTGCTGTAAATTGCCACGATTGGGCGCACGCCGCGCAGTGCCATACCAGCGGCGGCGGTGACTGCGACTTCTTCGGCAATACCTGTGTCCAAGTAGCGCTCAGGGTGGGTTTGGGCAAATTCCACCAAACCCGAACCTTCGCGCATGGCTGGGGTGATCACATAGGTATCTTTGCGTTCGTGGCAAATTTCAATGGCAGCATCACCAAAGGCATTTGACCAAGTGTAGGACTTACCAACTTCTTCGGGTGTGTCAACATTGAACTTGGCGGGGCTGTGCCAATAAATTGGGTTTTCCTCAGCGATGTCCATGCCCTTGCCTTTGCGGGTGACAATGTGCAGCACCGTCGGTCCCTCGAGTTCTTTGATATGCTCGAGCAGGTACACCAGTTCTTTGACGTTATGACCATCGACTGGTCCAACGTAGCGTAAGTTCATGGCAGTGAATGGGTTTTTGCTGTGCGGGTCAAAAAAAGTTCTGGCGGCATCTTTTGCCCTCGAGACAAGCCCGCCCAAGGCTTTACCAACCAGTTTTTTACCACCTTGCTCGGCGCTTTGAAACCAACGCTGGACTTGCAGGGTGCGAAAATAAGCGTTCATCGCGCCAACATTTTCAGAAATGCTCATTTCATTGTCGTTCAGGATAATCAGCATTTTGGTTTGTTTATAACCAATGTTGTTCAATGCCGCCAATGCCATACCGCCAGTTAATGCGCCATCGCCGATGACCGGTATCACATGGTAATCCTCGCCCAGACCTTCTTTTTTCAAGGCATCTCGAGCCAGTGCCATTCCAAAGGCATTGGCAAGGCTGGTGCTGGCATGACCGACGGTAATTGCATCGTGTTCAGACTCGGAAACTTTGGTAAA
This sequence comes from Deinococcales bacterium, assembly GCA_013298185.1. Taxonomy (GTDB): domain Bacteria; phylum Deinococcota; class Deinococci; order Deinococcales; family JAAFIG01; genus JAAFIG01. The sequence goes on from JAAFJQ010000035.1 coordinate 2,378, forward strand.
GCCCGATAAGCCACCCTCTTTTTTGATCGTGTCCATCTGGTCTTTGCGTCCAGTCAGGATTTTATGCCCATATGCCTGATGCCCCACATCCCATAAAATTCGATCTTTGGGACTCGAGAAAACACGGTGCAGCGCCACAGTCAATTCAACCGTGCCAAGACTCGAGGCGAGGTGTAAGCCGCCCCTCGAGCAAACCCGAATGATTTCATTGCGGACATCGGTTGACAACGTCTCGAGTTCGTCCAGCTCGAGTTTTTTGACATCTTCGGGTAGGTTGACACGATCTAAAATGCTCATAATGCTCCTTGGAAATGGGCTTGAAAAAGGTTGAAAGTCGAAAGCAAAAATGGGATTTACACTGTTCTCGAGTTTCGGTTGGACTTAAGCCTATTCAAACGTTCCTTTTATTTCTTAAAGTTATAATTGACCAAAACCAAGCCTTCTCGGGATTGGACTTCGCCGATGTACGGCACAAAACGAATGCGTTGCGATTCGGTACTTGGTTCGGCTCTGCCACTTAAATCTTCTAAACGATTGTCACGCAAAATCAAAAAAGCATCGTAGGTTATATCGCCAACTTTATATTTTTCTTTGGCAGCCACACGAAACGAGTAAATCACCCTGAGTTTTTGCGGAGCTTGTCTGGACTGGGTCAGGGTTGCAGTGGTGACACCGCTCCACGTTTTACCAACCACCAATTCTTTTTCTGGTGGATACTCGAGAATTGGGTCATCGTAAACCAAATCATAAAAATTGGTCGCACCTTGGGCAATCAAACGCACGCCGCGTTCATCGAATTGCCGAAAATAATTGATGTCCTGCCCGCGTCCAATAAAACGCATTCCAGTCAGAATTCTGCCGTTGTAACTTTGCGGACCTTCGACCCGAAGCACATACGGCGTGCTGTCCGAGCGCTCACCATCCTTGAGGTACTGCCAAATCGCCCCAGATTGACTCGGATAAAATGCCACACCAGCACCAGAACCAGATTGTCCTGTGACTCGAGTGGGTTGTGGGGCGCAAGCTGCCAGTGTCAATAACACGCCCAATGCAAAAACACGCATGGGTTTTATGTTAGAAGGATTGAAGCCAAAAGACTGTGTCCTAAGCATGGTTCATTTTTAGCACAAGCCCCGATGAGCTTGCTAGAGCTTTTTATCATGAATGGCTAGACAAATATGCCATAGTGTCGTCATGTTCCTGAAAACCCCTTGGCTTGTACCACTGATGATTGTTCTGCTTGGTGGATTGGTGCTGTTCTTGTTGCAACGCCCCACCGAGCCACAACCCAATCCCTCGAGCAGCATCAATACCTTGCCCACAATCAACAAAAAAGCCAAAGGTTTTCTAGCCATTCGTGGGGCATTTGTGATTATTGGTAAATCCCCTGATGGCGATAGCGTGCGCTTTAAGCCCGACAATCAGAATTTGCTCTTTAACCTCAAAAACCCAAGCCGTATCAAAGTTTCCGCCGATGGCAGTGTGCAACTGCGTTTTGAAGCCATAGATGCACCCGAGTTGCACTTTGGCGACCTCGAGCAACCGCTTGGCGCTCAGGCTCGAGATGTACTGCTGCGCGAAATGGGTTTTCGCAAGGTAGAAGTCGAGAATCGCATGGTGCGATCCAGTGATCCCAAAGAGCTTCGTGGTGTGATTCTTTCACAAGCCGCCGAAGGCAACGGTCGCCCGATTGCATATGTGATTGTAGGCGCGTTTGCCAATTCCTTTGAAGATGGCTCGAGGGTCGAAGTGGACAACAATGTACTCGAGAAAACCATCAACAAAACCATGTTAGAAAACGGCATGGCGTATTACACGGTTTACTCGAGTACCCCCGAAGCGCATCGGTTGTACCTTAAAAACATCAGCGCCAAAGCCCGAGCTGCCAAACGCGGAGTCTGGGGCATGGACAGAAGCAGCAGTTTTGTGCTGCAAAAACAAGCCGATGTGGATGTGAATGGGCAACTGATTCTACCCAAGCTGTTTCGTCGTGCCTCAAGTTACCTTGCTTCGATTCGCAAAAAAGAATTTAAGGGGAATATCAAGCAGTGGCTTGTTTGGACGCAATCCGAGAAAAAATCCGAGAATGACATTGTTAAAATTGGCAGTGATGAACAGCGTTTATCGGATTTGCTCGAGGTGCGCGGTGGGAATGTCAGCTTCAAAGCCGATTTGCTCGAGATGGTTTTTAAAGATTAAGAATTGCATTTTTATGCAGGTTTGTTGTATAAACTTGCGGCGCTCGAGGTGCATGTGCAAGATATTCCAGAAAATTTGGTGCAAAGAATCAAAGAAGCCTTTTTGCAAGGCAATTACATCCTTTCCAGTCATGCGTTCGACAGAATGACCGAACGTCGTTTTGATTCATTTGATATTCGAGCCGGTGTTTTACAAGGAGAAGCCATTGAAATACGTGAAATCGAACTCGAGACCATCGTCTTATTCAATGGGTTTTCAACCAAGAATAAACCCATTCATGTCAGTGTTGCCGAGCGCTTAAAAGCAGGAAAAAAGCACTTGGTCGTCACCGTCTATGAACCTACACTTGACCAATGGCAATCAGGCTTTAGAATGAGGCGTGGAGGTGCAGCATGACCGCAGAAGACATCGAGGGATTTGAAATCGAATATCGGGATTATTCCAAAGTCATTGATGGTCGAGTCGTGGTGGTCGAGAAAGTACCTTATTTGCGCGACCCACAAACGGATGAACTGTATTTACACGCTTCCACTGCACAACAATTATGGGACATTATTTACAGTCACACTGCTCAACCACATCATCAAATGTTGACCACTGTGTACTTGTGGCAAGAGAAAGCGAGTTAAACCATGTTAAAACGTGAACGGGCTGTGCTTGCCCTCGAGGATGGAACGGTCTACCGTGGTTACGCGGCTGGTAAACGTGGCGAAACCACGGGCGAAGTGGTCTTTAACACCAGCATGACCGGTTATCAAGAAATCATGACCGACCCGAGTTACAACGGGCAGATTGTCTGCATGACCTACCCGCATATTGGCAATTACGGCATCACGGTTTACGATATGGAAAGCAACAAGCCATATGTCAAAGGCTTTATTGCTCGAGAATTCACCAAAAACTACAGCAATTTCCGTGCCACCGATGCGCTCGAGAGCTTCACCAAACAACATGGGGTGGTGAGCATTGAAGGCATTGACACCCGAGCCTTGGTACGCCGATTGCGTGAAGGCGGCGTGGTCAAAGGTGTGGTGGCGCACCGCAGTTACACCCACCCAGAAGACCCATTTGGTGAATTCACCCCCGAAGAAGAAGCGCGGCTGGTGGCTCGAGCCAAATTCCACGATGACATAGACGGACGCGACATGATGCCCGAAGTCACGACGCAGATTCCATATGTTTATCCGACTTTAGAAAAGGGCAAACGGATTGTGTTCATGGACTTTGGGATTAAGCACATGATTATCAAGAAACTCGCCGAAATTGGCGCTGAGGTGATTGTAGTGCCAGCCAGCACCACGCCTGCGGCGATCATGGCGCTGCACCCACAGGGCTTGTTCCTCAGCAACGGTCCCGGCGACCCCAGTGCGCCTGTCTACACCCACGACACAGCTTGGAAATTGCTTGGCTTGTTGCCGACCTTTGGGATTTGTCTTGGGCATCAGATTCTTGGTCTAAGCGTGGGTGGCAAAACCTTCAAGCTCAAATACGGGCATCGTGGTGGCAATCAGCCAGTCAAGAACTTAATTAACGGCAAGGTCGAAATCACCAGCCAGAATCACGGTTATGCCGTGGATGCCGAAACCGTCAAAGATCACTTTATGCCCACGCACATTAACTTAAACGACAACACCCTCGAGGGGATGGCACACTTGCGTTATCCGGTCTTCAGTGTGCAGTACCACCCAGAAGCCAGCCCGGGACCTCATGATAGTTTTTACTTATTTCAGCGTTTTATTGAAGAGGTCAATACTTTCAGTGGCACAACAGGTCAACCCGTCGCCAAGTCCAGCAGTGGTTTATACGGCATTTAAGGGTCTTTTCAGGCGTGTATCCATTCGGTTTGATACCTTGCCTGCTAAGCTATTGTCATGCCAGAACTTGTGCTGCTCGAGGTGACTGATCAAATTGCTACTTTGACCCTGAACCGCCCCAAGGTGCGTAATGCGCTTTCACCCGCGCTGCTCGAGGCACTGCTGCAACATTTGGACACCCTCGAGCAGAATCCCAACGTCCGCGCTGTGGTGCTGACTGGGGCTGGCGGTTTTTTCTCGAGTGGGGCTGACCTCGAGAACCTGAAAAACCTTCTCGAGGCTTCTGCCGAAACACAAAAACGAGACTCGAGATTGATTGCCACTTGCTTGAAGCGCATCTATCAGTTTCCTAAGCCGATGATTGCAGCACTCGAGGGAGCAGCGGTAGCGGGTGGCGCTGGCTTAGCGACGGCGTGTGACATGCTGATTGCTGGTGAAAACTGCAAGTTGGGGTACACCGAAGTCAAATTGGGGTTTGTGGCAGCCATTGTCAGTGTTTTTTTGATACGTGCGATTGGCGAAAAACAGGCAAGGGAGTTGCTGCTAACAGGTCGGTTGATGGATGCTTCTGAAGCCCTGCGAATTGGTTTGGTCAATGAAGTCGTGCCAACAGGTACGGCACTCTCTCGAGCCAAAGAACTGGCTTTGCAAATCACCGCCAATTCTGGCACAGCACTGGCAACCACCAAAGAATTGCTCTCGAGTTTATACAGCTTGAGTTTGGAGGATGGCTTAAACCACGCGGCAGGTGTCAATGCGTGGATTCGTGGCACAGATGACTTGCGTGAGGGTGTGACAGCCTTTCTCGAGAAGCGCAAACCCAAATGGCGTTAAGTATACTCTCATGAGTATCTTACTCATTTGAGTATATTACTCCTATACCTCAAAGGAGTAACTATGATTGCCCTATCCGCCAATGACTCAAGCGCCCTCCGCAGTTTGGTTCGCAAAATCAATCCACCATTGGATTTTGTCAAAGTCGCCCTCGAGCGCGAAATAGACTCGCAACTGCAAAGCGCTCGTGCCTTGCGCCCTGTATTGCTGCACGGCTGCGGTGACCTTTGGCGAATTGGCATGGCAATCCTGCCCGACCTTGAGCGATTAAAACGCTGGATTGCGGTGAGCAACACGCCGTACTTATCAGTTCACTTGGATGTGCAACCCGAGGACATGGCGCACCTCACCCCCGGCGCGGCACTCGAGCGAATTGCCATCAACATCGAAGCGCTGCGCGAAGCCACGGGTTTGGAAGTCGCCCTCGAGAATGTGGCACACTACGCTTGGTCAGAACGTCCGCGTTTTATCACCGACCCTAGTTGGATCGAAGCCGCCCTCGAGATGACCCAAGCCCCCTTGGTCTTGGACATTGCCCATGCTCGGGTTAGCGCTGACCACCGAGGCGACAACGCCGAAGAGTACATGGCGGCATTGCCGCTCGAGAAAACCATTGAACTTCACCTCAGCGCCCCGCGCATGGAAGCCGATGGTTTGCGTGATCGCCACTTACCGCTATCTGAAGCCGAATTTGACTGGCTCGAGTGGGTTTTGGTGCGTGCTAAACCGCAAACCATGACCCTCGAGTATGCTGGCATTCCCGATCTTGGACACACCGCCGATGGGCGCGAGATTCGCATTCCACGCAACGACCCAAGCCGTCTGCTCGAGAATTTAGCCCAACTCGACACGCTGCGAAAACGTTTGGCTGGACAATTGCGCCAAGCCACCCGACTGCCGCAAGGCTGGCACATAGACCAACGCCGCGCTCCCAACCGCGAGGAAGAATTGAGCATTGGTAGCATTCGAGCGATGGGGTATTGAACTTAAACTCCGCTCGAGATTCGCAAATCAAACCCATCCGCCGCTTGCAGCACAAACTCGAGTTCAGTTTCTGTTGGAGCAACCGTTGGACTGCGAACCATAGCGCAGGAAATCAGTCCAGCTCGTTTAGCAAGGTGTTTTCTGGCGTGCAGCGAAAACTCGTGTCCCTTGCTCGAGACAGCGTTGACCAGTGGTTGATAGGTGGTGAGGATTTCTCTCACTCGAGCCTTATCCCCCACATTCCAAGCCTGCCATGCAGTGTGAAAAACTTCGTTGAAGCCCACGCCCGGAATCACGCCGCCCACGCCAACTTCGAGTTCCTCGAGAAAACTGATGCCACCCACACCGCCAAAAAGTTTGGTGTGGCTTGGCAGAAGTGGTTTCAGGGCTTGCATTCGGCTTGGTGCGCCAGCGCCTTCGATCTTAAAATAACGCACGCCATTTCCTTGGTTAGCCATTTCTGCAAGATGATGCGCCTCGAGTTTGATGTGTGAATACTGGGCGATGTGCGGCGAGTGCTGCATCATGATTGGTACGCTGCTCGAGTCGGCTAGCCTGATGTAATGCTCAACCAGTGTTTCGGGGGTGTAATCAAAGGTGGCTGGCGGTAAAACCATGTACACGGCTGGGTTGAGCTTGTCAAAGTGCCGCATTTGCGCCAATGCCGCTTCGGTGCTACCGGCGGCAATACCAATCACCAGTGGGACTTGGTTGGCAACTTCATCGGCGACGATTGCAGCCGTTTGCTCACGCTCTTGGTCGGTCAGTTTATAGGCTTCGGAAGCAAAACCGTTGATCCCAATGCCATCTGCTCCGCCCTCGAGTTCAAACCGCACCACACGGCGCAGTCCAGCTTGGTCGAGTTCGCCATTTTCGGTAAACGGTACAAAAACAATTGGCACAATTCCTTGCATAGACTCCTTAAGGCTCGAGGATTCTCGAGAAACGTTTGATGTGGTTGGTCAGCAGTGTTTTGGCGAGTTTAACATCAGCTTGCTGAACGGCTTTTAAGATGCTTTCGTGTTCTTGCCATTCTTCCAAACTGCGGTTTTGTCGCGTCCAGCCCTGCACCGAAAGCAAGCGGCGACGATTGGATAACCCGTCCAACCAGCCAACCAGCAATTGATTGGGACATTGACTGTACAAACCACGATGAAAAGCAATGTTCAGTTGACTCAAAGCCACAAAGTCGTCTTGAGCAATGGCTTTTTTGGCTTGTTTTAGGAATTGCTCAAGGGCTTTCAGTTCGCGCTTTTCTAAGTGTGGTGCGCTCTGCTCGAGGGCTAGTGGCTCGAGGACTAAGCGCATCTCGAAAATGTCTTTGATTTCTTGGGCTGAAAGCTCAACCACGCTCGCTCCTCGGGTTGGCTCGAGACAGACCAGACCTTCTTTGGATAAGCGCAGCAAGGCTTCGCGGACGGGGGTTTTGCTGACCCCGAAGTTCTCGGCAAGGTGCTGCTCAATTAATGGCGTGCCGCTTGGCAGGGCTTGGGTTAGGATGGCTTCTTTGATTGCCTCAAACACTCCATCGGTGCGGTTGCTGTAACCAGAAGTCAAGCGCAGCTCGAGTTTGGGTCTGGGTTCTGAACGCCGCGCCATGCTTGAAATCATATATCATATCTGATAATCTTTGCAAATCTGAAATTGCTCAAGACATCGGAGGTTCACCATGAACGCCTTACAATTGCTTGCTGATTGGAATCCCAAAGCGGCTTATCAAATCTCTGCGCCAGAACTGCAAAGCCGCAAAGTCAAATCTGGCTCGAGTGTCTGGCACAACCCAAGGCTCGAGTTTGGCATCCTCCCAGACCCCGAATGCGCCGCCGATGAAGTGCTGCTTGAGGTCAGCGCCGTGGGTATTTGTGGCTCGGACATGCACATGTACGAAGCTGGCGCGGATGGTTATATTCTTTACCCCGGTCTGACCCGTTTTCCCAACATTTTGGGACATGAATTTAGTGGGCGGATTCTTGAAATCGGCAAGGACGTGCGCGGCTTAGCAGTCGGGGATTTGGTCGCCGTCGAAGAAGTCAATTGGTGCGGCACATGCGATGCTTGCCGCCGTGGGTTGGTCAATCACTGCACACAAATGGAAGAACTTGGTTTTACCACGCCCGGCGCGATGGCGCAGTACATTGCCGTCAAAGCCAAATACTGTTGGAAACTCGAGGAAATTGCCGAGCGCCTTGGTGATGAACGTCAAGCGATGCTGCTTGGGGCGATGGTTGAACCGACAGGTGTTTCATACCACGCGATGTTCAATCGGCTCTCGACTTGGAAGCCCGGTGTTTACGCAGCCGTGTTTGGCGGTGGTCCAATCGGGCTGGCAGCTGTGGCATTGGCGGCGGCGGCGGGTGCATCCCAGATTATTGCTTTGGATGTTTCGGAATCGCGCCTCGAGATTGCCCGTAAACTTGGGGCAACCACCACGCTCAACCCAAAAGGGCTAGACCTCAATGCTACCTTACTCGAGCTAACCCACGGTCATGGCGTAGATTTTGTGATTGAAGCCGCAGGAGCGCCAATGCAGACCCTCAGCCCACTGACCTCGAGCCTCGCGGTGGGCGCAACCATTGCCCACATCGGACGCTCGGAAAAACCCACCAGTTTATCGCTCGAGCATTACCAAGTGCGCGGGGTGCAACTGGCGGGTTCGCTTGGACACGCGGGACACGGCACATTCCCCAATGTGATTCGTCTGATGGCATCGGGTAAACTGGATATGCGCCCAATGGTCAGCGCTCAAATGGCACTGCGCGATGCCAAAGCAGCCTTTAAGCGCCTCGAGTCTCGGGTGGATGCCAAAATTATTTTGCTGCCCAACTCAGAACCTACGGAGTCAGTATGAAACTCAAATGGTACGGACACGCCAGTTTCAGGCTGACCAGTCAGAGCGGGGTTTCGGTCATCACCGACCCGTACAACCCAGCCACGGCGGGCTATAAAGATTTCTCTGAACCAAGCGAGATTGTGATTATCTCGAGTGACAACGATTCGTACCACTGCAATCAGCACCTGATACCCGGTTCACACCTGACGATCAACGCCCTCGAGTTGGCTCAAAACGGTGGCATTTGGCTCGAGCGGGAAATAGAATTTCGTGCCATCGAAGCGATGGAAGCACTGAATCACAACGAACACGACCCAGACCAAAACGGCATGTACCGAATTCTGATGGATGGCGTTCACATCGGACACATGGGCGATATTGGCAATGCGCTCACGCCAGCCCAACTCGAGTTTTTTCAGGGCATAGACGTGCTGTTAGCATTGGTCGGTGGACACCCGACCCTCGAGTTACCTGATTTGATGACCCTGATTGAACACGTTAAACCCAAATTGATTATCCCGATGCACTTTCGCACTTTAACCTACAAACCCCGCAACACCTTTTGGATCACCAATTTCCTCGAGTATTTCAAAGACAGCGACGTGGATTTTGCTTGCTCGAGTGAAGTTGAAATTACACCGCAAAGCCTGCCAAGCCAGACTCGAGTTTTGGTTGTTGATTACGTCTAACAATATTTTTATTTCTTGCATCGTGGCGCATTTGGGTTTCGTAGGGGCGAACCTCTGTATTTTGTTGCCCTGTGAGACGACGTAAAGTCAATTTTCCCTTGAGAATTTACCGAGCTATTTAGTCAAAAGGAGAAACCATATGCAGCTTGCTTTTCACGGTGCAACCACCATCAACGCCAGTCTCGAGGCGGACATCAGCAACAGCCGAGAAGCGGGTTACTCAGCCCTCGAGATTTGGACGGAAAAACTGGATGTGTACTTGGAGCGGTATACCGTCAACGACCTAAAAACCCTGCTCGAGCGGCACAGCATTGCGCCAAAAACCCTGAACTCGATTGAATCCATTGCTTTTCGCGGCGCGGAATTCAGCAGCTTGCTCGAGCGCTGCGAAGCACTCTGTCAAATTGCTAAAGTCATTGGTAGCCCTGCCATCGCGGTCATCCCAAGTTTCAAACCCGAATTGCAAACGTCTTGGAAAAGCATTGTAGACGAACACGTCAAGGTTTTAAGGGAACTCTCGAGTGTCGCCAAGCCACACGGCATCAAATTGGCATTTGAATTCATTGGCAGTGCTTGGTACAGCGTTCGCACCCCAAGAGGTGCAATGGAAATCATTGAACGAGCGGCTTGCGACAATGTTGGCTTGGTGTTTGACATTGCCCATTTTGCCATCGGAGGCGGGAGGCTCGAGGAAATTGATACCCTCGAGCCGAACCTGATTTATGGTTTTCACCTCGATGATGTCGAAGATACGGCTCGAGAAGCCTATCTGGATTCGATGCGTTGCCTGCCCGGTCATGGGATTGCACCTGTCCAAGACATTTGCGCCCGACTGAAAAACATTGGTTATGACGGAGGTTGCGCGATTGAACTTTTTCGACCTGATTATTGGCAACAAGACCCGCTCAGTGTGGCAAAAAAGGCTCGAGCCGCCGCGCTCGAGGTCTTAACGCCTTTTTTTAATGTTAGCTGATTTTTCTGGGTACAGATTTGTTGTACAATCCTTCATATGCGAATCCAGACTCCTTACAGCCAAGCCCGTTTTCGCTGCCAATAATGATTGAGGAGATGCTACATGAATTCGTCACAAACAAAGTTAAAGATCGCAGACATCGCTGTTTTCTCGGCTGATGAATTTTTGCAACTTATCATTGAAATCAAAACAAAAAAGAACACGACTCCTGATTGGGCAATCACACTTCGCCGAAATTTGTTTGCACACAAAGGTTTGCCCAGTAGTCCATTTTTTATGCTGGTGATGCCTGACCAAATATTTTTGTGGGTCAACCAAGACGGTGATTTTCAACCGCCAGATTATCAACTCGAGACGACCTCTGTGCTTGGTACGTCCTTGGCGGCTGATTTACCGAGCATCAGTGAGTATGGACTGGCTTTGATTACCCGCTCATGGCTGTATATGCTGACCATCGCTGATTTGTCAAAAGAAAACATCGAACCAGAAAAGGCGTGGTTATTCGAGTCTGGGCTTTATCAAGCAATTCGGCATGGCTCAGTGGCATCTGACACGTATTTATGATCGTCTATGTCGAATCAAATTTTATTCTCGAGTTAGCTTACTTGCAAGAAGAATCTGATGTTTGTTTGCAAATTCTCGAACTGGCTATCGCCAAAAAAATTCAGTTGATTGTTCCCAATTATTGTGTTGCTGAGGCGTATCATTCGTGGGTTATGAAATCGAATAAACGCCTTGACCTCAATCGTAAAATTGGCGAGGAAATCAGAGAACTCAGTCGCTCTTTGCCTTATGCAAACTCCGCCGAAGGCTTGAATGGCATTGCGCTGTTGTTGGCTGAAAGTACGGATTCCGAAAAACAACTTTTGGATCAACGAATTTCGGAAATTTTAGCCCATTCAACCTTGATTGCCTTTGAGCCAGCCACGATTGCCACGGCTATTGCTTCGCAAGCCGACTTTGATTTGTCGGTTCAAGATTCACTTGTTTATGGGTCTGTGATGACTCATCTGCAACATCAATCAACGCAACAAAAGTGTTTTATCACAAAAAACTCGAGGGATTTTGGATCAAGTGATATTCAAACGCAATTCAGTCAGTACAATTGCAAGTTGCTTTTCAAATTTCAAGCTGGACTAGGCTTTATTCAACGTCAAGGATAGGAGATTCACATGTATCAAACTGTTGCCCGTCAAGCCCTCCTCGCTGGAGGCTGGCATACCCTAGAAAAAACTTTTCCAGTCATCAACCCATTCGACGGTAGCACCGTTGCCCAAATCGCTGATTGTGGCATTACCGAAGCCAAAGAAGCGCTCGAGGCTGCTGTTACTGCCTTCTCGAGTTTCAAGAACACTTCGGGCTTTGAACGCAGCACCATCATGCAAAAATGGGCGCAGTTAATCCGCGCCAACGCCGAGGAAATTGCTCGAGCCATGACGCTTGAAATGGGTAAACCAATGCTCGAGTCTCGAGGTGAAAGTGCCTACAGCGCTACCGCAATAGAATGGTACGCCGCCGAAGCCGAGCGGATTGCTGGCGAAATCATCCCCAGTCGCTTTGCTCAAAAACGAGCCTTCAGCCGCCCTGAACCTGTTGGCGTGGTCTACGCCATTACCCCGTGGAATTTCCCTGCGGCGATGATTGCCCGTAAAGTCGCGCCTGCGCTGGCGGCTGGTTGCGTGGTGATCTTAAAACCCGCCGAGCAATCGCCCCTGACGGCGCTACTGCTCGCCAAACTCTGGCTCGAGGCTGGTGCGCCCAAAGATACGTTTCAAGTTCTGCCTTGCGCCGACCCAGTGCCAGTTTCCAAGGTGCTGATGTCGGACGCTCGAGTCAGAAAAATCACCTTCACGGGTAGCACCGAAGTTGGCAAGTTGCTCTATGCCCAAGCTGCCCCAACCCTAAAACGCCTTTCGCTCGAGTTGGGCGGTCACGCGCCGTTTATTGTTTTTGAGGATGCCGATGTGAGTGCGGCTGCCCTGACCGTTTCTAATTCCAAATTCCGTAATGCCGGGCAGCAATGCGTTGCCAGCAACCGCGTTTATGTTCACGACGACCTGACCTCGAGCTTCGAGGATGCTTTTGCTGCCCAAGCAAGAGGCTTTAAGCTCGGTAATCCACTCGATGCCGACACCACGATTGGACCACTTGTAGACAAAGCCACGCTGCAAAAAGTCGAAGCTCATGTGCAAGATGCCGTATCCAAAGGGGCGAAAATTGTCACAGGCGGTCATGCCACAGGTGGATTGTTCTTTGAGCCAACCATTTTATCTGGGGTCAACACCACCATGCGGATTCTCGAGGAAGAAACCTTTGGTCCCGTTGCGCCATTGGTGCGTTTCTCGAGCGAATCCGACGCGATTGCTTGGGCGAATAACACCGAGTACGGCTTAGCCGCGTATATTTGGACAAGGGACATTGGCAGAGCATACCGAGTAGCGGAAAGCCTCGAGTATGGCATTGTTGGGGTCAATGATGGCGTGCCGAGCGCCATGGCACCTCAAGCTCCTTTTGGTGGTACGAAAAACTCTGGTGTTGGACGCGAAGGCGGACGCTGGGGTTTAGAAGCGTTTTTGGAGCTAAAGTACATCAGTATTACGTTGCCGTGACAAACCCGCTTCCAAGTTGTGCGGCGGTGCTGTATATTGAACGGGCTTACCAAAAAAGCAATTTAGGAGGAATTACCATGAAGTTAAAAACATTGGTTATGCTTGGTGGTCTTGGCTTAGCGGCTGGGGCTTTGGCATTATCGCAAGTCGGCGCTCAAAGCAATACACTTAGGGTTTTTGCAGGTTCGACACTGCGCCCTGATTTGTTACAACCGATTTTTGATCGCTTTGAAAAGAAGACCGGTACCAAAGTGGTTCTCGAGTTGGGCGGTGCAACTTCGGAGTTACAAAACCAATACCTGACCACGGTGCTTGGTGCAAAAGACTCGAGCCTCGATGTGATGCTAATTGATGTCATCCGTCCAGCTCAATTTGTGGCTCAGGGTTGGCTCGAGCCGCTTGATAAGTACTTTGGTGGCGATGCAGACCGTAAAGAATTTATTGAAGGGTATGTGCCAGGTCCGATCCGCGCTAACACGATTGGCAATGAACTCTGGGCGTTGCCTGCCACCACCGATGTGCAGTTCTTGTATTACCGCAAAGACCTGCTCGAGAAGTACAAGTTGCCTGTACCACGCACTTGGGAAGATTTAATTGTTTCAGCTCAAACTGTGCTGGCTGGCGAAAAGAATCCAAATTTACAGGGCTTGAACTTCCAAGGCGCACCCATCGAAGGGGCTGTCTGTATGTTCTTGCAGCCATTCTGGGCAGCTGGCGGCGATTTCCTGAGCGGTGGCAAGGTCAACATCAACAACGACTTTGGCAAACGCGCCTTGAACTTGTGGGTGGATTCAATTAACAAGTACAAAATCTCTCCAGCCCTGATGGCAGAAGTCCGCACCGATGACTCGAGGCGTATGTTGCAACAAGGCAATGTGGTCTTTGGTTTGAATTGGGCATATGCTTGGGCGCACTTCCAAGGCAACGGTGGACCAACCAGCGGACCCAGCAGTGTAATTGGCAAAGTCGGCGTAGCCAAACTGCCGATCTTTGAAGGCACCAAAGCCGCCACCAGCACCTGCCAAGGTGGTTTCCAATGGGGCATCTCGAGCTTTAGCAAGAACAAGCAAAAAGCTTTTGAATTGATGAAGTTCATGTCAGAAGTGCCAAACCAAGAGGATTTCAGTATCAAAGGTGGCTTCTTGCCAGTCCGTAAGAGCTTGTACAACAACAACAAAGTCCTGAAAGCCAACCCACATTACGATGACCTCTACCCAGTTATCCTTAAAGCCAAACCACGTCCAGTCACCGCCAACTACCCGCGTGTTTCTGAAATCATTCGCACCAATGTTAATGCGGTGGTAGCAGGTTCTAAGACCGTGGACAAGGCACTCTCCGATATGCAATCCGCCCTCGAGCCACTGATTAAGTAAGGAACATTTGTGGCGATGCCCTCACCTGTTCGATCGCCCCGAGAATCTCGGGGCGTTACCTTTTGGCAACGTTTGATGACCGGACAACTGGCAGAACGCGAGTTTGGCTGGATGCTCCTTGCCCCAGCCATTGTTTTATTGGTTGGAATTTTTCTTTACCCGATGTTCAACGTGCTACTTTTGACTTTTCGGGTGCAAGATTTAGCCAATCCAGCCATTGTTAATTTTAATTTTGGTAATTACTCGAGGTTGCTTGCTGATCAAGGCTTCATAGACGCCTTTTGGAAGACCTTATATTTTGGTGTGCTGACTGTGGTTGGTTCTTTTGTGGTTGGTTTGCCTTTGGCGCTCCTTGCCAATGTCAAAACCAATTGGCGCTGGGTGGTGCGAATTGCGCTTCTTCTGCCCTGGGCGATGCCACAAGTGATTACTGGCACGATGTTTGCTTGGATGTTCAACACCCAATTTGGTCTGTTTAACGACCTCCTGCTGCGTTTTGGTTTGATTGAACAACCGATTCGTTGGTTGCTGCAACCAGATACCCAAGTGATTGCTTTTGTGGTCACCACCATCTGGAAAACCTCGAGCTTTGTAGCACTGATTTTGCTTGGTGGTTTACAAAGCATTCCAATGGAACTCGAGGAAGCTGCCAGAGTTGACGGCGCGAGCAGCTGGCAAATTTTTTGGCGCATTACCTTGCCGCTGCTTCGCCCCGCAATTGCGGTTGCCCTGATTTTTCGCACGCTTTCGGCGCTACAAGTCTTTGATGTGCCGTATGCTTTTCGCCAAGCTGGAGCGCTGAACCTCGAGACGCTGGGCATGTACATTCAAAAAACCACGGTCGAATTTACTGATTTTGGTTACGGCGCAACTGTTAGTCTGGGCTTGTTTTTACTGGCTCTCGTGATTACCGCTATTTATGTGCGCTGGGTGCGCCCCGAGGATTAAACCATGACCAATAACACTTTCCTCAACCGTGCCTTTGTGGTCTTTGCCTTGGTTCTGCTGGTGGTTAATGGGGTTTACCCGATGGTTTGGGTATTCCTAAGCAGCTTCAAGAACGACATCGAACTACAAACCAGTCCTGTGCAGTACCTGCCGCAAAGCTGGGCATTAACCAATTACGAGCAAGTCTTTAGCCAACAACCGTTTTTACGTTATTTTTTCAACAGTGTTTTTGTGGCGGGCATCAGCACTGTCATTTGCGTGACCATCGCAGCTTTGGCAGGTTACGCGATAGCTCGAGTCAACTTGCCACAACGCCGCCTGATTCAGACCATGATTGTGGCAGCAAGCATCTTTCCTGTGGTCAGCCTGATCGTGCCGCTTTATCAAATGATGCGCTCGTTTGGCTGGTTGGGCAATTACATGAGCTTGGTTGTGCCGTATGCGGCGTTTAGCTTGCCGATCAGCATTTTAACCCTGACTGCCTTTTTTCAAGGCATCCCCAAAGACCTCGAGGATGCCGCGATGGTGGACGGCTGCTCGAGATTTGGCGCGTTATGGCGCATTATTGTGCCACTGGCAGCGCCGGGCGTTGCCACCGCCAGCATATTGGCGTTCGTCAATAGCTGGAACGAATTTTTATTGGCTGTGACCTTTGCCACCAACCAAGCCACCCGCACTGTGCCGCCAGCTGTGGCGCTTTACCAAACCGAATTTACTTTTCCGTGGGGAATCATCAGCGCCGCAATTACGATTGCCATTGTTCCGATCATCACGATTATTCTGATTTTCCAACAAAAAATTATTTCTGGTTTAACGGCTGGTAGCGTTAAAGGCTAACAGCAATTAGGATCAATCAAAAGGCTCGAGAAAAATACATCTTCTCGAGCCTTTTTTTATAGAGCTTATCTGCGAGCCGTGCCACCAAAAAGCGCACTTAAAGGGAAAGCAAACGCCTGAAAACCAGGCACCTCGAGACTCGGCGCTCCTGTGATTTGGAAATCAAAGTTACCACCCAAAATAGCCGTGCCAGCGGCAATTGGATCAATTTGAAAACGGGTGGAAATAATGCCTTTTCCTCCAGCTGGAATAACTCCACCGGCTTCGACTTTGGCTAAAATTCTGCCTCCAACAGTTAAATTGAGCGGCGCAACCAAACGGTAGCCAATTGGAGCTGGGTTGCTGACCTCAAAGCCCAAATCGAGGACTGCTCCACCTAAGCCGACAGTTAAACGGGTCAGGTCGCTGCGAAAGGCAAAACTCGGTGGGGTGCTGGCTAAACTTGGGGCTTGGTAACTGCCTGCGGCAATCACAAATGGACCAAAGCGCGGTCTGCCCAGCGCTCCAGCATCCACGGCAAATGTTCCCTCGAGGCGGTACTCGACCCTAGCACCAGTCACGATTTTGAACATGCTTTGTAAGCTGCTTGGGTCAATTGGAATCGTCACATCCACGGGGACATTGCTGGGAACACCATTGGCTTTCATGTTAAAGCCCGGAGTGCCACCTGCAGCGACTTTTTTGCCGTCTAAGAACAAATCAAATTTCATTTCGGTCAAACCAAGGTCAATTGGGTTGGGGTTACGGGCGGTCAGTAAAACCCGAATAATCGCTTCTGGAGCAACACCAGCTAAGCCCGGAGGGTTAAGGCGCAACAAACCTGCTTCGCGCATTTCAAACTTGGGGGTTTGAACCAAATTAGGAACGCATCCCACCAAAACCAGAACCAATGCAGCGAGTCCAAAAGACCGTTTTTTCATATCTGGGATACTACGCGATTTTGAGCGCTTGTGGGTGAAAGTGGAAGCACACCTCTCTTTGAAAGAGAAATCACACCCTTTATCGTGTGAACTCGAGCAACCTCGCCAGTTTTTCCTTGGCATCATGGAGTTCCATTCCCTCGAGGGTTTTCATGGCACGTTCAACCACAGGTAAGTTGATTTCAGAATTGTTCCAACTGGCGGTCAATTCGGCTAAGTCTTGTAAAACACTTTTTTGACTCTCGGTAAAAAACATCTTGGCTATGGCACTTGAAGCCACCAAAGCGGGTGGTTTTGCGTCCAGCACACTGACCCGTACAAAGGCAAGGAGTTCCATAAAGGTCTGGTCGAAGGTGGCGCGAATCTGAGGCTCGAGTTTCATAGTCCTAGAGTACCAGTCTACCCCATAGGTTCAACCAATGCGGTAGACTTTTGCCAATGAAAACAGGTGTTCTGGTCTGTCATGGTTTCACGGCGCAACCCAAAACCGTGAATTATATCGCCCCGTTCTTAACCTCGGCTGGTTTGGACTTTGAAATTCCGCTTTTGCGTGGACATGGAACGGTCTGGACCGACCTGCGAAATGTCAAATGGCAAGATTGGCTCGAGGATGCCCTAACCGCCTATACCAGCCTCGAGGCGCGGTGTGACCAAGTGGCAGTGGTTGGGCATAGCATGGGTGGCTTGGTGGCAGCTCAGATTGCCACCCAAAAACCTGTCTCGAGCTTGGTCTTGGTTGCACCTGCTTTTACTTTCTCGAGTCCACTTGCTCCTTTTGTGGGTTTGTTACAAAACATCATCAAAGATTTTAAGGGCGATGGCAGCGCCATTCTTGACCCTGTTTTACGTGCCGAAGCCGAAGCAGAGCAGATCACCTATCAGCAGTTTCCAACCGCTGCTTTTGGGCAGTTGTACCAAATGGCAAGCCTCACCAGTAAAATGCTAGGAGAAATCAAAGCCCCAACCCTGATTGTTCACTCGCTCAAAGACACTGTAATTCCACCAAAAGCAGCTGACCTGGCACTCGAGCGAATCAGCAGCCGCATCAAACGCATTCGCTGGTTGCAAAACTGCAATCATGAAGTTTTTTGGGATGCTGAACGCGATAGCATTTGCCATGAAATCGTGCAGTTTATGCTCGAGATGGGAAAAGAACAGCTTTGAGCTTTGAGCTTTGAGCTTTGAGCTTTGAGCTTTGAGCTTTGATGGGTTCTCGAGGAGCGATACACAATCAAGTGGTTGTTCAGTTTGCTGGTATACAGTCGGCATTCTACGGATGTGTCTGAGCCTAGAAGCTCAATCTTTGCTTGATGCCATACGTCAATTGGGGTCTTTGGGTTGGTCAACCACCAAATGTTGTGGCAAAGGTGAGCCAACCGCTCGACAGATTTGAATTTTCTTGGAATAATAAACGCCGTGCGAAATGTATCTGTTTTTGGTTTTTTCTTGCTTGGCTTGGTGCTGTTCTTTGGGCTGAGCTTGGCACAACTTGACGGTGTTGGTACTCCTCGGATAGCCGCTCATGACCAAGGTTTTACTCGAGTGGTCTTGGATGCGCCTACCAAACCCAAATTCAGTGTTTCGATACGAGGCAAAACCTTTGAAATGCTGATTTCACCTGCCAAAGCCGTGGCAGGAAATGCGGATTCTGACACTCCAGAACTGGCTTCTTGGCAACTCGAGAATCTTGGTAACGGCGTCAAATTGACCTTAAGAACCACTTTTGATTTAAGCAGTGTTCAAGGCTGGAAAGCCTTTACTTTAGACCCAACAGGCGATCAGCCAAACCGCATTGTGATTGATCTTGGTGCAAAACTTGGCGTCGTGGCTGCCAATCAGCCTGTGGCTTCGGTGGTCAAACCCACAACCAGCAAACCAAAAACACCCAGCAAACCAAAATTAACGGTTGTGTTGGACGCAGGACATGGGGGTATAGACCCGGGCATGAGTAAGTACGTAACTGAAAAAATTGTTACCCTCAGCTTAGCCTTAAAAGTTCGCGCTATCCTCGAGAACAACGGTGTCAATGTGGTCATGACCCGCACAGGCGATTACGCTTGGCAAGGTAAATCCTGCGATAAACGCTGCGACCTTGATGCTCGAGCCAACATGGGCAGCAGTGACCGCAATGCCTTTGTCAGCATCCATGTGAACAGCGCTGATGCTCGCGCTCAGGGGATTTCGACCTATTTGTTTGGACAATCCGCCGATGCTGAAACACTGGCTCAAGCCGAGCGTGAAAACGGTGGTGGTAGCACCGGTAAAGCACTGACTCGAGCTGCCAGAAATTTAGCTCAGGATTTAATCAATGACCAATTGGCGCAACTGAATGTCAAATTCTCGAAAAAACTTGCCAATTTGGTTCAAAGCAATTTGCTCAGTACCACAGGAGCAGTTAATCAAGGCGTCAGACAAGCCGAGTTTTGGGTGATTAAAAAACCACGCATTCCGAGTATCTTAATTGAAACTGGTTTTGGTACGCACCCAGTCGAAGGCAAGAACCTTGGCACAAATTGGTATCAACAAAAAATTGCACTTGGCATCGCTCGAGGTGTGCTGAGTTTCCTTGGCAACTGATGAACGCCGCCGATGCTTTGCAGTACGCAATTCGGGCATTGTCGGCTCGGGCTTTAACCGAGCATGAACTGACCAAAAAACTTCGTCATCGCAAAGTCACAACCGCCGACATCGCAATCATTCTCGAGCGCTTACGGGAATTTCATTTTGTCAACGACAACGCCATTGCCGCTCGAGCCGCCGAAGACACCACCTTAGGGCGCTATGGAGTCAAGCGCAAACTCTTGGCTCGAGGCATCAATCAGCACTTGGTCGAAGATGTATTGCAGCACCGCGATCAATCCGAGGATTTAGAAGCTGCTCTTGGCTTACTCGAGAAATACCAGAACCGTTTTGTTGGCGAACGCGCCGAGCAGAAAGCAATCGCTTTTTTTATGCGCCGAGGTTTTTCATTTTCGGTGATTAAAACAGCCCTCGAGCAGCACGGGCTAGAAGTTGGCGAAGAAGTATTGGATTAAGCAACCTTAAAGCCCACTTGGCAGGTGTAGAAATTGCCAAGGCAACCCAAAGGTATCCTCGAGTTTGATCGAAAGGGCTTTCACTCCAAAGACCTCGGATTCATAATGCCCGCAAAAAATCGCATTGATTCCGTATTCAAACGCATCTGGGAAATTGGCATGGCTTGGTTCGCCCGTGATAAAGCAATCCAAACCAGCTTTGGCAGCTTGGTCTACAAAACCAGCCGCGCCGCCCGAAATAATTCCGATGCTCGAGATGACCGCACTGCCACCAGCATGAACCAAGCAAACCTCACCTGTGATTTTCTGGACGCTATCCGCAAGGTCTTGGAGGCTCAGTGGCACGGGTAATTCGCCCATAAAGCCAAGGCTGAGGTTTTTATCCAAGCCAAAAGGTTCAATGTTTTTTAAGGATAGGAATTTAGCCAGTTGAATGTTATTACCAACCTCGGGGTGAATATCCAAAGGCAAGTGAGAAACATACAAGTTGAGGTTGCCCGCCGCCGCTGCTTTAACCCGCTTAGCAAGCGGTCCAACAATCGGTTGCACATTTTTCCAGAACCAACCGTGATGCACAATTAAAAAATCCGCTCCAGATTCCACTGCCGCTTCG
>JAAFJQ010000350.1 GCA_013298185.1 Deinococcales bacterium
CGAGTCCACCCAAAGCTGCTTTTTTGGCACTGATCTGACCGCTGTGTGCGGTGATGATGGCTTGTATCACCGCTAAGCCCAAGCCACTGCCGCCGTAGGCTCGAGAGCGACTGGGTTCAAGGCGATAAAATGGTGTGAATAGGTTTTTGAGCTGTTCATCTGGAACACCAGTTCCATCATCGGCTAGGCTAAAGTAAAGTTGTGTGCCTTGAACCTCGAGTTTGGCTTTGATGCTCGGGTTTTGTCCTGAGTACCGTTTGGCATTCTCGAGCAAGTTGTACAGCACTTGGCGCATTCGTTTGGGGTCAAGTTGTATCAGCACAGGTTGGTTGGTACTGACCTGAACCTCAATTTGAAGTTCTAGGCTGACTTCGAGCAGCAGTGCATGCAAGTCTAGCTGTTGTGGCTCGAGGTGCAATTCACCTGCTTCAGCGAGGCTCAGGGTTTGCAGGTCTTCGACCAAGCGCTCGAGCAGATCCAAGGTCGGGTGCAGTTTACTGATTTCACCGACCTCGAGCGGATAAACCCCATACTCGAGGCTTTCCACCCGAACGCGAAGCGCCGTGAGTGGTGTGCGAAGCTCATGTGCAATGGCGGCATTGGCGATGCGCCGCGCATCTTCGCTCTGCTCGAGTTTCTGGGCTAAATGTTCGACTTGGCGTAGCATCTGAGAAAATTCGGTGTTTTGGTTGATTGGTTGGTGTAATTCTGCACTCGAGATGCGTTCGATACTGCGTTCCAAAGCCGCAATTGGTGCAAGGATACGCCGTGAAATCAGGATGCTTGAAACCAGAATCACCAAGCCGCCAAAAAGCAAGACAACAGCTCCTGGACGAAAACTCAGGCGTTGCTCACTAAATGCCAAACCTGGTGAGGGTCGGATTTGTTCGATCAAGTTTCGGGTTGATTCAGGTACTTTTTGTAAAACTTCTGCCCAATAAAGCTCAAAAATCAGAATCCCACCTAAGAATGTGAGTACACCAACCGATGTCAATAATAATGTCAGTTGCAGCCATAAGGGTAAACTGTGTTTACTCGGCATATTTGTACCCCATACCAAAGACGGTCTCGAGTCGGTGATCTTCACCCAATTTGCGTCGTACATTTTTGATATGGGTGTCAATTGTGCGCTCCAAAGTGTTGTCGTTACCAATCACCTCGAGTAGCTCTAAGCGACTAAACACCCGATTGGGATGCTCGAGTAAACGCAGCAAAAGATCGAATTCAGCAACTGTGAGATCAAGGGTTGTATCAAAACGTCGGGCGGTTCGGGTTGCAGGCTCAAGATAGACTCCGTGTTTGGTAAAAAGGGAGTGCATGGGGGGTTTTACCCTTCGTAGCACTGCTTGGATTCGTGCCAGTACCTCGAGCATCCGAAAAGGTTTGGTGATGTAATCATCTGCTCCAAGTGCAAAACCTTCAAGGATTTCGCGTTCATCGGTGCGAGCCGTTAAGATCAAAATTGGAACTTGGCTACATGCTCGAACTTGGCGCAACACTTCGAGTCCAGTTAAGCCGGGCATCATCATGTCAAGCAACAACATATCGGGGGGTTCGGTGTTGAATAATTTTAGCCCCTCAAGTCCATTGTTGGCTTGGCGTACCAAAAAACCACGTTGCTGCAAAAAACCATGTAAAGCTGCGGCAACTTCATGGTTATCCTCGAGCAGCAAGAGACTGGGCATGAAATTAGTCTAGCGATTTTTGGGCAATTGCGTGATTTTCTCCTTAAGTTCTCCATAACTACTTGGCAAAGTGAT
The DNA here is from genome assembly GCA_013298185.1 of Deinococcales bacterium. Taxonomy (GTDB): domain Bacteria; phylum Deinococcota; class Deinococci; order Deinococcales; family JAAFIG01; genus JAAFIG01. Next base: position 1,761 of record JAAFJQ010000350.1, read on the forward strand.
GGTTATGAAAAAATTGTTTCTTGTAGCAATACCGCTCTTGTTGGCAGTTGGGATCATGGCTGTTGCCCAAGGAAACCCGAGTATTCCAGCCGTCACACAAACCCAATTCTTAGCGCCTAGGGCGGATTGGCGTAATTTACGGTACTGCGAAGTTATTCCGGTTTTTCGGGTGTGGTTTACTTTACCTGTCGAGGTTTATAACACCATTGGTTTGAACGATTGTCCGTCAGACGTATGGGCGAAACTCGAGGCAGAACAATTAGCCAAGCAGTTCAATGCCCAAGTCGTCAAACTCAATGGTCCACGTTACTGGGTACTCAATAAACTCATTGGGAGCGGTGCGACTGCTGACGGAAAAATTGTGGATTTTGGCGGGATTCAAATGAAACTGGTAGCCAAACTCGAAACCAACATCTGGCAGGGTTCGGTGGGCGATTTGTTCTATACCGAGAATCAAGTCAAACGCAACACAGTCTTTACCTACAACGCGGGCAACATGGTCTACGAACTGATCTCACCAAGACAAGAAATCTACCGAATGCAGTCATATTCGCAAATCAAAGACAACAAACTGAGCATTGATGACCTCGAGCAACTCGGGCAACGTCTGAACTTACCAAGTGGCTGGACGTACCAAGTGCGTGTTCTCAAGAACATATCCGAACTGAAAGCCGATAGTTTGGCATTTGTGATTAACGATGATTTCTATAATTCCTATCAAAAGGTGCTGCCGTGAATACGCCTGAATCTAAGGTGCGCTTACCGTATCAAACGCCTCATCTCGAGCCAATCGGCGTGTTTGTTCGAGCCAATCGGCGTGTTTGTTGCCTTGATTGGTGGTTCGCCAATTCGTGTGCCAATTCAACTCGAGCGATCTGGAGATGATGACCAATGAAACATGTTTTAACCTATCTAACCCTTGTCGGTTTTGTGTTTTTCGTTGCTTGCACACAACCAATGCAAGACATTCAATCTCAACAAGTGCTGGGTCTGATGCGAATTGAATTTAAGCTCAACCCCACAGGTACGCTGCTTAGTCGTATGGTCTCGAGTCAGGCTGGAACACTGCAACCCCAAAGCCTCAATGATTCCCTGAGTGGCGGGATTCAGATGCAGCTTTTTCAGAGCAGTACCTTCACCAATGGTACAAGGGGATCAGGCGGTGAACGTTTTGTCAGTGCCACCTACCGCATTCGTAATGCCGCCGCTAATGGAACACCGTACAATGCACCAAATAGCAACATCACCTTTTTGGCAGTCAGTACCAACACCAGTGTAGCAGAAACCGCCGTTGCAGATTTACGCACTTACACGGGTATACCGATTATCAATTCAGCTCTGGCTCAAGCTTTCAAGCCAATCCATGCTATGCGTTTTAACTTTACCAATA
>JAAFJQ010000351.1 GCA_013298185.1 Deinococcales bacterium
GAGCTACCGTTTGCACACAAGTATGCAACCTATCTTTCAAAGACGTATTCAATTGATTTGGTCGAGAATCCAAAAGTTGGGTCATATTGATGAACAAAATTGCTCGAGAGAACGTGGGTTTGGTTATCATTTTCGTGACTTGGCAGGACAGACACGGGGGTTTCTTGACCATAAGACGCACCTGACGGGCATGGTCGCCTGTCCCTACGGTTTACCCGTGTATGACGCAATTTCCCTGTAGGGGAGGACCCCCGTGTCCTCCCTGTGAGAGGAAATGCGAATTCGAGCTGCCGATTTTCTCGTTTAGATAAACAACAAGATGTGTGTAAGCCGTAGCTCTTTGAGGGGTCGAGCGAAGCGAGGGGGAGTTGTGAGAAATTGCGTTTTTAAGCGTTCCCTTTAAGTCTCAAGTTTCGCTGCGGTACGTTTGACCTCGAGAATTCTTTGTTGGGCTACGAAGGCAAGGGCTGCCACAGTAATCACCACACTTAAAATAATGACGACAGGGTTGACTCTTTGCAGCAGCATGGAAATTACGCTTAAAGCCAAGGTCGCTGTCCAAAGTGTCACCACGCTACGGCGCTGGTCAAAACCTCGAGCAAGGAGCATATGATGCAGGTGATCTTTGCCCGGGGTATCGGGGCGCTTACCGCTCAGGATGCGACGAATCGTGACTTGGGTGGTGTCCAAAATTGGCACAAGTAAAATCACCACTGGTGCAAGTACACTGGCGGCTGCGCCAACTTTGAGTGTGCCAAGCATTGAAACGGCTGCCAAAGTAAAGCCAATAAAGGTTGCTCCTGCATCGCCTAGGATGATGCGGCTAGGATTAAAGTTATGGCGCAAAAAGCCTAGGCACGCGCCAGCCAAAGCTGCCAATAACAGTGTGGCTGCTCCTCGAGTTGAGAATTGTGCTGACAGTGCCAGTAAGCTCATGGCGGTGATAAAACCAAGCCCACCGACATTGCCGTCTATACCATCGAGCAGATTAACGGCGTTGGTGATGCCAACCACCCAGATTACGGTCAGAATCACATCTGCCCACATCGGTAGCCAAGTGATGTCAATGCGGATACCGTTCACGATTAAAAGTCCAGCACAAAGCGCTTGCACCACAATCCGAAAGAGGCTTGGTAGTTCAAATTGGTCATCTATAAAGCCAACCAAAACCATGATCGCGCCACCAAGCGCAATGCTAAGGAGTTGAATATTGACTGTCGCCAGCAGCAAGGGCTTGATGGCAATCGCAAGCACCATCGCAGCAATCACCCCTGCAAAAATGGTTAAGCCACCGACATTGGGCAGAAGTTCTTTGTTTAAGCGTCGCTCGTTGGGTTTATCACCCAAGCCGCGTTCAACCGCATAATCACGGACTCGAGGGATAAAAAGCCATGTGACTGCCATGGCAGTTAAAAAAATCAGCACCACAGGTAAAAATCCAACCTCGAGGTTGCCGCGAATGCCAATGGAGATAAGAAATTCGTTCACAACGCCCCGTATTTTACTGACTCGAGATGAGCTTAACTCTCATGCTCGAGACTGGTTCAGTTCTCATTTTGTTCCATAGATTCTGTCGCCAGCGTCGCCCAAGCCCGGGACAATATACGCATGGTCATTGAGGTGCGAATCGAGTGCCGCCACCACAATCTCCACATCTGGGTGTTCGCGTTCAACTCGAGCCACGCCTTCTGGCGCAGCAATGATGTTGAGGAGCTTAATCTGAGTAGCACCAAACTTTTTGACTTCAGCAATCGCATCCACTGCGCTGCCACCCGTTGCCAGCATCGGGTCAAGCACAAAAACACGGCGCTCATGAATATCTGCGGGCAGTTTAGCGTAGTAACGCACAGGTTCCTTGCTTTGTGGGTCGCGGTACGTGCCAATATGACCAACCTTCGCCGCTGGCACAAGTTGCAAAATTCCGTCCACCATAATCAGACCAGCTCGGAGAATCGCAACCAATGCCAATTTTTTGCCCGAGAGCATCTTAACCGTCGCAGTCTCAACAGGTGTTTTGATTTGCACATCCTCGAGTTCAAGGTCACGCATGGCTTCAAAAGCCATCAGCATTGTGACTTCGGTAATCAGTTCCCTGAAGTCTTTGCTGCCTGTGCGTTCATCGCGCACCAGAGCGAGTTTATGTTGTACAAGCGGATGGTTAATCACAGTCAATGGCATGTGGGTTAGGCTATCACAAGACGGAAGTGTAATTCAATTTTACTGGTTCACTTCGGGTACACTCCAAGCCATGAAACTCCATATCATCACGGTTGGTTCGCCGAAACTCGAGTACGCCAAACTTGGTTGCGAGTTGTATGCCACACGTCTCGAGCGTTTCCATAAAATTCGTGTCACACGAATCAAAGACAGTAAAAAAGCAGGGCAACCCGCCATGCTCGAGGAAGGGGCTGCGATACTCGAGGCGATTGGCAAAGCCTATGCTTTTGTGCTTGACCCGTTGGGCAAGCAACTCGAGACACCAGTTTTAGCACAGCGTCTCGAGCAACTTGGTGTGGCTGGTGAAGGTGAATTGGCTTTTTGTATTGGTGGTGATGAAGGTCTTTCTAGCGCCGTGAAAACCCGAGCCGATGCCTTGTGGAGCTTAAGCGCCCTGACCTTCCCGCATGATTTGGCTCAATTGGTGCTGCTCGAGGCACTGTACCGTGCCAGCACCATCAACGCTGGAATCAAATACCATAAATAAAGGCAAAGTCGAAAGTCAATTCACTTTTCATCGTTTTGCGCTCATAGCTCATAGCTCATTACCTCGTCCCACCTGATGGAATCACTTTGACTTTCACACCTCGAGCTACTTTGAGTTTTTTCAAGGCAACTTCAGCAATTTGCACTCTTCCTAGGCTGCCTTCGCGTCCACGAACTCGGAACATTTGCCTGTCGCCTTTTGGGGTGAGTACTGTGGCTAAAACAGTGCCGTAAATGGCTTTCCATTGGTCATACAAGGTTTGGTCAACAAAAATCGTAGCTTCGTCAGGGGCGTAAATCGGTAAGACCATCAGCTCGAGTGGTTCGGTGATTTGGCTGGTGCTGCCGAGCAGGATATGGCGCTCATTGGCAAGTTCCATCAGAATTTCAGCGGTGCGGCGCGGTGGTAAATCGCCAGCG
>JAAFJQ010000352.1 GCA_013298185.1 Deinococcales bacterium
ATTCGCATCAGAATGCTCCACTCGCCAACCAGTGCATTGGTGATTTCAAAACCATCGGTGGCTTGACCACCGTTTTCTGAGGTTGCCAGTTTACGGCGTAGCCCATCGGGTGAAACCGCGTACAACTCGGCTTCGGCAGCCCCATCGGCATCATAATTGGTCAGTTCAAAGCGCTTGCCGACAAGTTCCCTTGAAACTTGCAAACGAGCCGCTAAAAGGTCGGTGTTCGGCGCTCCTCGAGCATTGACTGTGAACTGGCTGGCTTGGATTTGATATGGGCTGTTGGCTCTGACAGCAAAAGCATTTTTTCCATTGCCTGTGCTTTGAACCCGCAGGGTATAAATCCCGGGTTGGACGCGCAGTGTGGTCAGGCGCTCCCAAGTGTGCTTATCGGTCGTGCCGTACTTGCGTTCAAAGAGTTTCGCGCCATTAGGAGCAAGCACCGAGTAACTGGTTTCAAATGGCAAATTGCGCCCATAAATTTCATCGCCATAGTAACCAGTGGTGGCTCGACCATTGACGTAATCATTGAGGTTTAAGCCCGGACTGTAGACCTCGAGTGCCAGCGGAGCATCAATGCCGCTCGGTACAATGATTCGTAGTTCTTCAAATGGTGTTGCCCAGCTTTGATTGCTGACACTGGCAAGCGGCAATGCCCCACCTGCTTGAGCCAACGCAGGAGCAGCCATTACAAACGCGCCAAGCAGCGCAGTCAGACATTTTGAAAAGAAATGAGGTTTCATACGCCAAGCAGTTTACCTTACTGAGAATGAGATCGTCACCATCTCGAGGATAGGTTTTGTTCTCATACCAGATGTTGTGGTTCGGCAGCCCAAAACGGGTAAACTAACAGTCATGAATAAGTACCACATGCCGCCCCTGACTGCCCTGCGCTTTGCCATGCTGGCAGTGTTGGCAGGATTATTGATTGCGCTGATGCTGGGCGTACCCGTGCCTCGCTGGACGATGGTGGTCTTGATCATCGCCCAAGGTGGTCTGCGTTTCTGGGTTAATCGTACTGATCCCAAACTGCGTAACTCGAGTTTGTATCAAATGCTGATTTCGCTGGTCTTGGGGATTTTGATTTTAACCAGTTAAAATACGCTTTATGCCCGAAGATTGGTTAAGTCAGTTGTCTCGAGCCTCGAATGCCGTGCTAACGCAAATTGGTTCAGCCGTTGGACGAGCGCCACTTGAAATCATCAACGGGGCAATCAATAAAAAAGGTTTTACTTTACACAGCAACCTCAAATACGGGCAACTCGAGCGACAAGTGCTGGATTTGTACCTTGTAAAAAATCCGCTCGGCACTTTGGTTTTTGTGCATGGCGGCTACTGGGATGCTGGCAGCAAAGACGAATACCCATTTGTGGCAGATAGCCTTTGTGCGGCTGGTTTTAATGTGGCAGTGGTCAATTATCGCCTAGCGCCCGACGGGGTTTTTCCGCGCATGGTGCAGGATGTAGCCCTAAGTATCCAATTTCTGCTGCGCGAACTGCCAATCTACGGTGTGACCTCGAGGAAACTGGGCTTGCTTGGGCATTCGGCAGGGGCGCATATCATTGCGCTTTTGTGCGTTGTGCCAACATACCTCGAGCAAGTCGGCTTAAAGCGCAATGCAATCGCTGCCAGTGTGGGAATATCAGGACCGTATGATTTCCTCGAGTGGCTGGAAACCGACCCTCGAGCGCAAAAAGCCATGGGCGCACGCGAGCAGTGGCTCGAGGCACAACCTGCTTTGATTGCCGATGGTCAAAACCCGCCGATGCTGCTGCTGCACGGTGCAAAAGACACTTTATGTAGCCCAGCTCACGCGCCGCGCCTAGCCCATGAAATTCGACTCAAGGGCGGCACAGCCGACTGGAAAGCCTTTGAAAACCTAGACCATTTTCGGATCATTGGTGCATTCTCGAGGCTGCTGCGTTTTCTCGAGCCTAAGGTGCTGGATGACACCACCACCTTTTTTAAGCAGCATTTTGTGGATTAACCCAAAACCTTGGCGTCTATTTTGAAATCCTCGGCAATCAGTCGCGCTGTCATTTTAGCGCTCATCATCACACTGGGCGTTCCGCCGCCGGGCTGAGCGCCAGCCCCAACCATGTAAAAGCGTTCGATGTCTTCTGAGCGGTTGTGTGGGCGAAAAAAAGCACTTTGCGCTAAAATCGGTTCGGGTCCAAAGGCATTTCCCAAATAACTCGAGAGTGTGCCTTCAAAGTAATCAGGGTCAATAAAACTCTGGTAAACCAGACGCTGACGCAAATTTGGGATAAAACCTCGTTCGTCTAAAAAGCGCATGATTTTATCCACAAATGGCTGCCCTAAGAGTTCCCAATCCAGTTTCGAGCCGTTGTGCGGCACTGGAACAAGTGTGTAAGCCACATGATGCCCTTCTGGCGCAAGACTGGGGTCGGTCAGGCTTGGGATATGCAAATACTGCGAGAAGTCCTTAGCCAGGATTTTGCGTCCAAAAATGTCTTTTAAGAGTTCTTCGTAACGCGGTCCTAAAATAATATTATGGTGCTTGAGGTTGGTTTCTAAGCCGTCAGCCTTAAAACCAAAGTAGACCACCACCAAACTCATGCTTTGTGGTGCAATTTTAATTTTGGTGTCCGAATTCCAATTGCGGTACTGGCTTGGAATCAGCTTCAGATAGGTATTGGCGTAATCGCCGTTGGACACCACCAAGTCTGCTTCTAGTTGTGTGCCGTTTTCTAAAGTCACGCCTTTGGCAATTTTTCTCGAGAAACGCCCTGCGGGTTTGGCTCCAAATTCATTTTTAATTTCAACCCTCGAGACAGGTGCGTTATAGATGATTTTCCCACCGAGTTCTTCAAATTTCTTGACAAACCCATTGACCAAAGCGCCCGTGCCACCAAGTGCAAAATGAATTCCCCATGTTTTTTCGACGAAGTGAATCATCGCGTAAATCGAAGGCACAGACAGCGGATTGCCACCCACGAGCAAGGTTTCAAAACTAAAGACCTGCTGCATTTTTGGGTTCTTGAAGTATTTTTTGGCAAAACCAAAAAGTGTGCGAATCGCATCGAGCTTCACCAAGTCTGGCACGACTTTTAGCATTGAAAGTACATCGCCAAAATGG
>JAAFJQ010000353.1 GCA_013298185.1 Deinococcales bacterium
CATTTCGGGCGAAGACTTAGGCGGCGTGGTGGACGGCATAGACTTTATTGAACTGACCAAAACCAGCCCTTACTCGAGCATCCCCGTTGGTAAGCACGTTGCCGTGATTGGCGCAGGCAACACCGCTATAGATGCCGCCACCATCGCCAAGCGCCTTGGCGCGGCTCGAGTGACCATGGTCTACCGCCGCACAGAAACCGAAATGACCGCTTACAATTTTGAATACGAATTCGCCAAGCAAGAAGGCATCGAATACCGCTTCTTAACTGCCCCTGTTGCCATTCACGGTGACTCGAGTGGTGTGAAAAGCCTCGAGTGCGTCACCATGCGCCTAGGAGAGCCAGACGCAAGCGGCAGACCGCGCCCTGAAGTAGTCGAAGGCAGCAATCACAGGCTCGAGGTGGACATGGTCATCAAAGCCATCGGGCAGAACAAACAAACCCAACTTGCCCAAGCCCTCGGACTCGAGATCAAAAACGGGTACATCGTCACCGACGCGCACAACCACACCAGCAACCCCAAAGTATTCGCAGGTGGCGATTGTGTGCGCTTAAAAGGCGATGCCAGCACCGTCATGGCAGTCCAAGACGGCAAAATCGCTGCCAAAAGCATCACGCAAATGCTCGAGCGAGCAGCAATCGCTAACGATTAAAACACTCGAAGGAGAATGAAGAAATGCGGTCAGTCAGCCCCTCATCCGTCAGCTTCGCTGCCACCTTCCCCCCGAGGGGGAAGGGTTCTGACCTCCAGCGCCATTGGGGGAAGGAATGGTGGGCTGATTTCCCTTGGGGGAAGGAATGGCTGCTAACTATCGCTAAGCCCCTCTACCAACGGGAGAGGGGTTGGGGTGAGGGGCTTTCCAACTGCTTCGCGGATAGCCGCCAGTACCTTGGGCAATTCCCGCGCTACTTCTTGATTGCTGAATCGAATTACGCGCAACCCTCGAGCCTCGAGCCACGCTGTTCTTTCCAAATCGTAAGCTCGAGCTTCAGGGCTTTCGTGGCTCGAGCCGTCCAGTTCAATAATCAGTTGTGCTTCGTGGCAGTAAAAATCGGGGCGGTAACGTCCAAGCACTTTTTGACGAACAAATTTATGGTTTTCCAAGCGGCGGTTGCGGAGTTGATTCCACAGGGTCGCTTCGGCTTGCGTGTGGTTTTTGCGAGCTTCTCGAGCAAGCTCAATCAAATAACTAGGCACGCTAACAACAATACACCACCACTCCTTCTCCCTAGGGAGAAGGTGGCGCTTTGCGCCGGATGAGGGGCTTACAATGGCTGATCTTTCGATTGATTTTTGCGGTATTCGTTCACCGAATCCATTCTGGTTGGCTTCCGCGCCGCCAACGAATAGCGGCGCTCAGATTCATAAGGCTTTTGAGTATGGTTGGGGCGGGGCGGTCTGGAAAACAATTGGCGCTCCTGTGCTGAATGTTTCTAATCGTTACGGCGCTTGGCATTACAACGGACTGAAAATGCTGGCAATTAATAACGTCGAGCTGATTTCAGATCGTCCACTCGAGTTAAACTTAGCCGAAATTGCTGATGTCAAAAAACACTGGGCTGATCGCGCTGTGATTGTCTCAGCGATGGTCGAATGCCAACAACAAGCATGGGTGGATATTGTGCGCCGCATCGAGGATACTGGTGCAGATGGAATTGAAATCAATTGCGGTTGTCCGCATGGCATGTCCGAGCGTGGTATGGGTAGTGCCGTCGGGCAAAACCCTGATTTGATAGAGCAGATTTCTGAGTGGACAACAGGCATCTCAAAAATTCCAATCATCATTAAGCTCACCCCTAACATCACCGATATTAATTACCCTGCTCGAGCAGCCGTGAAAGGCGGAGCGCCAGCCGTGAGTCTGATTAACACCATCAACAGCATCATTGGAGTGGATTTGGATAGCTTTGCGATCACCCCAAATGTGGGTGGTAAGGGCGGTCACGGTGGGTACGCGGGTCCTGCGGTCAAACCAATTGCCTTAAACATGCTCTCGAGTATTGCTGGTTTGCAAGAACTTCAAGCTGCTGGTACGAAAATCAGTGGGATGGGCGGCATCAGCACTTGGAAAGATGCGGCTGAATTCCTGCTTTTAGGGGCGCATTCGCTGCAAGTTTGCACGGCGGTGATGCACTACGGCTACCGCCTGATAGACGACCTTTGTGATGGGCTTTCCAATTGGCTGGACGAAAAAGGCTACTCGAGCGTCAATCAAATCATTGGTGCAAGTGTGCCGCGTATCTCACAATTTCAGGATTTTGATTTGTCGTACCGCGCTGTGGCTGAAATCAATCAAGATAAGTGCATTCAATGCAATCTTTGTTATGTGGCGTGCAACGACACGGCACACCAGTGCATTGATTTGTACTCGAGCGATGGGCTTCAAGTTCAGCCATATGCTTATGACATCCGTGATAACGGCAAACTGGCTGCTACGCAAAACCGCGCTCAGCCTGTGGTGCGCGAATCAGATTGTGTTGGCTGTGCCTTGTGCGCCAATGTCTGCCCAGTGGATAACTGTATTACCATGGTCGAACGCCCAAGCGGACGCGAGAGTGTCACATGGCGCGAAATCAGCACCAACTTGCCCGAAGTCACCACCGATTGGGCTGCCATGCAGCGCTACCGCAGCGAAAAAGGCATTGAAATCCACTAAAAGCAGAGGAAAGGTCAAAGAGGAAAGAGGAAAGCAGACAATTCCCTTTTCCTCTTTTCTCTATTTCAGTAAGCCCGAAGCGGCTCGCTCGAGTAGGACTTTGTAATCATCGCGCCGCCAGCGAATTGGCTCGAGTTTCCATGAGACTGGAAACGGTGGCTCGAGATTAGGCAGGGCAACAAATTCAGCATTGGCTCGAAGCAGCAATTCGCGCCGAGCGGTGAAAGCGAGTTGAATCTCAAACTCGAGGCGGTAACTGGTGCTTAAAATTTCCACAAATGGCGCTCGGTAGCCCTCGAGGAGTTTCTGCACGGCTTCTCTGGCTTGGGGGATCAGGTTAAACGCCTCGAGTTCCATGTCTTCGTCATCTTGGAGGGTAGCGAGCAAGGCAGCATCGTTAAACAACCCACCCGCTTTTTCCCTTATCAGCCCCGT
>JAAFJQ010000354.1 GCA_013298185.1 Deinococcales bacterium
GTGTCTGTCCTGACAAGACACGAAAATGATAACCAAACCCACGTTCTCTCGAGCAATTTTGTTCATCAATATGACCCAACTTTTGGATTCTCGACCAAATCAATTGAATACGTCTTTGAAAGATAGATTGCATACTTGTGTGCAAACGGTAGCTCAAAGAGGGGTTCTGGTGCTATGAACTTGGCTTCTCGAGACATAACTAGAACGAAAAGCTAACTCGAACCCCTCTCCCTGCGCGAAGCGCTGCCTTTTTGGGAGAGGGTGGCGCGAAGCGACGGGTGAGGGGCTGACTGAGTGCGATTTTGCATGTACTGAAAGGCTTTTGTTCTTAAATTGATGCTTATGGGGCAAGGTATGCCTTGCCCACCTAAGAGGTCGTGTGTTTTTAGGCAAAGTTGAAAGTTCTGCCCAAGCATTAAGCCTTGGCTATGACAATGTTCTTTTGATTTTCTTCAAAATGCCACCGCTCGAGAAACATAGAATGTAAGGGGCGCATCAAGATACTGGCAGGCAGTACGGTCACAAGGGCAAAAACGCCCCCATAAAAAGGCGCAAACATAGCAAAAACGATACCCGCTGGTTGACCAAAAAAAACACCAATCACACCGAGGCAAACCCATCCAATGCAACCCCAAGCTATTCCAAAAGTGACCGTAAGTACCACTTCAACCAAGTGTTCCTGAAATTGACGAATTTTTGGGCATCCACTGCGAAGCCAGTAAATCGCATAACTTGGTACACCTAAAGTCATTCCAAATAAAATACTTGGGCGAGCCATTTCCCACTCATGAAATCGCCAAGGGTCATTCATGCCAAAGACCCGATGAGCAATTGCCAAACCAACCAAACCCCAAGTTAAACCAGGAGTCAAATTGAGAGCAAACAATTTCCACTCCAGTTTGGAAAGCCATAATCTTCGAGTCCATTGTTTCATCTGTGTTCTTACGAGGCTGACTTGTTTATCGTTCCCAGATTAAGTCAATGACTGATTTTTGATTTGTGGGATCTGATTTTGGTGTTCTGATCTCCATTTGACTTGGAATTCCTCAAACCACTTCTCGAGCAGCAAATGCACAAGCGGGCGCATCAGAAGGCTGGCGGGAATCACTGTGAAAAAAGCAAAGTACAATCCAACCACAGGGGCAACCATCGCCATCAACATTGCTCCGAATTGACCAAAGAATATGGCAATAATTGCGATCAAGCCCCAACCAAAACACCCACAAACAAGACCGCAAAAAATGCAATTCACAGACTCGAGCAGATGGTCACGAAATCGTTTGAATTGAGGACAACCACGCCGTAACCAATTGACTGCGTAAATTGGGACTCCGAAGGTCATACCAGCCACAATGCTTGGACGAGCCACATCCCACTCGAGAAAACGAGATGATTGATTGAGTCCAAAAATCCTGTGCGCGATCATCAAACCAACCAAACCCCAAGTCAAACCAGGAATCAGGCAAACCGCGAATATCTGCCATTCTCGAGGAGTCATTTTCCAATTGAACATGCTTTTATTACGAGGGCAACGGGCGTATCGTTCCAATGGATTTGATCTTGGGTGAAAGCCTAAGCATCAAGACTTGGGTGTGAGTGCATTCTTTTGGATTTGCTCCGAATACCAATGCTCGAGCATGACGTTCACAAGGGGTCGCATCGGTAGACTGGCTGGAATTACTGTGTAAATAGCAACCATCAAGCCCATAAATGGTGCGGTGAGTGCAAGTAAAACCCCAATTACTTGACCGATAAACAGACCAGCCAATCCCATAACCAGAAAGCCAAGAGAGGCACAGTAAATGCCGTATGAAACGCATTTGATGGACTCGAGCAAGTGGTCGCGAATTTGCGTGAATTTGGGGCATCGACGTCGTAGCCAATTGACGGCGTAACTTGGAACTCCAAAGGTCATACCAACAACGATACTGATACTTGCTATTTCCATTTCATAGATACGCGAAGCCTGCGTAAAGCCTAGGATGTAGCGAGCGATGAACAAGCCAAGTGATCCCCATAGCAAACCGGGCAGTAGGCAAAAGCCGAAGATATGCCATTCTTGTTTGGACATTTTCCAATTGAACATGCCTTTACTACGAGTCCAACTGGTGTTTCGTTTCCGATGAAGTTAAGTTGTGACTTCGAGTGCCTTTTTCTCCGAGTGCCGTTGTGACCACCACTCGAGCAGAAGATTCAACAATGGTCGCATGAGAATACTGGCTGGTAAAACCGTGAAAACAGCGTAGATTGCGCCAATCAATGGTGCTGCCAGCGCAGCAAAAATGGCGAATGGTTGCCCAAACAGTAAACCAAATGCGCCGACTACCATCCAACCAAAACAGCCGCAATAAATGCCGTATAAAACGCATTTGATGGACTCGAGCAGGTGATCTCGGAATCGTGTGAATTTGGGGCAACCTCGCCGAAGCCAATTCACGGCGTAACTCGAGACTCCAAAGGTCATGCCGATAACCATGCTGACACGAACCAGCGCCCATTCGTAGACCATCCCTTGAAAGTTGAGTCCAAAAAGAATTTGCACAATAGCAACGCCAATGAAGCCCCAAAGTAAGCCCGGAAAGAGGCAGATGCCGAACAAATGCCACTCTTGTTTGGTCATCTTCATGCGACCTCCAACCTGCTTATGGTTGCGATAGGTAACGCCGCGCCCAACAATCAATTTCAGCTATCACTTGCTGCATGGCAAAACCAGCTTCGGTTAGTTCATAACTGGTGCGTGGCGGCATGTAGCTTTCCACAGTTTTGAGGACAATTCCGTTTTTCTCGAGCATGTCAAGGCGTTCAGATAAGGTGCTGGGGTTGCAATTGCCAATGGCGCGGCGCAGTTCGTTGAAACCTTTGGGGTTCTCGAGGAGCGAACGCACGATGTACAGCACCCATTTTTCTTGGAGAATGCCAATGGCTTGCACGGCTGGGCATAAGCCAACCGCTTCGGTTTGTGGATTCTCGAGGGCGGCGATTTCTGCCATACAGAGCATCATAGCACCTTCGGATGTAGCCTACTTTACACAACCTACTGATATAAATAATATACTAGTCTTACGTTCGGAGTGCCAAGGTAATCCGA
>JAAFJQ010000355.1 GCA_013298185.1 Deinococcales bacterium
CCCAGGAAACGAAGAAGGGTGGAGTAAAACCCCAGAAGAACGACGAAAGGTTGTCATGATGCGTAGTCTAACAAACAAACGGCATCGGCTTCAATTTCCACCAACATCTCAGGCGAAATAAACCTTGAAACCTCGAGCATCGTCGCAGCAGGCAGGATATGCCCAAAAACCTCACCATGAGCCTGACCAATGGCTTGCCAGTCGTTCATGTTCCGCACAAACATTCGGGTACGCACCACATCAGATAACGTTGCACCGACACCCTCGAGGGCAAAACGCAGTGTCTCGAGGGTTTTTTTGGTTTGAGTGTACGCATCACCCGAGACAACGCCATTAGCATCAGCGGCTGTGCAACCCGAGACAAACACCAAATCACCAACCCGCACCGCCCTCGAGTAACCAATGATCGGTTCCCATTTGCCACCGCTCGAGAAATTGATTCGTTTCATGATGATCTCCAAATTTTATAGCCAAAGAGTCTCGAGGGTATGATGTGGCAATGAACGCAGACCAAATAGAACGCCAAGACTTTGTTGACAATAGTATTTAGTATTTCTGATTTACTCAACCGCCTGAACCCTTCAAAGCAACCTTTGCTTTGGGATATAGAAATGATTGCTGATGCCTGTGACTGTATTGAGGCTTGGTTGCCAGAAAAAACACAGATGGACACCAAAGAATTTTATCCGAACTTTTGAGTTTTAGAGTTGATGATTGGAGTCTTTGGAGTCAATGCCCAGATAATTGATGGATATGTACTTATATTACCGAAGCAAGAGTTACACGAATACATAAACGACAATAGGCATTACCAAGACAGCTCTTATATTAACTTTGATGTTGAGATAGGAAGTGCCACAATGACTTTTGAACTACTCTGAACCGAAATCGTTTTTACAGGAGTAACAATTTGAACATTAGGTACCGTTCTTTCAAACCCGTATGGAGAGACTCGACAAATTTGTTCAGTTTCGAGACTTTTAGGCGACACCAACTTTGAGCCAACAATTTTCATTTGAACTCCTCTTTTTTCGAGTATAGCATCACAAATCTAATTATTTTGTGAATTGATCATACAGATTGTCACAAACGATGCCAAGAGGTTTGTATAGTAAGTCACAAAAAAGTAGCAGCGGATAAAATAACCGCTACTACGCTGAGGACATTGGGTTTTGACTGAATTACATGATAAAAATTATGTAGGGTGGCAAACTACTCAGGTGTTTTGGGTAGGTACGCGTCTCCAACTAGATTGGTAGATAGTTGCATTAAGCTGCAAGTTACCCATAGCATCAGACACACCGTGTAAAACACCCTCTGTGCGATACTCAGAAGCAGTTCTGAAAGATTCAACTAGGGCATTTTGATACGCAAATTGGGCTTCATTCGGTATTCCAGCACTGCTACCTGCGCCAACTACAGCACGATAGTGTTGTGCATAGTCAAAGGGTATCCGCAATTGAAGATACTCTTCAATTCCTAGATAGGCTTGCCATATCAAGCTCTCGAGCGCCTTATTATCGGAAGCTATTTTTAATCTTAGTTCTCTCGCTCTACTTCTTGAAACGGCGTCTCCATGAGCGAAAAAACTTTTGTTAAGACTTTCAGCAATGATACGAGCTTGTCCTTTATTCTCTGAATCAGTCATGTGTGTTTGTAGCAAACGTTCTCCCACATCTGTTGCCAACTCGCTTGCTCTCTTTGAAAAACCAACTGATACTGGATCTACTACAGAAAACAATTTATCGAGAATCGTAGAGAAGTGTACTTGTTCAGTAACGTGTGCATCTTCGGATAGAAAGCGTAAAAACGCCCCTAAATCTTCATAGGAAAAATGCTTTACCCCTGTTGGTGTTGTTATCGTAATCTGTGGATCAATAGGTCCAAGAGAAGCATGCGGGTGCATGACTATTTCATCTGCGCCAAGTGAAAAAATGGTTGCCGCGCTAAAAGCCATAAAAGGCACAAGAATCGCAACATGGTTGAATCTTTCTCTTAGAATAGACATTAGCTTCCACGCAGTCAAAGCGTCTCCGCCAGAACTGTGTAGTAAGACATCTACGGATTTTTGATCTTGCGGTATAGCATCAATTTGATCAATAAATTCTCGTACTGCGTCTCCTGCCATCATTGCTGAGACATTTTGCCTGGTGCTTGTCACATACACAATCAATGGTCTTTGGCGCATTTCTTCAATCTGCTTATATTGCTGTATTCGTTGGCTAAGTTCCATAATTTATTTTCCTTGAGATGTTTTGCTTAGATTTCAATTACCTATCCGCATTTGCTGTAGCCGCAACTTTGGCACTTTAAGCAACCCTCTTCGCGCACCAGATTCGGGCTGCTGCAACTTGGGCATTTCTCGCCCTTCATGGCTGGCTTAGCCATAGCAGCTTGAAACAACGGTGCTTGTAACTCCTCGGCGGTTGGTGCAGCCCCCGCAATGGTTGGGTAACTCTGCACATCGGCATACAGCAATGGCTGTTCGGCTGGACGCACACTGCTGCTGCCGTTACCACTGGTACTCTCGAGCGCCACAGCAATCAGGTCGGCTTTACTGCCCACCAAACGCCCGTTGTAACTGCCGTATAAACCACCGTTAATACCGCGCAAGGTTTTTTGAATCGCCTCGGCTGGCACACCGTATTGCAAGGCAATACTGACCACCCGTCCTAGCGCTTCGGAATCGGCATTGGCTTCGTCACCTGCTCGTCCTGAAACCACCACAATCTCCACAGGTTTTCCCTCGAGCGTGTTGGTGGTAATTAAAAAGGTGCGTTTTGTACCTGCGGCAAGGTCGGTCAGTTTGACCATGTCGGTCACACCTGTTAAACGGGTTGGACGCGAGAAAATCGGTGAGCCAGGTTGGAAGTGCTGACTTGCACCCCACAGTGTTTCTTCGATGCTCGAGCCAACCGTTGGCTCGACTGGTGCAGCCGCCACCAAGCCTTCGTCCTTTGTCCCTTGTCCTTCGTCCGCTTTTTCTTCCTTGCTGGTCGAAAGCACTTGGAATTGTCTCGAGCCATCACGGTACACCGTAATGCCTTTGCAGCCTG
>JAAFJQ010000356.1 GCA_013298185.1 Deinococcales bacterium
AGCGCCAGCCACAACCACCATAGGCTCGAGGAGGTCGCGCCGCGCAGGATTCCTTCGAGCAGCAATGCCACAATCCAGCTCGAGTGAAGCAGCACCATGTACGGGTAATGCTCAGGGGCGTATTCTTTGCCACCATTGGCAAAAGCCCAGACTTGATTGCGTTTGGCGTGGGCTAACTCGAGTAAGCGTTGAACAATAATCAAAACAACAAGAAGGTAGAGCATCCCCTCGAGCTTAACGGTTTTTCCGCCCACACATTGCGGCGTGATTTACGTTACAGTATATGGTATGAGTCCAGACCTGCTCCGTGCCATTCTTCTGGTAGCACCGCTTTTGCTCGCCGCGATTTTGTATACGGTGATCAGCGGGGGTATTCAATTCTCTAAACTTGGTTTGATCATCTCTGAAACCCTTGGTGCAATCCGCGAACGACACTTTGGCTCGAGTGGGCAGATTACGGCGTACCAAGCCACGATGATTGCTTTGTGCGGCACGGTTGGCACTGGCAGCATTGTTGGCGTGACATCTGGGATTTTGCTTGGTGGTCCTGGCGCGATTTTTTGGATGTGGGTTTTTGGTTTTTTAGCAGCTGCCTTAAAATACGGTGAAGTGGTTTTAGCGCAGCACCTGCGGCGGATTTACTCGGATGGCAGCATTCTTGGTGGACCATTTTTGTACATTGCTCGAGGTGTGATTCCAGCCGCACTTGGCAAAGTACTCGGCGCGGGTTTTGCGCTTTTAGCAATCATTGCGGCTTTTGCCTTGGGCAATCTGGCACAGATTTCCGGGGCAACCACCGCACTCGAAGCCAGTTTTGAATTGCGTCCAGTCTTCTCGAGTTTAATTTTAGCGGTTTTGGTGCTGCTGATTATTGGTGGTGGTGCGACCCGCATTGCTCGAGTGGCACAAGTCTTATTTCCTTTAATGCTGGCAGTTTACTCGGTTCTGGCTTTAAGCCTGATCATCAAAAACATTGGGGTTTTACCAAGTGCCATTGCCAGTATTTTCACCAGTGTCCTGTCTTTTAATGCTGCCGCTGCTGGTGGCACGGGCTATGCGCTTTTTGCGGTTATTTCCCAAGGCTTTGCTCGCAGTATTTTTGCCAACGGCGCTGGACTGGGTGTCTCGAGCATCGCCCATGCCCAAGCTCAAGTGGATCATCCGGTGCGTCAAGGATTTTGGGGCGTGGTTGAAGTCAGTGTTGCCATGGTTGTCTCGAGCCTGACTGCTTTAGCTGTCCTGACTGTCCCAGCTGTTTGGCAAGGCATGGGCGAAGCCATTCCTGCTGAAACCATCACCAGTGCTTTTCGTAGCCTTGGAGTGATAGGCACAAACTTCAATGTGCAATTGGCAGGCATTGGCACTGGTGCTTTTGCGGTGGTGCTGACCCTTTTTGCAATTGCCACAACCATAGCTTGGGCATTTTATGCCGAAGAAGCCTTTGGGTTCTTATTCGGCGATGGAATGCGTTGGTCACTGCGTTTAGTTTGGGTGGGTATGATTTTCTTAGCGCCGTTTATGGTCGTGGATTTCAGTGCTTTTTTGGTCAGCGCCGAGGTGCTACTGGCAATCATGGCAATTCCGAACATCATTGCATTGTTTATTCTAATGCCTGTGGTGCAAAAACTCACCCGAGGTTTCTTCAACGGCGAATTTTACCAACCTCCAGACATGCCAACCCCGCGTCCTGTAACTCAGGATGTGTATGACAGCATGGAATTTAATTTGGATTAGGTGAGTAAAGAGGGTTTGCCTTTCATCACAATATTCTATTTCTCGAGTAATCCAATATCAGGTTATCCTTTCCTCATCACTTTCAACAGGTCTTTCTCATGGCTAACCTCGAGACTGGGGGGATGAAAAAATTGTTGGTTGTTGTGCTTGGTTTGGTTTGGTTCTCAAGTGCCTTTGCCAGTCCAGCCACCGAGTTGTTTCGTGAAGCCAGTTTTTACCTTGGTTTTCATTATCATGGGTACTCGAGTGTCAAGCCCGATGAACTCAGTCGTCAGCTTGGAGCGCTGCTCGAGGAGCGGTGCAAACCAAAAGGGGAGGCTTGCGAGTTCGCCGAGGCGCGTCCGTTCATTGAGCGCTTAACCCAAGGAATGCGAGATGGTCATACGTATTATCTTTCGCCGAGTACTTATCGGATTACTTTAGCGCAGTTTAGTGGGGTCAACCCCAATGCCAATCCGTTGTACGGCATGAGCTTTGGGAATTTGAACTCGAGGAATGAAATTTCGGTTTTGGATGTGGTGGCACAGTCGCCAGCGTTTAAGGCAGGCATCCGACCTTTTGATCGGATCATCGGGGCAAACGGCAAGCGTTTAAGTAACATATCGGAGTTACGCACCGCGCTGAACACCAACGAACCTGTGAAACTCGAGGTGCTGCGTGGGGACTCGAGCAACCCTGTGCGTTTTGAAGCGACAATGCAGCGCGTTCGGCTCGAGAAAACCAATTTGCCTTTTTTGTACCAACCGCCCAATGCACCAGCTGGGGTGGCAGCCATTCGGATTCCGACTTTTGTTGGCAGCAACGACATTGCGCCAATGGTGCATCAATTGGTGTCCCAAGCGCAAAGTCAGAATGTTAGCAGTTTAATTCTTGATCTTCGCAACAATGGCGGTGGTGAAGAAACCGAGTGTTACGGGGCTGCCAGTGCATTTATTGGCAAGGCAGTAAACATCAATGAAACCCGTTTGGCTCGAGTCAATGTTGGTTTTGATGGTGGTGCTTTTGTCGGCAACGACCCCAAGGATTTGGTGCGTTACGACATTGCCCAACCTGCCTTATGGAAAGGCAAAGTGGCGGTACTGGTCAATTCTGACACCGCCAGTTGCGGCGAGTTGCTGGCGTATTTGATTCAGTACAACAAACGCGGACAAGTGCTTGGTGAACGCACCTACGGGGTTTTAGATACCGCCACGGAATTTTGGCAATTGGTGGATCAAAGCGCTCTGGCAATCACCTATGTCCGAACCCTGAACCCCGATGGCACTCGAGTACCGGAGTTTGTCACGCCTGACATCGAAGCTCGAGATGACACCAAC
>JAAFJQ010000357.1 GCA_013298185.1 Deinococcales bacterium
GAACACAAAACCCCTCGCATTGGTCACAGGTGCATCTGGCGGCATTGGAGAAGACATTGCTCGAGAACTCGCACAAAAATACCATCTCATTCTCGTGGCTCGCAGTCAAGATAAACTCGAGGTGCTGGCAAAAGAACTGGGTGGCGCAGAAGTGATTGCCATGGATTTATCCACGTCAACGGCTGCGCTTGAACTCAAGCAACAACTCGAGCAACGCAACCTTAAGCCATCCGTGCTGGTCAACAACGCTGGTTTTGGTGAATACGGCGAGTTTCACCTTGGCGAAGCCAAAAAGCTCGAGCAAATGCTGATGCTGAACATGGTCACACTGACAATGTTGACCCGTTATCTTCTGCCAGACATGGTGGCTGCGAAAAACGGAAAAATCATGAATGTGGCAAGCACGGCTGCCTTTATGCCCGGTCCACTGATGGCAGTCTATTATGCCAGCAAAGCCTATGTACTATCGTTCGGTGAAGCGCTGGACGAAGAGCTAAAAGGCACTGGTGTCAGCGTCACCACCCTTTGCCCAGGTCCAGTCAAAACAGGCTTCCAAGACCGTGCTGCCATGCAAGACTCTAAACTCTTGCAAAATCCTATGAATCCAACCATGTCCAGCCAAGAAGTGGCTAAACAAGCCGTGACTGCTTTAGAAAACAATGCTCGAGTGGTCATTCCGGGCATCATGAACCAAGTTCTGGGATTCTTACCACGCTTGATGCCTCGAGCTTTTGTACCAGGTATGGTCAAAAACGCTCAAGCCCGCAGCCACTGATTGTCTAAAATCTGACACCCTTCTAACCGATTTGCTTTGTAAACTGACCCATGTCTCGAGTCAGTTTTTTCATGGTGGCGTTGGTGCTGCTTCTTAGCATGGCTCGAGCTGAGGAAGAAGGTCTGGTGCGTGTTCCTGGTGCGTTTGCCGAGCTTGGCTGGCAGGGGCGTTTCTCGAGGGGTTCTTGGGTTGAATTTCGTTTGGTGGCAACAGGTGCTGGCGCGTTTACGGCTGAACTGACCACCACCGAAGGCAAGGTTCTCGAGGGTCTGACTCCAATCACGGCTCAACTCGAGTTGCCCGATGGAGTTGGTATCCGTGAAACTCGGTTGCTTTTGCCAATCACAACCACGCGGATGGTGAAAATCAGCCTCTCAGGTGCAACAGGGTCAGATTTTAAGCGCTTTGAACCGTCCTCGAGCGCGATTGAACTCGATGGCAGCCGTTTGCCGCTTGACTCGAGTTTGTACTTGTCAGGGCATCGAATCACCAATCAACTCGAGCCTAAAACTGCTTTGGTGGTGCTGGCAGGTGGCGCTCAAATCAGAGAAATTCCCAAGGGCTTAGAAAGAGGCAATTGGGGCTTGGGAGCAATTGGAGGGTCAAGCGAACCACCACAATTTCTGAGGATCCTGACTCAGTTTGCGCCACAAGTTACTGCGCCGCCGCGCCGCCATGCGCTGCTTGGATTTTGGGCGGTGGGTATTTTTGTGGTGCTGCTTGGTTTGTACAGCCTAAAACGCCGCGACCCCAAATACACCATTGCTTTAGCCGGCTCGAGCCTCATGCTGGCTGGTGTCGGCTGGTGGGCAAGCCAACCTACTGCGCCTTATACCGAAAAAACCAAACAAATCCTGATTGGCGCAAGGGGCTGGGGGACACTTTGGACGGTTCACTCGAGGTTTTCATTGCGCCCAGAGTGGGTGTTGCCCGCAGGGGCATTGCCACTCGAGCCAGAAATTCATATCGAACGAAAGTACAACAGCACACAGACCACACTGAAAAAAGCCGGTTGGCAACAAGTTCGTTACCTCACTCCGCCCAAAGCCAGTCGTATTCCAATTCGGCTCGAGGAAAATCGTTTAATCAATGATAGTAACACCCCTCTCGAGCGGATTTTTGTGCGAGGTTATGGACGGCAAGAACCGTTGCAAGCTGGTCAGAGCCGCGAAATGACAGCCCAAATTTATGAAACATTGCCTTGGGATGAGTACACCGAACTGATGCAAACCTTGCCAGATGGCGCAGTCATGGCACAACAACCAAATGGCAGACTGTTGATTGCCTTAGCGGATGGGAAATAAAGATGCAAGACATCCACGACCAAGAAATGCCCTACCAAGTACTGAGCGTGGTGCTGGCACTCGAGCTACTGACTTTAGCCGCACTCAGCCCAAGGGTTTCGGGGCTAGAGCCACTTGGTTTTCATGCGATCTCGAGTTTGCGCTTACTTGGCTTGATGGTTTTGGGTTCGCTGCTGCACGACTCACTACCGCGTTATGCGCTGCCGATGCTTGGTTTATGGGGCATCATCCTTGCTCCACCAGAACTTTGGGCGTTTTCCTTGGAGGCAAGGGAGGGTCTGCCGCTTAGCTTTGCCTCGAGTCTACTGGCTGGCGTTGGAGCGTATGCTTTTGGGCGAATGCTACCAAGTGCCTCACAGCTTTTTCCACTTTTTGGTGTGATGACTTTGTTTTTTAATGGTTTTCAAGCCAGCGTGTACTCTGTACCACTGCTGATTTTGCTTGGCTCGAGTATGCTCTGTCTTGTGGTGCTGGGTTTTAGAAAACCTGCTTTAGGAGAGCTTCTATGATTCGTCGTGTGGATCTACCAACATGGTGGCAACACCCCAATTTTAACTTGCATCGCCAATGGTTTATCAGACGCGCCTTGCAAATCAAAGCTCGAGCCATTCTGGTTGGCGTGGCAGTCATGCTTGTCTTGGTTTGGGTGCTTGGCGCTTCGCCATTTTGGTTGCTGCTGGCTTTTGTTGGCGCACTGACGCCTGTTTCCAATTATCGAAAGACCCTTCAAGAGATTGAACAAACTTCAGGTGCAGCCTACACCACAGCACTCACCGCCCAGCCAGACCCTCATGGTTTTCAAAACCGCTTGGTCAACATGGCTTTGGCAGTGCAGAAAAACACTGAACTGCCACAACTCCCTTGGCTCGAGGGCTTAGGCATGGTGGTGCTGCTGAGTTTGCTTTTGGTTTTTCCGCCTCGAGCCGTCAATGCAGCACTCAGCCCAGAAGACCGCACTGTGACTCGAGA
>JAAFJQ010000359.1 GCA_013298185.1 Deinococcales bacterium
GACCCCGATGCAGCGCCTTCGCCCGATTCACTGGGACGAAGTGGTAGGACAGGAACACGTCAAAGACGTGCTACAACCCGCTTTGGAACGCGGACGAATCGGTCATGCCTATTTGTTCTCGGGTCCTCGAGGCGTGGGCAAAACCACCACAGCGCGTCTGATTGCCATGACCGTGACTTGCGAAGTAGCAGGTGTTAAACCTTGCGGGCAGTGTGATTCATGCAAAAGCGTGATTGCTGGTCGTCACCCCGATGTCCTCGAGATTGATGCCGCCAGTAACAACAGCGTGGATGATGTCCGCGACTTGCGCGAAAAGGTAGCACTGCAACCCATGCGCGGCACGAAAAAAGTCTATATCCTCGACGAAGCCCACATGATGAGCAAGAGTGCTTTTAATGCGCTTTTGAAAACGTTGGAAGAGCCGCCATCCCACGCGGTTTTTGTGCTTGCCACGACCGAGCCGGAGCGCTTGCCGCCAACCATCCTCAGCCGTTGTCAGCATTATCGTTTTCGGCGTTTATCGAGCGATGAAATCGCGGGTAAACTGCTGAAAACCGCGACTTCCGAAGGGGTCAATGCCTCGCCTGCTGCGCTGCAACTGATTGCTCGAGCCTCGGATGGTGCGATGCGCGACGGTGAGAGTTTACTCGAGCGTTTGCTGGCAGCCGGTGAACCGAACATCACCCTCGAGATGGTTGAAGGAGCGCTTGGTTTACCACCACAAGACCGTGTTGAAGCCTTAGCAATGGCACTGGCTCGAGGTGACACCAAACGGGTGATGCAAAGCCTGAACACCTTTTACGCTGATGGTTTTGCACCACGCACGATCACTGAACGGGTCAAAATTGCCCTGCGCGACCAATTGCACGCTCAGCTTGGTCTGAGCAAGAATGTGACTGAAACCTTTGGCGAAGCGCATTTATTAAAATTGATTCGAGCCTTGGACGAAGAGGATGCTCGTTTTGCTCGAGCATCGGATTTGATTTCGCTCGAGATGGCGTTCACCAAAGCCATGCTTGCCCCCGACGAGGGAAGCGAAGGTGGGGCAGTCTCGCCAGCCCTCGAGTCTCGAGTCAGCAACTTAGAAAAACAAGTCCGAGGTGCATTTCAAAAAGTCGTGGATGAAGGACTGCGAGCCAGTGGACAACGCCCTGCCGCCATTCCAGAATTTGACCCGACTGCCCGAAGCCCACGCCGCCCCGTTGCGCCCCCACCCGACGATGATGCCCCATTTGAAACCCCACCACCTCGAGAAGCCGTGGTTGTAACCCCGCCGCCTCGAGAACCACCGCGCACGGGGGCTGTGGCTGCCCCTGATGCCTCTGGAGGTAAGGGATGGGCAGATGTGATCCTCAAAGCCGACTTGCGCTTCCGAGCCATCCTCAAAGAAGCCAAAGGCTACCTCAGTGCCGATACGCTGGTGATTGAGTACAGCAGCCCCAAACACAAATGGCACGCCGAGCAAGTGGCGGGTAAACTCGAGGAGCTTGCCACCCTGACCCAACAAGTGGTGGGGCAGAATATTTCCCTCGAGTTGGTCATGCCTGACGGCACAAAAAAAAACTCGAGGCACAACCATAACCTAAGCCCAAGCCAGCCTGCCGCTCGAGTTGCCCCTGTGGTTGAAACCGCCGCCAAGTTGCTCGAGGAAATTCGGGAAACGGTTATCCCTGAACCTGTTTACCCCGCTCCCTCAATACCTGAACCAATTATCGAACCCCCAATCGTAGAGGCGCAGCCATCCAGCCCAACCGTAGGGGCGAGGCATGCCTCGCCCGCCCAATCCAATCTTGAATCCGAAATGGCATTTGCCGCCCTCGGCTCGAGCCATCCCAAAGCAGGTTTGTTCACCCCAGCCGAATTTGTGGCTGCCCTCGAGCCAGATGCCTTAAGCGCCCCCGAGCCAGCCCAAACCATCCTCGAGCCAGAAGAACCCTTGCTCGAAGATGCACCGCCATTCCCCACCGAGTATGCCGCGATTGAATCCATGGAATACGCTTCGCTCGAGACTTTTGATTTGGAAAGCTCATCGAATTCCGCGCCACTGGCTGCCCTCGAGATGGACTTTGGTGATTTGGACAATGTTCCCACAGCTAAGCCTGTTGTCTCGAGTCTCGCGGGACATCCGAATTATGCTTTGTTGTCTAAGCTGTTCGCACATCGGGTGCGCGAAGTTGGTCGTCTCGAAGTTCAAGCTGCGCCCGCCGAGGAAAGCGCCGCCGCACCGACCCTGCCTATCGAAGAAGCCGAGTGAATCCTAAAGCTAGAAGCTAACAACGAGCAGCTAGAAGCTCAAAAGAGGTCTTATGTTCAAAAAAATCATCATCCTAGCCTGTCTCCTTTTTTCCGTAGCTCGAGCAGGTGAAGCATCGCTGAAAGTCAGTCCCGCCGCCAATCTCGAGCGTGGTTTAACCGTGGTGCAAGGACAGAAAGTAGAATTTCGGGTTTCGCCTGGAATTGCTGATTTGCAAACCGTGACCATGAACATCACCCGAGGCGGTCGGGTCATGGGCGAGTACGCCATGCGCCGCGACGGAGCGGATTATGTGGTGAAAATCCCGCTCGAGTTACCCAATGCCCACATTGTCACGGTGCGGATGTATCAAGCCCAGCGCGTTTGGGCTTCGGTTTTGGATTTAACGGTTCTCGAGCCAGAAGATAAAAATCAAGTACCTGCTAACTCGAGTTTTACTGAACCACTACGTTTTTCTGTGACCGAAGGTAAAGCTGGCGGCGATGCCAATCCGCTTTGGGGCATTGTAGCCATGCTGGTCTTGGCAGCAGGTGTGTTCATTGGCACTCGAGGCAAATCCAAACCGAAGGTCGTACCCAATGCCTGAACTCGGTCAAGAACACAGTGGCTTAGCTGCCATGCGCCCAATTCTCGAGTCGGTCAAAACCATTGCTGTGCTTGGGGTCAGTGCCAACCCTGATAAACCCGCGCATTATGTGGCGCAGTACATGCTCGAGTCTGGCTACACAATCCTACCTGTCAATGCTTCGATGGTCGGGGAGAGCATGTTTGGGCAACCAATTCAAGCA
>JAAFJQ010000358.1 GCA_013298185.1 Deinococcales bacterium
GTGGATATGCCAAAACTCGCGGTCTATTTTGATTGCCCGAATGATGTTGACCGTTGCTGGTTTTGGCTCTTTGAGTTTAACTGGGGGTGCTTCCTCGAGCGGCTCAGAAGTCGCCAAACCACTTTTCCTCATGGTAAACCGCAACGCACGAATGCCAGTGCCAACCGACTTAAACGCACCGTCTGGTAACGCCTCGGGCATGATGCCGTGTTCCTCGAGCCATGCCTTAAATGCAGTTTCAATTTTACCGCTTCGGTGTTGGTATCCGGGACTGATGATTGCGCTTAACTTGCCGCCGCCACGCAGAATCTCTGTGAAGCAGTGCTGCACATGTTTATAGTCAGAACTCTTCTCAAATGGCGGATTCATGATGATGTAATCGGCAAGCTGGAAACCACCAAAACCAACATGGTACTCGAGGCAATCATTTGCCACCACTTGGTAGCCTTTCTGCTTGAGTAGGTTTTGGAGTGTGATGTTCCATTCGATTGCAAGCACGTTTATTTTGGGGTGAGCGCGTAAAACCGCATCTAACAGCCTTCCAGAGCCAGCACTGGGGTCGAGTACCGTGATTCCCTCACCATCCCCGTTAATGCCAAGCTCGCGCACCATTTGGTCAGCAATTTCGTGCGGAGTTGGATAGAAACCTGGTATACCCTCGAGTAAGGCAGATTGTTCGAGCAGATGGTATTTGGCTTGTTTGTCCAATGTCTCGAGCCTTTTCGTAAACGTCTCGTTCGCAGTAAAAAATTCTTCGTGCATCACTCGAGAAATGGCAGCTTTGGTTTTTAGGGTTGCATATTCTGGGGGCAATCCGTCGTCGCAGTAACTATCTACAAGACACTCGATTGCGCGAAACAGCCGATAAAGTTGACGGGCATCTTCAAAGCGGTTTTTCATTTGCTCGACACGTTTGCGTGTGGGTGCGATGTCATCAGAAAAGGAGAACTTAGCTTCAATTTCTGGGAGCAGACCATCAGCAAGGGCTTGCAGGGTTTCGGCGTGATTAGACATTGTGTCCTCCAAACATTGGGGTTTCTACGAATCGTGCTGTCGCCCAATCCAGTACCCGAGCAGCGGCTCTTGGCTCGAGGTTACGGAGCGCGGTAGCGATTTGATTGATTGCCAAAATCTCAGGGTCGGCAACAGAGACATGTTTGAACGAGTCTTGGCTGACTGGAATTTGTGTTGGTGGGTGTTTGTGCTGTGGTATCTCAAAATTCTCAAGAGCAGTCTGAGCGGCTTCTACTATGGTTTCTTCAATTACTTCCCGAGCTATTTTTCTACCAACTTCACGGTAAGGCTCGAGGTCGTCAATAAGCTGTGTTTGGGTGGTTGCACTGTAATACCTGAACGGATTTGTACGTCCGCCAGTGCCTGAGCGTTGTATTTTTCCATCCTCAAAGGCTTTTTTAACAATTGCTTGGATGTTAAACGCAGGATAATGCAGTTTTCCAACCAATTCGGTAACAGTGTTCCCTGTAATGTCTAAGGCTGCCAGAAC
The DNA here is from genome assembly GCA_013298185.1 of Deinococcales bacterium. Lineage (GTDB taxonomy): Bacteria > Deinococcota > Deinococci > Deinococcales > JAAFIG01 > JAAFIG01. The sequence goes on from JAAFJQ010000358.1 coordinate 1,505, forward strand.
AGCCGCTTTGGTCAAATGTGGTTTTGATTTGGGCATGGTTTCCTCTATTTCCTCGAGTCCCAGAATTGGCGGCTTTGGGGTTTCTTCCGTTATAGACGCGGTTATTGTGATTGCATCAACTGAAATAACCGCGTTTTCGCTGATTTCTAGGGCTTGGGGTTTAAGTTGTAATTGACGTTGTTTAGCAATTCGAGCATTGAAAACTGATTTACCAGCATCAGTAATTCGACATCCACCAAAATCACAGGTGATGTATTGCTGCTCGAGCGCCGTGCCGACAATTTCAGGGGTAAAACGTTCCTCAAGGTCAAGACGTGGTTTACCGCCAACAATCAAAGACCCGAGTAAAGCATCAAGAGTCATAGCTTTTCCGTTTTGGCATGGCATTTAATCTGATGATGTCTTGCTCGAGCAAACGCTGCCGCCCTGCCACAATTTGCTTGTCGAGTGGGTTGGTACTTGAGCTTTTTTTTTGGATGATGGCTTGGTGGCTGGCAATTCGAGCTTTGAGTTTGTTGTGCAACCGTGAGGCAACTTGGTTGGTAGCATCTCTTTTCACTGTCCCTCCGTGGTGAAATTTGTAATTGCGAACGCGCCAAAGAGTTCTCTGGCTTTGCGGTCATAAGCTCTCGCGGCTTCTTCAGGGTTGCGGTAATTTCCTAATCCAAGGGTGCGTCCTTCGTGCTTGATTCGGGCGCGGTAACTGATTGGGTTGGCGTAAACACCTCGGTACGGCTTGGTACGTGGTTTACGGGTATTGGCATTGTTTTCTCTTGCTGTACAAGCCCGTAGGTTCTCGCGGCGGTTATCGAGTCCATCATGGTTCATGTGGTCTGCTTGTTGCCCTGCGTGGGTTAGGTTAAGCACTTCGCGGTGCATGTAGATTTTGATGCTTTTACCTGCTCGAGTAACTTTTCTGGTGGCGTAACTGGTGTGGTCTCGAATCTCGAGCGACCATTTGAATGCACTTAAACGTTCAAAATCTGCTTCGTCTACCAAGGCGTGAGCTTTACCGCCAGAGAGTGGAATAAGTTTCATTTTTCGACCTCAGGGAAACGTTCTTCAAGAATCCCAAGCCAAAGTTCGGATTCACGAAACATCTCTTGATAAACCCGAAATTTTTTACTTTGAACTATCACATCAAACCCAACCATTTCGCGCCCATCGTTATGCAACATGAAAGACAGGGTGTTATCTAATATCTCGACTGGCAAGAAGTGTTTGCATTTGGTGGTAACTACGCCATATTTACGAACAATGTTTAGAACTTTCTCGTGTGCAATTAAAAAGGCAGGTGTGTCCATTACTGTACCCAAACCTTTTCTTGAGTCAACGGCGCGTAAATGCTGACCACACCGCCCCAAGGTAAACGTTTCTGCTCAAGGGCTTCATGTGCTTTGGCTCGTAAGCGGGTGTCTCGGAGTTCAGCACGAATTTGTTTCTCGAGGTTGTACAGGGTTTCTGTGGTCTCGAGAGCAAGGCGTTTGGTGGCAACCTCAATACTCGGGGCTGCACGACTGGCTACTGCCCAGAGCGCC
>JAAFJQ010000036.1:0-18632 GCA_013298185.1 Deinococcales bacterium
GTTAATCTGCGGCTTGTGGGGCGGCGCTGACGGCGACTGCGGCAGCTTTGGCTGCTTTTTCCCGCTCGAGTTTCATGCGTTTCTTGCGTTCGCCTGCCATGAACATCCAGTGCCAGATTGCGCCAGCGCCAAGCATGATCATACTGACGAGGTACACATAAGGCGGGTCGCGCTTAATGTCGGCGATGTTGAGGATAATCAGGATGCTAAACGCAAGCCAACTGACCAAGCCGTAAATGCCTACCATTGTCCAGAATGGGCGTTTCCATGGGCTGCGTTCGGGGCTGTAGTCGAGGAAAACCACCGCAAAGGCGACCAATGGTAACAAAATGGTTTGCAGTGTTGCCACGGCAGGTTGCCACCATTTCATCATTTGGTATAAGCCTAAAAAGTACCAGTCGGAGAGAATTGGGTTTGGTGTGACGTTGTAATTGGCAGGGCTGCCCGTGTCCACTGGCACCCAAATCGAAACGACCACCAAGACAATAAAGCAGAAGACCACGGCAAACCAAGGCAAGTTAATGCGCTTGAAGCGTCCTGCGCCACCACCTGCGGCAGCTTCACCAATTTTGCCACCGCGTCCTTTACGGGCAAAGTAGGCTTCTATTGCCAAAATCGCCAGAATAGAGAGCATAAAGTGGGCGCTGTAGAAACGGGTCAGCGTGGCAGGTCCAATGCTTTGTCCTGCAAGCATGAAGTTCGCGGTTAAATGCCCGATGCGTAAACTCGAGAGGGTATGCTCGAGCAAACTGGCAAGTGGTGCCATGAAGACTTTGATCGTGGGGATGTTGTGGAAATCGTCCACAAAGGTTGGGAAGGTGGCGAACACTTTGGTCGCCCAGAGTGCGCGTTGATTCCAAATCAGGAGGTAGCCTGTTAAACCACTAAACATGGCGAGAATCAAGCCGATGATCGTCAGGATGTAGCTCAGTTGGTTGTAGTTCTTAAATTCACCACGGAAGTACATGCGGTAAATTCGCATCGTCAGGGCAATAATCAGTGCATCTGCACCGTACTTGTGCATGTTACGAATCAGTGCCACCAAAAAGCCTTGTTCGCCCTCAAAGATGGCGCGTACTGAGCGCCATGCTTGGTAGGTATCAGGCACGTAGAAGAACATCAGTACCGTACCAGTGGCAATGGTGATGTACCAGAACAGCAACGCCATCCCACCGAGCATGTACCAAGGGTCGTTCAGCACACGGTCAGATTGGTTTTCGTCAAAGAGGTCGAGGTTACGGGCGCTTTTGGTCCACCATTGGGCGATTTTCTGCCCGATGTTGGGAGCGGCTTTCTTAGCTGGAATTGCGGGGGCTGCCATAATTTCTCCTCCTCCTTAACCGTATGACTTCACAATGATTTTGCCATCCTCGAGCGCAAAATCAAAGGGGAATGGGGTGCGGGGCGCAGGTCCGGAAACCACTTTACCTGCCAATTGCCCCACGCCGGGGACATCTTGTTTTTGCGCGGGGTCGTAGACAGACAGGTGGCACGGGCAGGAGAACATCGGGGTTTTACCACCGCAGTAATTAAAGCCTGAGCAGACTTCGGCGGGTGTGTGATACTGGAAAATACAACCCAAGTGAGCGCAGATTCTCGAGACCACCACAATGCTGTACTTTTGCCCTTTGTAGTCGGCTTCGCCGTAACCTCGGCGCAAACCATTGGGTCCAACACCAACTTCGGCGGCGTTTAAGCTGCCATTGGGAACACGCACAGCGTAACCAAGTACATCGGTGGCAGCCCGTCCTCGAGCGGTGTATTCGACGGTGACTTGGGTGAAAATAAATTCTTTGACATCGTAGTCTTTGGCAAATTCCTCGAGTGTACCCACGATTTTATCTTCGTTCAGTGGTTTCTCGGTGACTGGCAAAGCCAAGGGTTTCCAAGTCGGTTTGAGGTACGACAACAACGCCGTGCCAATCCCACCTGCAACAGCAAGCAGTGGCAAAATCGTGATGCCTTTGACGATACTTCTGCGGTCAATCATGGCTGACCTCCCTTAAAGCGTGGTTTAACGTTCAACACAGGTGGATCAACCGAGTACGAGAACGAACGGATATACGCCACCACATGGTTGATTTCTGCGTCGGATAATTTGTCGCCCCATGGTGGCATGGCGCTACCATAAATGCCGTGGTGCAGCACTTCGCGCAATTTGGCATCAGAGCGGTTGTACAAACGGCGTGGCTCATGGAAATTGGCGGGGTGTGGTTGGAGTTTGTGACCGCTGTGTCCTAAGCCCCATCCATCTGATCCGTGGCACATGTTGCAGTTACCGTAAATCAATGCACCGTTGGCGGGTTTGCCTTCTTTGGTAGTGATGTTTTCCTTGAATTTAGGTTGGGCATTGCGGTACAAAGAATAGGTGATGCTCCACAAGGCTTCCTTATCGAGTTGCACATCGTACTCGGCAACGGCTGGTTTACCGGTGGATGGATTGGTCACACCAGCAATTTCAATGGTTACGGTGCGATGCCGTCCTTCGCTGTCTTTACCAAGGTCACGCAATTTCAAGAAGGCTTGGAAGGGGCTGTCCTCGAGACTCGGCATCATTTCGGGCTTGATTTCTGTACCAAGTGATTTAATCAGCGCGTCTCCAAGTACCACGTTGGGGTTGCCGACGGGTAGGAGCAACTTATCGTCGCCATCGAGCCAAGGACCAGCATACGAACCAAATTCAGCCAGTGCCGTGTCCATTTTCTCTTGCCCTTCGGCATTGGCACGGTACGTGATTTCGCGTCCTGACATGTACGTGGTGTTGTTTGGATCGCGGTTAGACAGGTCAATTTTGTAATCCTGCGGGTACTGTTGGTACTTCCAAGCATACTCGCCTTCTTTGGGTGTAACCTCGAGTGCTTTGCCGCTCTCACGGATGTACAACATGCCTTTTTTCGCGGGGTCTTTGGCGGGGTTATTGGCATCTGATGGCACACTACAAGCAATCAGGCTCGAGAATAAAACCAGTGGTAAGAGTTTTTTCATCTTAAAACCCCTGTGGTGCAATCCATGAAATCAGGGCGAAAAACACAATAAAGATGAAAACAGCAATCACTGAAGCTGGAACGTTTTTCTCGCCGACTTTGATACCAGCTATTTCGTGGGTGTGGTCGTCATCATGTGGGTTTTTATTGTCGTCTGCCATAAATCACCTCTGTCCTTGTGGAGCTTGTGGGCGTTCGATGCTGGGAATAAATTCATTTTGGTCAACGGCTGCCACAGCGTATTTGACCCGCTCGGAGTTCTGAAATTGCCCATCCAAGTACGCCCAGAGAAGCGACAAAATCAAGAGTGAGAAAATCACGCCAACTGCAATCAAAACCACCCAAGTACCTGAGTAATTTAAGCCCACACCGGGGACATGGTCGGCAAAGGCGAGGCTCGAGAGCAGGACGAAGGACGAAGGAAGAAAGCGGAAGGCAAAACCGTAGGGGCGAGGCACGCCTCGCCCTGCTGGCTGAGCGCCAATCGCAGATGGCTCGACAGAAAGTTTTTGCATTTAATGCCCCTTTCCAGCCTTTGGAGCGCCTTCGTACTTGCGCGGAATCTCGCCGGGTTGCAACACACTCTTATCGTAATACTTCTCGCGTCCAGCCTTCGGTACAAGGTCTTGGTCAGCCGCAAGGGATTTGAGGTACGTCACGACATACCAGATTTGCTCGGAGTTCAGGATCTGATCCCAGCGAGGCATCCTCGTGCCGGGGACACCTCGAGCCACTTTGTTAAACCAGTGACCATCGGTGAAATCCTTATAACGTGGCAAACGGAAATTGGCGGCTGGCTTGGGGTAGAACATCTTGGCAAGCGGCACATCGGCTCGACCTTCAAACCCGTGGCAAGCCGAGCAGTTTTGGTTGTAAATTCCGCGTCCTGCGCCGATGTTGGCAACGGTTTGTCCAAGTGGTGACTCGAGGTTGCGGTACTTCTCGGGGATGTTCACATCTTTGGTATCCCAAGCTCGAGTATTGCGTGTGCCAAGGCTTTGAATGTACGCCACGAGGTCTTTGATGTCGCTCGAGGAGAGGTAGCTGTAACTGGGCATGAAGCTGCCGGGCAAGTATGAACGCGGGGCTTTGAGGTGTCCGATGTGCCATTCGTCGGGGTACAAACCGCCTTCAAATGACAAATCAGGTCCGTTGCGGAGTGTGCCGAGCAAGTTCACATTGTCATATGCAAAGTCGCCAGCTTGTGAGGTGGGTCCCATGCCTTCGTCTTGGAAACGAACAAATTGGCTGTGACAAACGTAGCAGTTCTCGCGCTGGAAGACCAAGCGACCCCGAGCTTCGGCGGGGCTGTAATCGCGCAGACCGATGCTCGGTTGAGGGTTAAACGTAGCGGCTGGCACGACCACCACAAGGCTGGTGACACCAGTCACAAGGAGCAGGAACATGATTCCAATAATGGCGTTTTTGGCATTCAACATACAAAACCTCTTTAGTCGTCCGCCGCAGCAGGGGCTACAGGAGAGGGGTTATAAGCTCGAGAAGATGCGGCTTCTTGGCGCTTGGCGCTTCGCACGGTTTGCAACAAGTTATAAGCAAAAATATAGACCGAGAAAATCATCGAGATGGCAGCGATCATGCGAACAAAGGTAAAGGGTTGCAGGAATGGCACGGTTTGTTGGACGTTGATGCCCATGACCCAACTGGTGGCTTGCACAAAGCCCATGGTTGTCCAGACCAAGAAGAACATCACAAACGAAACAGTGAATGTCCAAAAATGCACCACCACCAGTTTCTTGGAGTACCATTCGACTTTATACAAACGCGGGATGATGTAGTAAATCGCAGCGAACAGCACCACGCTAAAACCACCAAGCATTGCCAAGTGAGCGTGAGCGCTGACAATGCCCGTGAAGTGCTGATACCAGTTGATCGAGCGCACGGCTTGCAAGCTGCCTTGGAAGCTGGCGAGGGCGTACATGATCCAACCGAAAGTCACAAAACGCAATGGCAAATTCCAAGCCAAATTCTCCCAACGTCCTTGGGTGCTTAAGAAGAAGTTAGCGCTGGCAGAATACACCGGAATGCTCATCAGCACGCTCGAGGCAATGGCAAAGGCTTTCAGCCATTCTGGAACTGGAGCTTGAATAATATGGTGCGCTCCGATGCCCGTGTAGAAGGCGAAGTTGCCCCAGAAACCGATTAAGGATAATTTGTGGCTAAAAATCGGATTGCCCGGTTCGCCGTTCTTACCAGCCGTGAGTTTTGGCAGCAAGTAATAAATAATGCCCAAGCCCATGGTGGTGATCCACAATCCCAAGACATCGTGAGCGTAGAACCAGTTGGCGATGGCATCGTTTAAGCCGTCAAGCGGCACAAACGTGCGGTTGCCGACAATCCAGACGATGGTCATACCCACCATCGAACCCATCCAGTACCAGACCGAAACATAAAGCTGAGGTTCTTTGCGGGTGGCAACCGTAGCAAAAGTCAAATAGCCAACCAAACCGAGGTTAATCAGCATCCACCAGTCCATTGGGGCAATCAATTCAGCCCATTCGCGCCCTTCGGACAAGCCGTTTAGCAGCGTTAATGGAATAAACAGCGCAAACAAATTCCATGACCAACCAACCGCCGTGGCAAGGCGTTCGCTGTACAATTGGGTCTTTAACAAACGCGGCAACATATAAAACATTGCGCCAATGCTCGCCATCGAAACCCAAGACATCACCACAGTATTGACGTGAGACGGACGAATCCGACTAAACGACAACCATGGCACGCCTTTGGTGAACTCGGGAAAGACAAACAAAATTGCCATAAACACACCGAAAGTCATGCCAAGCACGCCCCAGACCACAGCCGACGTTAGCCACAGCTTCGCCGCCGCATCTGGAGTATTTGGAAACAAACGGTCACGCACAGATTCGACGACACTCATACTCCACCAGCCTTCCTTACGCAAATAACCCCAACAACCTTATGTTAGGCAGATTACACGAAGCATACAATTTCAAGAAGCAACGACAATCAGAGATTTGTCCCAAAACGTCATTGTAGACAACAATGTATGGCACTGCTCGAGCAAACGTGTCAACAGTTAGGTTTGTGCTTCCAATTGAAGCATTTCCAAATCCAATTTTGTGATACGCCACTCAGGTTTCTTGGTTAAATGCGCTCGTCCGTTTACAAAGTCTATGCCACCTGTCGTTCATAAAAAAATGGCAAAATGACCCCATGACAAAAATCTCGAGACGAGAAGCGTTGGTGGTCCTAGGCGCAGTCACCGCCACAGGTTGCTTACCCGTGCGCGATAATCCCGGAGAAAATCTAGCCAAAGCAGGTGTGAAAGTTGGTGTGTTGACTGATTTTCCCAACATTGGCAGCAACCGCAACCTCGAGTTGGCTGACACACCCGCGATTATTGCTCGAGTTGCCAAGCCACAAGCGGGTAGCATCAGCATTGGCGATATTCACTTGATTGCACTCTCCAAAGTCTGCACACATTTTGGATGTGTGGTCACAGCACCAGTGAATAATGAACTTGGCTGCCCGTGTCATGGCAGTGTGTTCAGTCTCGAGACAGGGGCAGTCAAACAGGGACCCGCCAATAAACCACTGCCCACCTTTAAGCTCGAGGCTCGGAGCGACGGGATTTACGCGATTCCATGAGGATTCTCGAGCGGGACTTGACAGGTTTGGTATACCACTGATAGGCTTTACCCAGAAATGAAAAACGCCTCGATTATTGTAGTAGTCGTAGCCCTATCCACGGGGGTCGCGGCGTAGTACCTGTTTGAAGCCAAGCGACCCCCGCCAGATGCGGGGGTTTTTTTTACTCGAGAAGCAAAATAAAGAACAATTTTTGTCCGCCCAGCGCCTTTTCAAATCTTGCTTAGTAGCCCCAAGGAGTCCAAACATGACCGGTTCAGAAGCCCTCTTAAAAACCCTCGAAGCGCATGGTGTACGCCATATCTTTGGACATCCCGGCGGGGCAATCATGCCCGTTTACGATGCCCTTTATGACAGCCCAATCCAGCATATTCTGGTGCGCCACGAACAAGGCGGCGGACATGCTGCCGAAGGTTACGCTCGAGTCACCGGTGGGCTTGGGGTGTGTATGGCAACCTCGGGTCCTGGTGCAACCAACCTTGTGACTGCGCTGGCAGATGCGATGCTTGATAGCCTGCCGATTCTGGCGATCACAGGCAATGTCCCATCGCCGCTTTTAGGAACAGATGCCTTCCAAGAAGCCGATATTACTGGTATCACCATGCCGATTACCAAACACAATTTCTTGGTACGAAACGCCGATGATGTTTCAAAAACCGTTGCCAAAGCCATTGCGATTGCCCTCGAGGGTCGTCCGGGTCCGGTGTTGGTGGACATCCCCAAAGATGTGCAACAAGCCCAAACCAATGCACCCATCGAGCAACCCAAGACCAAACCAGCCCGTCTCGAGCCAAACCAAGCTGTGATTGAAAAAGCTGCTGCACTGATTCAAAGCGCTAAACAACCCGTGCTGATGGTTGGCGGCGGTGCCTGCGATGCCGCGCCACAAATCCTCGAGTTTGCTAAGAAAACAGGAATACCCGTCATCACCACGCTCATGGGTTTGGGTAATTTTCCAGCTTCCGACCCGCAATGGCTTGGAATGCCCGGAATGCACGGCAGCGTCGCCAGCAACCGCGCTATTTCGCAATGCGATGTGCTGATCGGACTTGGAATGCGCTTCGATGACCGAGTGACTGGCAAAACCAGTCGCTTTGCCAAGAACGCCCAGATCATTCACATAGACATTGATACCGCCGAACACAACAAACTCATCCCTGCTTATATTGCCGTTCACGCTGACAGCGCCGCCGCGCTCGAAGCCCTGACCAAACACGTTTCCAAACTCGAGACTCCAGATTGGTGGACAAAACTCGAAGATTGGAAAGCCCGTCAACCAAAACGCCCAACTTGGGGCGCAGCCGAAGCGATCAAAATGATCTCGAGCCAATTAAGCGGCGCGGATATTGTGGTCGCCGATGTTGGACAGCACCAAATGCTGACCGCGCAACTGCACCCATTTGAACAACCACGCAAATGGCTGAATTCTGGCGGCGCCGGCACCATGGGCTTCTGCCTTCCCGCCGCGATGGGCGCAGCCGTTGCCATTGGTTCACATGACGGCGGCGATGCCAAAGGGGTGCGCGTCATTGGCATTGCAGGCGACGGCTCGAGCCAAATGACCATCCAAGAACTGGCAACCTTGCGGAAATACGACATCCCCGTGAAGTTCGCCGTGATCAACAACGGTTACTTAGGCATGGTGCGCCAATGGCAAGAAATGTTCCACTCGAGGCGCTACTCAGAGGTCTACCTCGAGGATTCAAACCCTGATTTCCCCATTTTAGCCAGCGCCTACCGAATCCCAGGCTTTGCTGCTGACAACGCGGCTGATTTAGAGAAGTGCATTCGTCAATGGCTCGAGGTGGATGGACCAGCCGTTCTCGAAGTGCGCGTACCGCAGGAAGCCAATGTCTTCCCAATGGTGCCAGCAGGAAAAGGCTTAGACGAAATGCTCGACGATGATCCGAAGTTTTTAGAAGCTCGAGAACTAGCGAAAGTGTAAAGCACTCCCCCTCGCTTCGCTCGACCCGTCTTGCTCATAAGACAGCACCTGACGGGCTATTCGCGCCTCAAAGAGGGGTGCTAAGGTCAAGGGCTAAGAACAAAGCCCCTTCAACGAAGGGGCTGCCTAGCGCAGCGAGGCTGGGGAAGTCCGTGAGAGCTTACGCCCTTTCTACATTCAACAAAAAAGCTAAAAGCTAGTAACTAGCAGCTAGTAGCTACCTAGGAGACCAATGAAACATATTTTTTCGGCATTTTTACGCGACGAACCGCGCGTCTTAACTCGAGTCACCAGCTTATTCGCTCGGCGTGGCTACAACATTGATTCGCTTTCAGTTGGTGCAACCGAAGAACGCGGTATCTCGAGGATGACCTTTATTGCTGAAGCCCCCGAGCATATGGCTGACCAAATTCAGCGCCAACTCGAGAAACTCGAGGATGTCTTAAAAGTGATTAACCATGCCGATGAAAAATTTGTTGATCGGGAATTGGTGCTATTAAAAGTGCGTGTCTCGCCAGAAACCCGTCTCGAGATTCGTATGATTGCCGAGGATTTTCGTGCGCGGAACGTGGATGTTGGCAGCAAATCCTATGTTTTTGAAGTGACTGGCGACGAAGGCAAAATCACGGCGTTTATTCAGCAAATGCGTCCGTTTGGAATTATCGAAACCATGCGAACAGGTCGGGTTGCTTTGTCTCGAGGCAGCAATGCCGATATTGCCAGCCAAGTCTACGGCGGCGAAAGCACAGCGCTCGAGCATCCGCTTTCCGATGTTGGAGTGAGAGCGTAGCTCAGCTCTGAGCTTTGATTTTCTCGAGCATCACAGGTTTTGCGGCAATTCGTCCACCACTTTTCACCCTATCCCTTCGGAGGTCTGTATGAATCAAGAATCAATACTCGAGCAACTCGAAACCATGGCTGGTGGCGTTCTGGATAGCATTCATGCACTCCAAGCGGGTGAAGTCTCGGCGCTTGAGCGGCTGCATGACCAAGTGCGTGCCATGACGGCTGAAACCAATCATCTCGAGTCGACATTTATCAGTCCTGTGTACCTTGGTGGTTGATGGATTTACGTCAAAGAACTTTGAAGTTTAGTCATGTTGAGCAGCAGGAGTTGGTCTCGAGGTTGCTCGAGCTTCCTGCTCATGATTTTCTTGAAGTTCTTCGGGCTGTTTTTGAAACTCGAGTGCCTGATGTTGAATCTCGGGTGGAACAAAAGTTTTTCCTTGGTGTTGCCAGCATCAAACCCAAATTAACACCTGATCGTCTGCAACTGGCTTTCCAAGAAAGCGGCATTTGGTTGCAAGCTGTGCCATACGTGAATTGGAATGCTGATGTTGCAAATGACTACGTTGTTCCTGAAGGTTTCTATGAATTTGGTCGCTGTTCCACTTGTCAAATTGACCTGATCTCGAGCCAGCGAAAAGCGATTTGTCCTGTGTGTGGCAGTAATGTGCCTCTGACTTAAAATTTTTCCTCAAGATTTGATGAGTGAATCCACATCCTGCCTAGGCAAAGTTGGTTAGGATATGAGGTATGAAATCACTTGTATCGGTTTTGGCAGTTGGCGCGGTTTTAACAGTTGGTGCGGTGGTTGGTCAGGATACACCATCGTACAGCTTTTCGGATATTTCTTTGTATAACGCAAAAACTCCAGAGCGCTTTGGGGTTTTTAGTGGAGAGCCACAAACGATTTTTTGGAATAACGGCAGGATAGAACTGAGTAAACCTGTGACCATTGCCTTAAATGGTTTTGTTGTACCGCGTACTTTGGCAGTCAATGGCTCGAATACTTTGCGGCTCGAGTTGGACTCACTGAATGCTTTTGATGGCAACTTTGTTGGTGATCAAATCCAAGTCCGTGCCAAACGCAATTTGCAAAGTGTTTATTACTTTGATGGTACAAAATGGTTTACTGTGACTCGAGGTGTGAAAATAAACGAGGCAGCCCAGTTTAAGCCAACCCCACGTCTTTCACCGCTCGGAGCTGGGGTTCTCTCGAGTGAAGAGGCTTTGTCTTTAGCCAAGTACCTCTCCCCCAAAGGCGAGTTGTTACTTGCAACCTTGCCTGAAACCGAAGCGTCTGATGACCGTTTGAATCTTGTACCAGCTCCAAGTGCCTATCGTCGTTCGGTTTTAGCAGTACAGTACGGTGTGCCTCGCAGCCCTGCACCAACCATCAGCAATCTGCCAAGCACAGCGGTAGCACCAAAACCACCTGTTAATAATCCACCAAGCACCAATTTGATTGTGCCTGTGGTACAAACCCTCGAGGTTGGCAACAACGCATTTTATAGCGGTGGTGAAACCATGACCCGTTTCGATGATTCGGAGACAGAGTTTGCACAAACTTGGAAATTGGTTTCTGGTAATCAGATTCCCCTGCCTGTTGCGCCTCGAATTGATTTTTCCAAAAGTCGTGTGGTGACAGTCTTCCTAGGGCAGCGTCCAACCAGTGGCTACGGGATTCAGTACAAAAGTGCTTCCCTTGAGGGGAATATCCTACAATTGCGGATGCAAACCAGCTCGCCATCTCCAGACCGAATGGTCAATCAAGTGATGACCAGTCCATTTGTGATGCTCGAGATCAAGAACACTCAGTTTGTGGCAGTGCAAGTGGAATTTGACGAGAAGTAGGAAAGGAAGGTTAAAGGTCAAAGGCTAAAGGTTAAAGCGGTTAAACTTTTAGCCTTTTTTCTTTTCTCTGCTACCGCGTTGCTGCTTGAACCGCTTGACTTTGCGCTCGAGCCTCGGCGCTGGTGGCGTAACGTCCGACCAAGACTCGGAAAATACCGTTCTCACCTTGGCTGACTTGAGCAGGAAAACCGCTCGCTGTTAGTTTTTGTACAAGTGCTTCAGCGTTGGCATCGGTGCGGAATGCTCCTACTTGGATGCTCCAAGTTCCAGCTTCTTGGCGCACAGGCAAACTGCTCGAGGTAGCAGAGTTGGTTTGGCTCGAGCTTGGTTGTGTGCTGTTCTGACTCGAGGTGGAGTTCTGGGTTTGACTCGAGGTGGGGTCTGGGACTGGCTGGCTTGGCGTTTTCGAAGGTTGCTGGTTGGCTTGGGGTTGGAGCCGAGGCAACTGTCTTGGTTCGATTGGTTTGGTTGGTTTGGGTTTGATGGTTGGGGCTTCAGAGCTTGGGATAGGTTTAGGTATTTCTGGCGCTGGCGAGCTGAGTGTGCTTGGCAGTGGCGTGACAGGCTCGAGGCGCACGGTCTGCACAGGTGCGGGACGCATCAAGAAATACGCAACGACTCCAAAGCCGAGCATTGCTAAGAATCCAAGGAAGTATTTCACGGTTGAACCGTTTTTATTCTACGCAAAATCTTGCCAATGTGCAGGGGTTTTCTTTGCATTACGGAAACGCTCGAGTTGCTGCCTGTCCCATTCAATCAAACTCTGGTCGTTGGCTTGGCTCTCGAGGTGATGCTGGAGTTCGTGGGTCAGGGTTTCCCAAAGTTGTTCATCCCAATCAAAACTCGGGTTGTACTGCGCCACAGCAACAAAACTACCGTAGTAAATGTTGATATGCCGCCCAATATGCACCCTCGAGTCCATAAAACCCTCAAATCCGGGGTCGAGGTATTCGCCCATGCGAACCAAACTGCGGTCGTTGGGGTCGCCTTTTTTTTGTGGGAAACAATGCACCCCTTGGAGGTTTTTATAATAATGCTCGGGAATGATTTCCACGAACTCACGCAAGCGGTTTTCAAATTGCTCATAGGTCATAATTTGAGTGTACTAGACTCAAGTGAATTGAGTGTGTATTTTTTCTAACGGTCTGGTTAAGTCAATTGGCGGATGGTGTAGCGCGTATCGCGTGGGCTGTCGCCGATTTTCTCGAGCAAACCCGATTGTTGCATGGTTCGCAACAAATGACTGGCTTGTGACAAATTCAAGCCAAGCGCCTGACGCACATCGCGGTTGGCTACGCTACCCAAAGTTCGCGCAACCTCGAGAACCGTACTGCGTTTTTCTGCGCGGCTAGAATCGGCACGGCGTTGCATTGGCGTGGGGCTGGTCGGCATGATTCGAGGCGGGGTTTGTGGTCTGGGAATCCGTGCAAAAGACTTGCCAAGGGCTTGAAGCGCTTCGCTCGAGAGTTGCCAAAGCTCAGCTTCGCGCCACAGTAAACCAGCTTCCTCGAGAGGGCGCAGGGTACGGCTGGTCTGCTCGAGAGGGAGCTGCAAAGCAAGGCTCAGTTGTTGTTTATCGGCACTGCCTTGACGCTTGAGGATGGACAGCACAATCAGCGCATCCAAGCTAAACGCGCCCATTTCTTCTTGTTTACGCGCCACAAAACGGGTGAAGGCTTCATCAAAATCTGGATTATGAATGCTCAGTTGCACACTGTCGGGGTAGGCGGTGTACTCGGGTGGTTCTTTGCCGTGACGCAGCAGCAAACGGTACATTCGATCCACGCCAATTCCTGCTCGTTCGATATACCCAAGCCGCGCCAAGGCTTCGGCGAGGGTTGGATTGCGGCGCTTGGGTTGATGGCGCAAAATATTTTCAACACTGATACCGCCAGAAAACCCACCAGGATTGGCAATCTCGAGTTTATTGGGGAAGTGATGCAACTGCACCGTATCCCTTGAAGTGTAATCACGGTGAACCAAGGCATTCAAAATGGCTTCACGGTAAACAACCTCGTCAAAATCCCAGACTTCGATTTGAAATAAGCCAACATGTAAAGTTTTGTATTTATTGCGGGCTTGCACCAATTCACGCAACCGCTCGAGCATCGCAGGAATCGGGCGGTGAATGGTTTCACGGAATTCAAATTCCATATCACCAGCGCCATGGTGGTAATAATCCAATTCAGCTTGAGGTAGGTAGCGCTTCAAGGCTTTATTCGTGCCGCACAACAAAATCCCAGCTAAGTTCGGCTGTTCACCCTCGAGTAAACCCAAAGCCCGAAGCAAATCCATGTCGGGCAGCTCTGCCAACGCAGCACCACGCCGCGACTCGAGAACCCCACGAAGCCGATGTACCTCGAGTGGGTCAATATCGGCAAGACTCGAAGTGGGTGGAACACTGGCGCTAAAATCAGGTAGGGGTGCAGGGTCTAAAGATTGTGCTGCTAACGGCTCGAGTTGCAGACCATTCCAATGCAGCACCTCGCCGCTTGGGGTGGCAAGCACCACAGGGCTGCGCGGCACAGAAACCACCAAAATTGGCTTGCCCTCGAGGGTGGTGTTGGCACAGTGTACGGTCAGTTTGCCACCAGTCAATTCCCAGAGTGCATGGGTGACTTGAAGCGGATGTAGGTCTTCTGCCCCAGAGATTTTGCCATCGCGCACCCCAACCACCAAAGTGCCGCCGCTCGAGTTGGCTAAGCCCACAGCATGACGGGCAAGGTCGTTCGGTGAAACTTCAGGGGATAGCAAAACAGAGTCCTTGGCGTTACCCACACGCACAAGGCTCGAGAGGTCTGGAGGGGCATTCAGCATGAGCGGCATCGTACCATAAGCCAAATACGCCTTGACGAAAGCCATGAAAACCCAATAACATAAGCACATGGTCAATGCACTTTCGCCATTTATCAGATTCGCGTAGAAACCCCCAAAATCGGTTTCTACGCTTTGCGCTTCGGCATACGCCGAAGTTTTTTATTGTTCCCAAAGGAGAAATTATGATTAACGAAGCCAAACTCGAGATCACCCCCGCCTCGAGCCTACCCGAACTCCAAGAAATCAAAGTCAAGTACCTTGGTAAAAAAGGTTTGCTGACGGCTGAATTAAAAACCCTCGGCAACCTATCGCCCGATGACCGCAAGATACGCGGTGCGGCATTGAACATGATAAAAACCGAACTCGAGGCGCTGTTTGACAATAAAGAACTCGAGTTAAAAAATGCGGCACTCGAGGCGAAACTGGCATCCGAGAGCTTGGATGTGACCCTGCCCGGAACGGCATTTCAGACAGGCGGATTTCATTTGCTAACCAGAATCATTGATGACCTCGCCACGATTTACAAAGGCTTAGGGTATCAGGTGGTACAAGGGCAAGAAGTCGAAACTGAACTCTATAACTTCGATGCGCTGAACATCCCAAGTTGGCATCCTGCACGGGATTTATGGGATACGTTTTGGCTGACCGATGGGCGGGTTCTACGCACCCACACCAGCCCAATGCAAGCTCGGTTCATGGAAGCCTTTGAGCCACCATTTCGGATTGTGGTGCCAGGCAAAACCTACCGCTTTGAAGCTGTGGACGCAACCCACGAAGCCATGTTCCACCAACTCGAGGGGCTGGCAGTTGGCAAAAACATCACCATGAGTGACCTCAAAGGCACACTCGAGGAAATGGCAAAAGGCTTATTTGGTGAGACCAGCAAAGTGCGCTTTCAACCAAGTTACTACCCATTCACCGAACCAAGCGCGGACTTTGCGGTGTACTGGGAGAACAAACGCACAGGACAAGCCAAATGGCTCGAGTTAGGCGGCAGCGGCATGGTACACCCAAGGGTTTTTGAAGAGGTTTGTAAGCTCCGCAAAGACGAAGTCTACGCAGGGCAACGCGGCTTCGCCTTTGGCTTAGGCATTGAGCGGGTCGCCATGATTAAGTACGGTGTGCCAGATATAAGGTACTTTTTTCAAAATGATCTGCGGGTGTTAAAGCAATTTAGAGGCAATCTCGAGTGAGGTGATGGATAAATGAACACAAGTCAAAAAACCAGTATTGGAATTCTTCTTGTCACACTCTGTATTCTAGGATTCGGTATCCCAAGATTAGTCAACTTAGGTAGTCAATATCAGAAAATGCTTTTGGACATCAACGGTAACATGGAGCTGCCTTGGATTTATCAAGTTATGTACAATCTGACAAGTTTTTTTGTAATACTTGGAATTGCCCTGATTTTAAAAGAAATTTTGTTAAAATCAAACAAAACCGCACTCAATGTCAACATTGGAGCATTAACTCTATCGGTGATATTTCTCATCGTTGCATTCATTCAGGTTCAAGCTCCAATGAATGCTCTTATTAACGAGCTTACGCGATGAACCTAAAGGTTATGTTAGATACTCGATACATTTTTCATAACGATTTGCCTCAAATTGTTCCATCCAATGATACGCAAAGCCCTTGCTGATAGCTGGCAGCCGCTCGAGGCGGGAAAGCCATTTGAAATACGTGAATAACTCGAGGGATGATATGAGAAATAGGCAAAAGTGGCTGCGTTGGGGTCAACTCCCCCTCGCTTCGCTCGACCCCTCAAAGAGGGGTGCTGGGCGGGTCAAACATGGCTTGGTTGTTCAATTGGTGAAGGGTTTTCACGGCTTCAAAAATTATTTGGCAAGTTTTTGGAAAATGATACATGACTTGTTGGTTGGTGAAACGAATCACCTTGACACCAAGTTCTTCGAGAAGAGCAGTACGTTCGGCATCTCGAGCCAAACCTTCTGGAGTGTGATGCTGTATCCCATCAAGTTCAATAACCAATTTGCTCGAGGCACAATAAAAATCCACAATAAAATTTCCAATAGGTCTTTGTCGCAACCATCGTTCAGGCTGCAAACGCAAAAAGTCATACCAAAGTCTGCGTTCAGCTTTGGTCATCTCAACCCGAAGTTCTTGCGCTCGAGCAGTCAGTTTTTTGTTGTAAACCAACCTTGGCATTCAAACACTCTACCATTCCCACACTTAGCACCCCTCTTTGAGGGGTCGAGCGAAGCGAGGGGGAGTTCATGACCATCCGCCCTGCCCAACCAACCGATGCCCAAGCCATCGCCGAGATTCTGCATAGTCTCGAGGAATACCCGCGCTACAAAAATGGTACCTTACCTATTCTCGAGCAGAAAATAGCAGCCAGTCTCACCACCGCCTCTGACCGAACAATGCTGGTTGCTGAACTCGAGTCTCGAGTGATTGGTTTTATCTTGGTGCATTGGTTTGTGCCGCTTTTAGCGACTCTCGAGGGATTTATCAGCAACTTATTTGTCCATGCCAATTTCTCGAGCCTTGGCGCTGGCACAGCCCTGCTCGAGGCGGTCAAGCTCGAGGCAAAAGCACGGGGTTGCTCGAGGGTGGCGCTGAATAATTGGCGGGATAAAAAATCATATCAAACTGGTTTTTATGAGGCTCGAGGTTTTACCGAAAAACCATTGTCAGCGCGGTTTGTATTTAGTCTCGAGGAGGGTGTATGAAAGCAAAAAAAGCAATTTCTTTTGATCTTCTGGTCTCGAGTATTGTCAAAGCCGATACAGAACTGAGTGTCCAAGCGGCTCGAGCTGTGAATGTCAGTTTGACTTTACGCAATTGGTTGATTGGTTTTTACATTGCCGAATTTGAGTTTCGTGGAGCTGACCGAGCGCAATACGGTGAGAAGTTGCTTCACTTGTTGTCCGAGCGCTTAGTTGCCGCGAAATTATCTCGAGTTGAAGTTCGTGAATTAAGACGTTATAAGCAGTTTTATGGAATTTATACAGATGTTGGCAAATTATTGCCTAAGGATCTAAAAAGTCGTTTGGGTTTTCAGAGTCCAATTCGGGAGTCACTGACTCCCGAATTGAGAGTACCCATTCAAGATATTGTTCATAAGTTGTCTTTCACGCATTTGGTTGAACTGATTGCGATTGAAGATGACATCAAAAGAACTTTTTTTGAACTCCAAGCAACTCGAGGTCATTGGTCTGTTCGTGAATTAAAACGTCAAATCAACAGTCTTTTTTTTGAACGAACTGCGATGTCAACTGACATCAAAACAATGTTGGCTACAGCTCAGGCAAATGCTGAGCAAATACCACCTGTTCTCGAGATGAGAGATCCTTTTATCTTTGAATTTTTGGGAATTAAAGCCAACGAAACGGTCACGGAGAGCTTTATCGAACATAGTTTAATCAACAAAATTGAGGATTTTATTCTCGAGCTTGGCAATGGTTTTTGTTTTGAGGCTCGTCAGAAACGTATTCTAATTGGTGATTCAACCTTTTTTGTTGACTTGGTTTTTTATCATCGCATCCTCAAATGCCATGTGCTGATTGAACTGAAAGTCGGTGATTTTACCCATGAACACATTGGTCAATTGAACACCTATGTCACATGGTACAAGCGCCATATGATGAGTGAAGGCGATAACCCACCGATTGGTGTGCTGCTCTGCAATCAAAAGAATCAAGCTTTGGTCGAGTACGCGCTGGCTGGCATGGACAATGATTTATTTGTTTCTAAATACCTGCTCGAGTTACCGAGTAAAGAAATCATTCAACGTTTCTTAGAAGAGACATTAAAGGAGAACTTATGAAAATACCCTATTCTTGGTTGGTTGAACTGCTGCCCGAACTCCCAAATAAAATTGATAACAATCCGCATCATCTCGAGCCGATTCTGGCAATGCTCGGCACCGGTGTCGAGGAAATCGTGTCTTTTCCCGCTCCACCCGAAGGTGTGATTTTTGCCGTGGTTCTCGAGTGTGTTGCGATTCCCGAAACGCATTTGTATAAGCTCCAAGTGGATGTGGGTCTCGAGTTACCCAAGCAAATTGTCACGGGTGCGCCGAATGCCAAAGCGGGTGTGGGTGTGGCGGTTGCGCCGCCGAATACCACCATCCAAGGCAAGCTGCTCGAGGAGCGCCTTGTGCATGGTGAAACCTCGTGGGGCATGGCGTGCAGCGCCAAAGAACTTGGCATAGGGGAATTCAGCGCGGGTTTGCTCGAGTTACCTGCTGGTAATGCCAAAGCTGGTACGCCACTCTCGAGCCTTTGGGCAGCCGACGATGTGCTGGATGTCGAAGTGACCCCAAATCGGGCTGATGCACTTTCAGTTTTGGGTGTGGCACGGGATTTGGCTGCTAAACTCAACCTCGAGTTAAAACCGCCCTCCAAGGGTCTCGAGTCGGCTCATGATGATAATTTCCCTGTGCAGGTCGAACTTGACCCAAATAAGGACTGTGATCGTTTCGTGGCTCGAGTTGCTAAGGGCGTGAAAAACCAACCCAGCCAAGCGTGGTTGCAACGCCGTTTGATGTTGTGTGGAATGCGTCCGATTTCGGCTTTGGTGGATGCCAGCAATTATGTGATGCTCGAGCTTGGGCAACCCAGTGCAGCCTATGATGCGCGGGATTTACCCGA
>JAAFJQ010000036.1:18642-22850 GCA_013298185.1 Deinococcales bacterium
TTGTGCGTGATGCGCTGGACTTTGAGAAAGTGCTTGGTTTGGATGGTCTCGAGTACGAATGCAGCCCCAAGGATTTACTGGTGACAACCCCTGTGAACGGTGAATCTCGAGTGATTGGTCTTGGTAGTATGCTTGGCGCAAAATACTCAAGTATTCAGTCTGACACAACCGATGTTATTCTTGAGGTGGCGCATTGGAATCCTGTACGAATGCGCCTGACTGGACGGCGCTTGGGTATTGCAACGGATGCCCTGTACCGCTATGAGCGCGGTGTTGACCCGAACCTCCCTGTTTGGGCAGCTAACCGGTACATGGAACTTGTTCTCGAGATGTGCGGCGGCAGTGTGGTTGCTGGACACCGTGATGTTGGCGGTGAGAAGCCAAGAAATGTGATTCGCGTTCGTCCAGAATTTGTCAATGAGTATTTAGGCACAAATTTTGATTTTGATGATATGAAGAATGCTCTTGAAAGACTGGGTTTTGTCGTTGAAGGCATCACTACCACAAGGCTTTCAGAATTTGCACAAGGTTTCAAAGATGTAACACAAATGACTGAAGAAGAAGCTGAAAAACTCAATCAAATCTATAAAGAAGATTTCACTTGGACGGTTTACGCTCCGACGTACCGAGTCAACATGGACATCCCCGAGGATTTAACCGAAGAAATTGCCCGAGTGCTTGGTTACAACGCCATCCCTGAAACCCTGCCAAATATGAAAGTTAATGATCTGACACGTAGCACCTCCGACCCGTATAACCGCACTCGAGAACTCAAAAACGCGCTAGTGGGATTGGGTTTCCAAGAAATTGTTTCGTATAGTTTCACCAGCCCCGATGAAATGCGAATCATGAAACTGCCCGAGCCTGTTCTCGAGCTTCGCAATGCCCAAAGTTCTGAGCGCACCCACCTTCGTCCTTGTTTGATTGGCAGTTTGCTGAATGCTGCGAAAATCAATCTGCAAGCCAAGAATGTCTTGCTGTTCGAGGTTGGACGGGTTTTCCCATTGGTTGACCTCGAGGAAGAACGGCTTGGAGCGCTCTTGATGGGTGATTTTGCCACCAAAACTTGGCAGACTGGTATTGCTGGTGGTTTCTATAGCTTCAAAGGCTTACTCCAGAGCATAGCAGCTAAACTTGGTGATGAGTTAAAAGTTGTGCCAATCGAAAAACATGTGGCTGAAAAACCCTTGGTGCTGCATCCCGGCATTGCAGGGGCGCTCGAGTACAACGGCGCTTTTGTCGGCATCATTGGCGCGGTGCATCCGAGTGTATCAGCCGCGCTCGAGTTACCAAGCAACATTGTTTTGGCTGAAATTCGTTTGCCATTGCCGCCTCGAGCTTGGGCGTTTTCTGACCCAAGCCGTCAGCCAGCCGCGATTCGGGATTTGGCAATCATTGCCGATAAGGGTTTGCCGTACTCGAGACTCGAGGAAATTGCTAAGAACGCCGCAGGGGATAACCTCGAGAGCGTACAGCCTTTTGATGTGTTTGAATCCGAGCGCATTGGACTTGGTAAGCGCAGCACAGCCATCACCATGACTTGGCGAGCGCAAGATCGTACCTTGACTGATGAAGAAGTGGGCGCTGCCTTTCAGAATGTGATTGCTGCCATGCGAAGTGCTGGACTCGAGATCAGAGATTCATGATTCCCAAAGCCATTCTCTTTGACCTCGACGATACTTTGCATGACCGCCGTGCCAGTGTCGAAGCATTCACACCCGCCTTGTTTGCCCATCTCGAGCCGTGGCTGTCTGGTGCGTCGCTCGAGAATTTCAAAACCGTGCTGCACCGAGTGGATTACGGCGGTTACGTACCTCGAGAAATCTTCATGCAGCGCCTTCTCGAGGCGTTTCACGCAAAAGATTTTGATGCGCTGCGCTTGGCAAAATTCTGGCGTTCGGAATTTGCCAAGTTTGCCCAACCAATGGTTGGTGCGTATGAACTGCTCGAGTTTCTGGGTTCAAAGGGTATCAAAACAGGCATTGTTTCTAATGGCACAGTGCAGTTGCAACAAGCCAAAATTGATGCGCTTGGGCTAAAGGTGGATGTGGTAATTATTTCCGAAGCGGTTGGTGTGAAAAAACCATCCGCTAAGCCTTTTCTCGAGGCATTGCGCTTGCTCGAGGTCAGTGCATCCGAAGCGTGGTTTGTTGGCGATCATCCAATCAATGATGTCCAAGGCGCGTCATCGGTTGGCATGAAAGCCTTTTGGCTCGAGCGTGAGCAACGCGCTGAGGCTGTGGATGCTGTTCGGCTCGAGCATCTTCTCGAGTTGAGGTCTTATGTTGTTGGTTCGTGAAGCGGTTTTGGCGGATATTCCACGTCTGGCTCGAGTTCATGTGCAGTCTTGGCAGGAAACCTACGCGGGTCTGATTCCAGATGAAGTGCTGCAAAACATCATCACCCTCGAGTCTCGAGAATTTCAGTGGCAACGCACCTTGGCAAATCCTAAAATCAAGGTTTTTGTGGCGCTTGACGCTGACGCACTGATTGGTTTTTGTAGCCTGACCGTGCGTGGGCTGCAAGCCGAGTTGTTCACCTTGTACTTACTCAAAGCATCTCAGGGTTTGGGTTATGGCAAAAAATTATGGTTGACGGCGCTCGAGTGTGCAAAATCCCTCGGTGCAAAAAACTTATCCCTGTGGGTTCTCGAGGATAATCCAACCCGAGGTTTTTATGAACGCATGGGCGGAATGCTCGATGATTCTCGAGATGAAAAAATTGGTGAGGCTATCTTGCTCGAGGTTTCGTATTTGTTTAAGCTGTGAAAATGGACAAAATCAATTTAGCCGAAAAACTCGGGCTTTTTACCGACCACTGGAATCCACGTTTGATTGGACAGGTGAACAACACCGCGATTAAACTCGTGAAATTCCAAGGCGAATTTGTCTGGCACAGCCATGAACTCGAGGATGAGATGTTTTTGGTGATTGCTGGCAATTTTGAAATGCACTTCCGAGATAAAATCGTGCCGCTTGAGGCAGGCGAAACCATCATCGTGCCGCGAGGCGTAGAACATAAACCCGTGGCAGAAAAAGAAGTCAGCATCATGCTGATTGAACCAAGCAGCACCATCAACACAGGCGCGGTTCTCGAGTCGCGCACCCGAACGGTTGTCGAGCAGATTTAGCACCAAAAGGCTTTTACTTTTGCCTTTAACCTTTAACCTTTGATCTCACTCTGGCTCGAGGCTACACTGCAACGGATGCCCTTCGCTTCGTGCCATGTCCTCGGTTTGCATGATTTTGGTTTCAGCAATTTCAAAGGTATAGACTCCTGCCAAGCCAACCCCCGCATGATGCACTTGGAGCATGATTGCGACGGCTTCTTCTTCGCTTTTGCGAAAGACTTGGGTCAGGACATCCACCACAAATTCCATTGGGGTGTAATCATCGTTTAATAGTAAAACCTTCCACAATTTGGGTGTGGCGGTCTGGGCTTTTTCTCGGGTCAGGGTTCGGGTGTCACTCACAGCGCGGTTATTGTAGCAGTTAAGGTAGGGGCAAGACTGTGTACGCCACCACCCGCAGCCCGGGCGCTCCAATCGCGAAATCCATACCAAAGCCAAATGGTAGAAACCCAAACCAAGCTCCGGGGAAATTCAGACCAACGCCTGCACTCCATAAGAACTGGCTCGAGTTGGCGCTCAAATTCAGCGCCCAAGCCCCATCAAAAAAGATGCGAAACTCTGGGCTGGCGGAGATAATCCCTGCCACACTGGGTAACTCGAGGCGATAACCAAATTCAAGGTTGCCGATGATGGCTTGGGGTGTGACCACAAAATTGGCTGGATATGCCCGAACAAAGCTGTGATAACCAAAACCAAAGCCCTGTGCGCCGCCTGTGCTTAAGCCAAGTAAACCTCTGGCGCGAATAAAAAACGGGGCAAAACGTTGCTCGAGTCCGACAGTGCCTTGAAGGCGCAGGCTTGGCGCATAACCAAAGCGCAACTCGAGGCTGCTCGAGAACTTGGTATTGCCCGTCTCGAGCTTACCTGTGGCGCTTAGACCAACCGCTAGGCTATCCAAACTGGCTCGAGCTGTAAACGGTGGGTTGTGGATGCTCTCAGCGCGGTACTCGAGACCAAGTTCCCACGGCACACCATCTGGGCGACGAGCGGGGTCGTATTGGGCGTAAACCCGCCAATTGGAGGCATCGAAGCTGGCTCGAATGAATATATTGTCATTGCTGTCGTTCAGGCGTTCAAC
>JAAFJQ010000360.1 GCA_013298185.1 Deinococcales bacterium
CAAAACGATTATTGCCCCTGTGTTTGCCGATATTTTTTATAACAACAGCCTCAAAAATGGTTTGTTGCCTGTGGCGCTGCCCGAGGATGTTGTCTCGAGTTTGTGGAATCTGCTCGAGGAAGCTCCAGATTCCCAGATTACCGTGGATTTGCCAAGTCAAACCGTGACATTGCCTGATGGCTCGAGTTATGGTTTTAGCATTGATCCATTCAGAAAATTATGCTTGCTTGATGGTGTGGATGACCTTGGGTATTTGCTGAATAAATCGGATGTGATTGGTGCATTTGAAGCTCGAGCCAAGTTGTACTAAAATAGTCATATGGGAACGAGCAGTCGCCGTGGAACAATCGAGGTTTTTCATAGCTTCAAGGAAGCCGATGATGCAGAGCGTCGTTACTGGTGGAGTCGAACTCCGGTGGAACGTCTTTGCGCTTTGCAGCGATTACGAGAATTAAACCATGGTGATCTCGCTCGAGCAAAAATCCAAAAGGTTTTTGAATTTGTCAGAATTCCTGAACGTTGATCTCGAGAATTTACCAGAAGGATAAAATGCCGATTTGGGCAGCAAAAAGATGGCAAAGTCTTGTTTGAATTCAATCGGCTGTTTATGATTGCCTATGTCTGAATTCATCCCTTGTTTGTGCTTGTTACTGAACCGTAAACTCGAGGCATGATTGTTCATCCACCTGTTCTAGTCACCGAGGCTGCCAAACGCGCTTTGACACGGTCTTTTGGTCAGCCTGAAGTCACACCAACCATGCTCGAGCGCAACCGTGTTTTGTTTGGTGAACCTCTGACCCCTGACCAAGCTGTGGCTAGAATCCTTGAGGATATTCGGCTCGAGGGGGACGGAGCAGTGTTGCGTTACGCCCAGAAACTCGATGGTGTGCCTGCCACTGGCATCGAAGTGCCACGCGAGCAGTGGCTTGAAGCTCGGGAGAACCTAGACCCGAATTTGCTGGTCGCCATTCGTCATGCGGTGACTCGAGTCAGGGATTTTCATGCGCGGCAACCGACGCATGGGTTTCTTGAGCATACGCCTAGCGGTGCGCTTGGGCAGTTGGTGCGTCCGCTCGAGCGGGTTGGTTTGTACGCTCCTGCGGGGGCAAATCCTCTTGCTTCGAGTGTGATTCATACGGCTGTGGTGGCGAGCGTGGCGGGTGTGCCAGAAATTATTTTGTGCAGCCCTGCGAATAAAGCGGGTGTGGTTGACCCAACCACGTTGGTAGCAGCCCTCGAGAGTGGTGTGACCAGAGTCTTTGCGCTTGGTGGTACAGTGGCAGTTGGGGCAATGGCATTTGGTACTCAGTCTGTTCCTCGGGTGGATAAAATCGGTGGTCCTGGTAATATTTACACGGTGCTTGCGATGCGCCAAGTCTACGGGCAGGTTGGGATTATTTCCTTGCCGGGTCCGACTGAAACCCTTGTCTTAGCCGATGACACAGCTAATCCGATTCATGTGGCAGCTGATTTACTGGCGCAAGCCGAGCATGTGGACGCCGAGCCTGTCTTGATTGCACTTAGCTCAAACATTCTCGAGCAGACCAAACGCGCCCTCGAGGATGCCCTGCCGAGCCTGCCAGAACCCAATCAGACTTGGGCGCGGATGGCTTGGCAGGAACGCGGTAAATTGATTCTCGAGCCAGATTTAACAACTGCCCTCGAGTTAGCCAATCATTATGCCCCAGAGCATTTGTGTTTATTAATCGCTGACCCATGGGCAGCTTTGGGACAAGTCAAACACGCTGGCGGTGTTTTTATTGGTGAGGACAGCATGGAGGCTCTTGGTGATTACCTCGCAGGACCCAGTCATGTGATGCCAACCATGGGAACCGCTCGGTTTAGCAGCCCAGTCAATGTGCGGGATTTCCAAAAGATCATCAGTGTGGTGGCGGTCAATCGCCAAACCCTGATTGCCACGGCAAAGGACGCCACGCTGCTGGCTCGAGCCGAGGGGCTAGAAGCTCATGCAAGGGCGATTGAAGCCAGACTCAATCATTCATAAAAAACGTGTGATTCTGTTCTACACTGCGTTTCTCGGAGGTGGGTCATGAAATTTATTGCTTTTTTGGTGGTGCTGCTCTTGGCTTCGGTTGGGTTAGGACAAAATAAGGAAACGCTCTGCACAGTAAAAACCAAACTTGATTTAACAAAAAACTGCCAAGGTAAAAAAGTGATGTTGTCAGGTACGATTTCAAAGTCTGTTTCGGCGCATCCGATCATGACTTCGCCCAGCTATCCTTTTCAGAATTATTTGGACATCAGTTTGGGGCAAATTGTGCTGCTCTCGAGTAAGGATATTGCTTGCACCAAGAAACTCGAGGTGACTGGGGTGTTGGGCTGGAAAAACATGGGCGGTGCGCCGGGAACGAGGGATTCGTATCAAAATGCGTTTTTGAACGTTGAACGCTTTGTTTGCCGTTAAGCGGGTGCAACGCCTCAACCGTTCAACGGGTGCAACGCCTCGACTAGTTGAACGGGTGCAACGCCTCGACTACCGTTAGAATGGTTTTATGCCAGATACCCATGCACACATTCATCTCGAGGCAATTCGTGCCAATGCTCGAGCCTTATCTGATTTCGCGGCTCGTCCGGTTCTTGCACCAATCAAAGCCGATGCGTATGGTCATGGTGCAGTGCGGGTGGCTCAGGCGCTCGAGCAGGAACCTTGTGTGCTTGGTTTTGCAGTGGCAACCACATCCGAAGCCCTTGAGTTACGAGCGGCTGGTGTGGTGCGCGATGTGGTGCTGCTGACCCCGCCGCCACCTGAGCGCTTAGCGGCTTTGGTGCATCATCAGGTTTCGTTTGTCGTCTCGAGCTTGGCTGAACTCCAGAGCATCTCGAGCGAGGCTGCGGCGCAAGCTGAGCGTCCTAAAATCCATTTGAAAATCAACACGGGTTTGAACCGACTTGGCGCAAATCCACTCGAGGGTCAAGTCATCCTCAAAGCATGTGTAACCGCAAGTGTTGAGTTATTTGGGATCATGACGCATTTGGTGGATTCCGAGGACATTCCTGCCGTTCACGCG
>JAAFJQ010000361.1 GCA_013298185.1 Deinococcales bacterium
AAAAGCAGCTTTTAAGGTCGAAGCCAGCAGCGACTTATCAAAGCGTCTTGGGCGTGCCAAGAAAAACCGTCCACCCTCGAGAAGCGGCATCATGTACATGGTTTTATCCACGTATAAGTAGCCTTCTTCGCGTAAATGAGTGAAATCCTGAATCCCAATCGGCAAACGCATGGCTTAGTGTACTGCATTCGTTTGGCTTTGTAGATTGATGGTCAATCAAGCAAAAAAACAAACTCGAGTGTTTTCTAACTCGAGTTTGCTCAAGCTGGGTTGAACATGGATAAACCCATTGCGTTAATTTTGGCTGATCATGGTACGCGGTTGTAGCGTTTCAGATAAATGCTCTCGGAAGCTCCTTTATTTGAATCGGGTTTACGAAGATATTTCGGGTTTTTGACAACGACTTCCAAAGCCTTGAGGCTCGAGTGGCGGCGCAGCCGTTTTTGGAATTTGGTGTTGCAATTGCTCGAGCAGCGCCAAGGTAGTCGCACTGGGTTGCACTGCAAATTCTTGCTCGAGCATGATTTGGCATTGCTTGAAACTCTGGTGCATCCGTCCGTTGTCACCAATGGCATGGTAGAGGCGCATCAGGCGTTGATACCCCGCTTCGGACTCTGGGCGGCGTTGACGATAGGTTTCCGCCCAGTGCAGCGCGGCTTGAAGGTCGGTTTGAGCCAGTTGTTCAGCAAAGTGGGCGCAGGCTTCGATGCACAGGTCTTCAAAACGAAGGCGTTTAGCAAAAACCCACTCGGTCAAATCAGGGCAATCCTCGAAATCCAAGTCCTGCAAAAAAACTTGGGTTTGCGTGGCGACGTTTTCAAAATCGCCTAAGAAAAATTGTTTCTCGAGTTCAGCCGCATCGGCTTTGACGTTCTGCAAACGCAACTCGCCGTTGGCTTCAATAATTTCACCAAAAGCCGTTTTAATGCGCTTCAAAGTCTGTGCCAAGTTATTTCGGGCTGTGGCTTCGGTGCTGTTCGCCCAGAGCAACCCCGCCAATTTGCTGCGCGACTGCGCTCCTTCAATGGCGAGGTACGCCAGAAATGCGGCTTGTTTACGCTCGAGTGGCTGGTATTTGTTGGCAGTGTGCAGTTCGGGTTTCCCAAATAATCGCAGATTGGCTACGGTCACGATTGCTCCCACGCAAGATGTTGACGTGAAAACCAATGTACAACAAATTTGGAAAAACTGCTTGTAGCGGGTGGCTCGAGCGGGGGATTCTCGAGCCACGCAAAAAACATGGGCTTAACGCACCATGCGAATATCCCAAGTGCTTAAAATGGGTTCATCCGTCGGGAATTGAACGATTTGTAATAAGGTGTCTTTGATACGAGTACCATTTTCTGAGAGTGGTAAGTTTTCGCCGCCAAATGTCACGGAATTGATTTGACCTTGCTGATTAAACTGTGGATTTTTGCAGTTCAATTGAATCGGAATTCGTACAGAAATTGCACTATTAAAGGTTAATGTTCGTCGGTTGATCGTAACCACATTCTTGAATGGAACAGTTTGCTGCAAAGCAGTTGTTGTACATTCGGTGAAAAGTATATTGATTACGGCTTTCTTGATGTTGACTTTGATTGAACCTGTGGCTTCGTAGACCACAATCCGACGATTGTTAAAAACAGGTTGAAACGAGATACTTGCCTCAAACCCCAAAACATTATCTTTGGTCGGGAAACCAAAACTGGTTGAACCTTTTCCAGTACCACGCCATGCACAAGTGATACACAATTGCGAGGCGTTGAAATTGCGGAGTCTGGTTATTTCCGCACTCGAGACACGTTCGAGGCTTAAATTCCAGTCAAGTTTTTGATCTCCAACTCGAGCTTCAACCAAGTTCGAGCCACGCATTTGATTGTTGATCAGTACAGGGTTTTTCAGTGGTGTTTGACGATTCAAAGTCCACATAAAAAATGCGTCATCTTCCCAGCCCTCGCGTGTTCCACGGCAGACTTGTACACCAGTTCCAGTGGCGCGAATAAAACCAAAGTATTGCTTGTCAGGCAGTACCCTGACATCGCTTAAGGTGTCAACAAAATAGGTTGGGTTGTTGATTTTGCAATTCCGCTCAGCTTTTACTGCGGCATTGATTTCAACTTGACCTCGAGCCAAATACTTGGTGGGGTCGGTAGCACTTGGTACAAGGGTGATGTTGGCACTGAGTTTTGCCCCGCGAAAGCTGATGGTGGTCATTCGCCCTTTGAAAATACAGTCCACACAGGGCTTTGCAGAAGCTGCTGATGCTTGACTTGGTTTCTCGAGTCGCCAAGTCCAGCCAGTTTGAACCAGAGAATTGTTTTGGTTTTGCAATGTAGTTGGATTAAACGAAGCTGAAGAAACATTGTCTGGAATACGCAGATTGATTCCCCAAGTTGAACTTAATCCAGTCAAAAAGAAGCTGTACTGCATTTTGTTGAAATCCAGTTTGAGTTCCCCAACCTCATCGGTTTCAAAGGGTATGTTCAGGGTTTTGTTGACTTCAGGTTGTTCTTGGACTGCAACCATAAGCGGTTCATCCAATTCTTCGATTCGGATAAATCCACCTGTTTTCAAGGGATTAAAACGCCAAGGCTTACTCGAGCGAAAACTGCTTTTGATTTTATAGGTCAGTACGTTGTTCTCGAGTTTTGGGGCTGAAGTGATGATTTGAAAAACACCGTCACTGTTTTCTTTTTCTGCTCGCCAAATACAATCGCGGCAAAAATTTTCTAGTGCTGGCACAGTAATCACTCTGGCTTGGGCGGTCGCTTGGGCAGCCGCTTGTGCCGCAGCGTCGGCTTTGGCTTTGGCAGCAGCTTCTAAACGAGCCTTATTGCTCTCCATCAGTGGTTGGCGCAGACGGGCGATTAAATCAGCGGATTCTTCTTTGGACACCAAACTAAAATCCCAACTCGAGCGGCGATCCACAATTTGAACTCGAGTGTCCGAAAATGCAATGGGTCTTGTGAGGTAAATTTGCGCTGAGTCAC
>JAAFJQ010000362.1 GCA_013298185.1 Deinococcales bacterium
TACCCAAATCAGAAACCAAAAATACCTCGAGCCTAAAATCGGACGCAGGGCTTCGGGAATCGGGTTCAGGGACAAGATTCCATCAAGGACTTTTTGCCAGCCATTCTGGATGGCGTTCTGCACACTTTGCACTGGGTTCATCAAACCAAGTGTACTCGAGAATTGATGGGTACGACCATGTTCAGTCATCTTTGTGCGGTGCTAAAATTTCACAATGCCCTTAGAAAAGTTCGAGTATAGTTGCCAAGTAGCTCTGAACTCGGTGTATTTTTTTTGAAGGTTTAGCCTTTGAAAAGGCTGTTTTTTCAAAGATACCAAGTATCTTTTTGCTCAAGGGGATTGTGCATGAATGAACAGCGTGTTTCTATAAAAGTTGGCAAACCACAATCAGATGGTTTTGAATCAGATTTTGCGGATTACGATTTGGTTCGGTCTTTTGCAATTGAACAGTTGCTCAAAGTCAGCCAATTGACCATGCAAATTGCCAATGCCAAAGCAGCCGTGGTTTGTTGGGTATCGAGTAACGGTGTGCGTTTTATGGCACAACACGGATTAGGTAATCTTGTTTACTCTCAAACCATGGTTCGTGACTTGCGCTTGTTTGCACCCATCGAAGTGACCACGGTGTCTGGATCTGAGCAACTTAAAATAATTCAAGATTTTCTTGGAGTCAAAGAACTGCACAGTGTCCTCGCCATTCCGATCAGCTCGCACCGAGGCAATCACCTTGGTTCACTGATGCTGTTATACCAAGAAGAATTTGATGTGAGCCAAGTCCAAATCAATTACTTGCAACAAATACTTTCGCTGGTCATGAGTGGCATCGAAGTGACGCGGCTCGAGCGAATCGAGCGCAGTCAGTCAGCTTCGAGCTTAGCCGAAGTTGTCACCCAAGCCAAAGAATGCGTGATTCATTTTGATCGTGAGTTAAAAATCATAGCTTGGAATTTAGGAGCGCGAGAAACCTATGGTTATGCCCGTCATGAAATTCATTCTTTGCAGCAGTTGATACCACCCGAGGAGCAAGCCAGTTTTCAGCGTGGTTTAAGCCAACTCGAGCAGAATCAAGCCCTCAGTCCAAAAGAAGTGATTCGTTTGCACCAATCAGGTTTTCGGATTCAAGTACGCTCGAGTTTAAGTGTGGTGCGCGATCAGAATCAACGTGTGACTGGTTTTGTTGAATTCAGTGGTATTCCATCAGACCCGAAGCGCTCGGCTGCGATTGAGCGCCTGCATGAAGTGATTCAGGTGCTGCCCCTGATGTTCTGGCAGACCGACATCAGAGGCAGATTTGTTTTTGCTGAAGGTCAAATCCTAGAAGCACTCAACCACCAGCATCAAGTCCTGATTGGCAGCAAAGCCAATGATTTTTTTGCTGACCAACCAATTGTGCTGCAAGCCATTGAACAGGCTTTGCGCGGCACTCGAATACACCAAACAATTGTTTGGCATGAACGCACTTTTGAATTTTGGTTTGAACCAATTTTGCAGCAAAGCAAACTCAGTGGCATCAATGTGCTGATGCTCGACGTGACAGTTCGCACCCAAGCCTTAAACGAACAACGCCTAACCCTCGAGCATTTGGTGCAAACCCAAAGCCGCTTGGCGCAGCAACAGGTGTTTGCCGAGATGATCTTATCCACCATCGAACAAGGTGTGACGGTTCATAGCCTTGATGGTTCTTTTGAGTACGTCAGTCCGCGTTACGCTCAAATGCTGGGTTATGAAGCCGATCATTTGATTGGCAAAAAAGCAATTGACTTCATCCCACCCGAAGACCTAAGCGCCCTTGAAAGTTCACGCCAAGACCTTTTGGCTGGTTGGCAACAACAATTTGTGCATCGTGCAGTACGAGCTGATGGTTCAATCGCGCAACTCGAAGCAACCGCTTATCCGCGTTTGAATGCCAATCAACAACAAAATGGTGTGATTGCTTTGGTGCGCGACATCAGCTTTGAACGTGAATTCGAGCAGGAATTCCGTGAAATCAAACAAAAACTAGAAAAAGAAACCGAGTTTGCTTTGAAAGTCACCAACACCATGAGTCAAGGGTTGGTGACCGTGGATCACCAAGCCCAAGTGATCTTTGCCAATCCACAAACCGCTCGTTTAGCTGGTGTCAGCGATGTCAAAGACCTCATCGGTATGAACCTAATCAGCTTAGTGCCTGAACATCAACAGGCTTTGGTGCGGCATGAATGGCAGCAGATCAGACTTGGTCAGGAAACCACTTACCGACATGAGGTGGCTCGAGCCGATGGTCAAAAGATCGAAGTTGAAATCATGGTTTACCCCGAACTCGATGAAGCGAAGCGCTTTGCAAGTGCGGTCATCATCATTACTGACATCACCGAAGCACTGGCACTCGAGCGAGCCGCTTTTTATGCCAGAAAAGCCTTGGAGCGAGAAAGCCAAAATACTTTATTGATTGCCAATGCCATGAACGATGGCTTAGCGATCATCAATCAAGCTTCCTGCTATGAGTACGTCAACCCCGCTTGGGCGAAGATGCTTGGTTATAGCGCTCATCAAGACTTAATTGGCGAATCATCCAAAACCGATGTACTCGAATCTGCGATTCCGACATTACAAGCCGCCGACCAGCAACTCGAGGCGGGCGAAATCTGCGAGTACACTTATCAGCTCAAATGCTTTGATGGCAGACTTTTAACAGTCCACAACACCAGTTATCCTCGTTTTGAAGCTGGGCGTTACAAAGGCTTTATTGTGATCATGCGCGACATCACGGCGCTCGAGGCAATGAAGCGCCAACAAGAAATTGCAGCTCGGATTGCTCAGACGGTTAATCAGGGCTTAGCCGTGATTGGTCCGCTTGGAACATTTGAATTTGTCAATTCTGCCTTTGCAACCATGCTCGAGCGAAGCCCTGAGCAACTGCTTGGCTTAACGCTTTTGGAGATTCTTGCACCCAAAGAATTGCAACGTGCCGATGCCAAT
>JAAFJQ010000363.1 GCA_013298185.1 Deinococcales bacterium
GTGTTGTACGCCGATAGCACCAACTACCAACAAGTGCAGTACGAAGGGCGGCTATTGTACGTGGCGTGCAGTCGAGCCATGAATCACTTGAGTGTCTACGGCGTGGGCAAACCCAGTTTATACTTACCGAAGTTATGACCCCAATTCAAGAAGCCAAAAACCCAGAAACCAGCCCTGAACGCTTAGCCCAACTTGCCCTGCTCGAGGAAAAAATTGCTCGAGAGGTAGCGAAGAACATTAGCACACCACCCGAAGCCTTAAAACTGCTTGGCTCGAGTAGAGATGACACAACCAGAAAATACGTGGCTGGAAATCCAAACACACCGCTCGAGGTTTTTAGTAAGTTAGCAATGCAATTTCCCAAAGAAGTGCTGAACAACCCATTACTACCGATTTTACTGATGTCAGATGCGAATTTTCTCGAGCAGTTTCCAAGTGCCAGTTTGAAGAACATGCTCAAACGCCCTGAGATGCCTGTAGAATTTATTGAATGGGCAGCGCAAAACGCAGATTGGAACGCTTGTGAAGGAATTTTGCAAAATGAAAAGGCGACTTTGAGTGCTTTGCAGCGTCTCGAGCAGCGTTTTCCAAAACATAAAAAACAGATTCAAAACCATGTTGCTTTTGCCGATGGTAGTTCCATATTTGCTTGGACAGTTCAAGATCTCATGGCTGAGATAAACAAGAAATCAAAGCATCACTCAGAATCTTCAATTACAAGAGTCGGATGGTTTTCCAAAGATCATGATTTGCTTCAAATGATGCCAATCTTGACTTTTTTTCGCTGTGACTTAGCAAAAGATGTTTCGACTTCTGATGACATGCTCCATCATTTGGCTCGAGATGCCAATTTCTTTGTTCGTGTCAGTGTCGCTCAGAGTTCAAAAATATCACCTGGGTTGTTACGAATTTTGGCGGCTGATGAATTTGCTCAAATTCGAGAAATAGTTTCTATTCATCCATTAACACCCATAGATGTTTTGGAAATACTCGCCACCGATTTGGCTTGGCAAGTGCGGCTTGGTGTCAAACAAAACCCCAGTTTATCGAACGAAGATTTTGTAATCAGTATTGATGCTCGAGAAACACCAAAAGACAATCAAACAAATTTAGGAACGTCTTTGGAATGGCTAATACAACGTGCAAAACACATTGAATGGACGGTCAGGGCAAGGGTTGCCCGTGACCGTAATACGCCAGCAGAACTACTGACTCAACTGGCATTTGACCAAGAACCTCGAGTTAAAAAAGATGTTGCTGCTAATGCCAATACATCAAGTGAAACGCTGCAATTTCTATTTGAATCGGAAAGGGATCAGGAAATCTTACGATGCCTTGCCAGCAATCCAAACACACCACAAGAAGCTCTGAGTCAATTATCAAAATCTTTTCCGCATTCAGTAGCACGGAATATCAGCACTTCAGCATCCATTCTTTTACAGCTTTGTGAATTAAAAGACCCAGAATTACACATTGCTTTGGCTCAAAACTCAGCAACACCTGCTGCTGTTTTAGAAAAACTGATTGCTATTTCTAATCCTTTTTTGTCTCGAGAAATCGTTGCTCACCCAAATACGCCTAAGGTGACATTGGGACTATTGGCAGCAGATCCTTTTTTTATTCCAGCAATAGCAAACAATCCAAGCATTCCCGAATCACTCATCGAGGCTTTCGCAGAGCATGAAAGTGCTGAAGTGCGGTATAGAATAGCCAAAAACCCATCAGCAATAACAAAAATACTTCTTCGTCTTTCTCGAGATCAGGTTTCAGGAATTCGTGGTGCGGTTGCACAAAATCCATACACCCCTTTTGAAACATTGCAACTCTTGGCTCGAGATAAGGAGCATTCTGTGCGATATGCAGTAGCTCAGCACCCCAATGCGCCAACCGAGGCAATCATTCAATTTGGCACAGGTACTCGAGTCTACAGAGAAGAGTTATGGGAACTTGCTTTGGATCAAAATAAATGGATTAGGACGGGTGTAGCCTCAAATCTGTGCTTACCTAAAGAGATTTTACAACAGTTGGCTCTCGACAAAGACACCGATGTTCGATTGGCTATTGCTTCAAATTGGATAGCACCTTTTGAAATTCTGCACTTACTGGTTTCAGATAAAAAATGGCAAATCCGTCGGGCTGTTGCAATGCACAAGAACACAACTTCACCAACACTAGAACTACTTGTTCAAGATGCTCATAAAGCGGTGCGGCTTGAGGTGGCAAAGCATTGGCGCACACCATTTGCGGCACTGCAAATCCTTGCTACAGATTCGGATAAAGCCATTCAAGAAGCTGTTTTACTTAATTCATCGTTGTCTCGAGAACAACGCACACAGCTTTTGCTGCAAATGGGTTTGGATTTTTCACTTGAACTCGAGAAGCTACTGACATCGCTCAGTAAATCCAAAGAAACATCCTATGTGCCTTATGTGCATCCGCAAGCGCCAACGCCTGTGCTGGCAAAGGCTGGACGGCACAACGATCCATTGGTTCGTGCAGCAATTGCCTTGAATCCTAAAACACCTGAATCCACCCTCAAAATCCTCTGCCAAGACGGCGATGCTCGAGTTCGCGCCACCGCTTTGGCTCGAGTGAAAGGTACACCATGACCCCATCGGAATTAAAAGCTACGTTAGATCGTTTCATCACCGCCAATCTGCGCCATTCGATCATGATTTGGGGAGCGCCGGGCATTGGCAAAAGCAGCATTGTTGCTCAAGTTGCCAGCAGTCATCAGCTCGAGTTCACGGATTTGCGTCTCTCACAACTTGCGCCGACTGATTTGCGTGGGTTGCCCGTGCCTGAAAATGGGGTCTCGAGGTGGTTTCCGCCGGTGTTCCTGCCGAGGTCTGGTCGTGGTGTGCTTTTTTTAGATGAGCTAAATCTAGCACCACCTGCTTTGCAAGGCGTTGCCCAACAATTGATTTTGGATCGTAAGGTGGGCGAGT
>JAAFJQ010000364.1 GCA_013298185.1 Deinococcales bacterium
TGAAATTGCAAGGGTTTTGTTAGTTCAAGGTTGAGATAGAAATTTCTCCTCAAACTTTGCCGGGGACAAGTACCCCAGACTCGAGTGCCGACGTTGCCGATTGTACCAACCTTCAATCCAAGTAAACACTGCACTACACGTAAAATTCTTATCACCAATTGAACACTCCAAGTCTAATTCGAGTTTCAATGTGCCAAAGAACGACTCCATCACAGCATTATCCCAACAATTCCCCTTCCGACTCATGCTACAAGTTGCCTTAAGGCTCTGTAACGCCGCTCGGAACTCGAGACTGGCGTACTGCACCCCACGATCACTGTGATGTATCAAATTATCCTCCTCCGTTGGTTTCCGCAATCTTCTTGCCATGTTGAGTGCGTCCAGGACAATACCAGTCTCGAGTCTCGAGGAGAACGCCCAGCCAATTACTTTTCTTGAGAATAAATCCAGCACCACAGCCAAGTACAGCCAGCCCTCACTTGTTGGAAGGTAAGTAATGTCTGACACCCACTTCTGATTTGGCTTATCCGCCTTAAATTCACGATTGAGGATATTCTCAGCAATACTATGCGAATGGTTACTTTTTGTTGTGGTCACGTATTTGCGTTTGAATTTCGTGATTAACCCGATTTTCCTCATCAGCCGATTCACTCGAGTACGACTTACTTTCTTCCCCTGTCCCTCGAGTAATTCGATTTTGACTCGAGGTGAGCCGTAAGTTCTCTTGCTATTAGCATGAATCGTCTTGATTTCCTCGCTTAGCACGGCATCTTCTTTCTTTCGATTGCTTATACCTCGTTTCTTCCACATCCAAAATGCTGCTACGGTCACGTTGAGCATCCGTGCCATTATTTTTAACTCGAAGTTCTTCTTTTGTTCGTCCATAAAGGCGAACTTTACTTGGCTTCCTTGGCGAAGAACTTCGTTGCTGCTTTTAAAATCTCACGCTCCTGTCGAAGAACATAATTCTCCCGTTCAAGTTCTCTAATGCGCTTCTCCTGTTCTGAGAGGGCGTTTACGCCTCGTCCAGTGAAAGCTGGGCGTTGTTCAGCTTGGCTCTTGTTGTGGATCGCTAACCACCTACTGAGGTTCTGAATGCCAATTCCTAGGTCTTTGGCAACTTTACTAACTGGTACTTTATCGTCTAAAACGAGCTTAATGGCTTGCAACTTGAATTCTGCGGTGAATTCTCGTGGTTTCGTTCGCATGATTGTGACTCCTCTAGGGTAGTCTCAACCTTGAACTAACAAAAGTCTAGCAGGTTCAGGAACTATTTCTAGTTTACAGGCTAACCACGAATCACACAAAAACTCTTTCAAAACTCGTTTGGTTTAGATAACTTGATTGTACTAAAGATTTTATGTAACTACTCAGCAGATAAATCTAGGCATGATGACAGCACCACGGAAAATACTGACCAAACCATCCCAAACATTTATGCCCTGTTTCTTCAAAGTTGAGATGTAACTGCGAATCCGACAAAAGGCTTTAGCCCCATCAGCACTTCTAAAACCACCCGATACCTTTCGCTTCACGCATACCATGCGAATATCACGTTCAGCTAAGTTGTTATCAAATGGAACTCGAGCATCCAACAAAAACCGCAGCACAGCATCTTTATACTGTACGAGCCGCAAAGCCAGATTGCGTCCTTTACTTTGAGCCACCCGACCACGAGTCTTCGAGCCTCGAGTTTGTACAGGATTGACACTCAAACCGATTTCAAGCAATTGGTCATAACGATCAAAGAAAGTTGTTTTCTCAAATTCGGTCAATGAACCACACTTAAACGCATGATAAACACCTTGCAGTGCCACTCGTAGCTCACCAGCCCAGACTTGCTGATGATATTCCGCCAATGCTCTGAGTTCCCGAAGCAAATGTGAATTGCATAAAGCATGAGTGGCTAACAATTGAAAATAAGCACACCAAGCATCGTGCATCACTGTACCTTGATACTTTGGCAAAACCTCCATCGCTTCAAGGGCAACATAACCTCGTTTTGCATGATGCGCGTAAAAGGTCAGCATTTCACACGATAGAACATGAATCCAATTGAGTTGACCACCAACTTTAGCTCCCGTTTCATCAGCATGTAATACAGTCTGTTCGAGCAATCCAGCTTTTAGGTTTGTCTCAAAACCAAGTAGCCCATCACAGGCTATCTTCAATGACCGATCAATTGTTCCATCACTTAATTCCGCTCCGCAAAGCATCTTGATGATTTCACTGCTGCGGCGCAACGGTATGAAGTGCGCTACATTCAAATAGGTTGCCAGTCCATGCACTCGATTGCCATACTGTACTCCAGAACTCACTTCTGCTGGAAAACAGGCTTGTTTTTGGGTTAGGCAATTTGGACAGATTTTAGTTTCTGCTTGGTACTCCGTCACAATTAAACGCAATTCGGGTAGCTCATGGACTTGTCGTCTCACTTGTCCACTGGCTTTTACTTCGTCTAAGCATTCTCCACAACTGCATTTGCCTCTTACAGGTAATCTAACAATTACATCGGGTTGATCACTCATTTCCAAGGTCTTGCCAAGGTGTCCTCGTTGTCCACCTTTGCTTTTACCACTTTTGCTTCGTTCACTTTTGGGTTTTCTCCAAGGTTGATCGCTGCTTGGTGGTTGGTTTGATGTTCCACTATGCCGTTTCAGACTTGCTTCAAGTGTCTCGAGTCGTTTTTTTAACTCGAGTATTTCTGCTTCGAGGCGTTTGCAGTTCAGGCAAGTATCTTGGGTTATGGCTAGAGTTTAGCACTTCTTTGCGTTGCACCTGCTGAGTAGTTACAAGCAATCTTAAAAAAGGCAAGGATTCTCGAGGGAAAACCTTGAATTACCGCAAAGATGGCAGTTCATACATGGTGGAATGGCACATCAGCCCAGTGCGTGATCAAAACGGTATTGTGACTCAGTTT
>JAAFJQ010000365.1 GCA_013298185.1 Deinococcales bacterium
AGGGACAATGTTGGCTTGTATAGAACCCGAGGTTATAAAATCAGCAGGAACAATCAGTGTCACCCGTTCATCCCTACTGGTTAATTCATTTGCTTGACCACTCGAGAACCATTCGCTGATTTCAGGGAAATTGGGATCCAATGTTCCCAAGGGGCTATTGGTTGTTGGAAGTGGAACTTCAACTGTGATTTCTTCGTTTGGGTCGGGAATCGGGTCTGGATCGGGGTCGGGGTTATTGCCACCACAAGCAGCAAGTGCCAACAGCACAAGCAAAGCCAACAGGTATTTCATGATTTTATTCTCTCCTTGATTTGAATTGGGCTTATACTCAGAGCGTTCAGGTGCTTGACAGCCGTTTCTAGTGCTTCTCGACTCGAGAAAAATTGCTTTTCTAAGGTTTGGGAATTGGTCAGCGAAGCTCGCCATAGGGTGTTTTCCCTCCAAATCCGCAGGATGTAGAGTGCTGAATGTTCCATGTCCCTCCTTATGCCTAAGAAGGTAGCAAGAGGTGCGTGACTGGAGCATGACACCTATTTTTGCGTCAGGCAAATAAAAAAAGCGGCGAACCCATAAGATATTAGGGCTGAGCATGACAACCTTGAAGCTGTTTTGCCGATTCAGATCACGATTCTAAACTCGAGCTTAAAACAATCGAGATACGGTCAACCTCAAGATTTGTTTTTCTCGAGATCAATAATCATCCTGACCTAGATTCAAAGCAGCTAAACGGCTTAACCTACCAAGCCCGCAACTCGAGTCGCCTCGAGAATCGCTTTGTTGATTGGGTTAAACTCGAGAAAAGATTCTTGGTACTCGGGTGGCAGGGCTGCGTGCTGCTCGAGCATCATGGTATGTGCTTCTTGTAGCACCCCGATTGAGTTGTCGTGTTGATTGGCTTTGAGGGCTTGATAATGCACCCAATTGATTTCATTGCAAAAATGTCCAAGCGCTTGATGGGTTTTATGTTGCAGATAAGCTCGGGTGCTGCTTTCTAAGGCTCGAATTGGGTTTTGCTGCAAAAGAGCTTGGGCTAACTTGGTGAGTCCATAGTTTTCTCTGCCAAGTACCCCAATTTTGCGGCAATCCTCAACGTAATTCTGAGCGTGTTGGATTTGTTGGCTGTTAGGGCGTTGCAACTCGAGCAGAATTCCTGCGGTTGCCAAGGCAGGGGCGTTGCATTGCCTGACTTCGGTTTCTAAATGATGATTATCCAAACCTAAAAAGTTACATAATGCGATTTCGGATTTCAACACAGTCATTTTATGAATGGGTGGGATGGTTGTATTGGTTTTGAGTTCAAGAATTCGCTCTTTGACCACATCAATTTGACCTAGCATCAAAAGCAAATATGTTTGGTTGGCTTGTATGATTGGTAAAGCCCAATGGTTCATGGATGTTGCCAATTGGCAGGCTTGTTTGAAATACTCGAGGGCTTGGGCGTATTCGCCAAGTGCAAAGTGACGTTGCCCCAATTCAGCGCGAACATGCAGTTGTTGCATGGTTGCACCGTCGGCTTTTTGTATCACACGAAATGCCAATTCGAGGTGTTGTAAGGAGGCGTTCATCAAACCAATATTGGCTAAGGTACTGGCTAAGTTAATACGGGTTTGGGCTTGACTGATTTCGTCTGGTAATTGCATACGAATACTTAAAGCCTGTTCATAAGCTTCTAAACCCTTTTGTGGTTGTTGTGCTTCTGAGTATAAACTAGCCAAATTACTGTAAGAGGTGGCTAAATCAGTTAAAACCCCTGTTTTTTGATTGAGGCTTACCACTTCTAATTGTATGGGAATGGCTTGGTCATATTTGCCTTGCGCCCAAAGCGCACTTGATAATAAGCCTTGTAAACTGGCACGAATCGCAAGGTTTGGGCTGCCACGCAAAATCTCTAAGCCCTTGAGAGCGGTTTCTTCGGCTTCGAGGTGACGGTTGTGTGTTGTCAGCCAAAGTGCGTGTTTGATATGGGCTTTGGCTTGTTGTTCGCCTGTGGCTGTCAAATCAAAAAGCTGCTTGACCACTTGCTCTAAACCTTCGCCATCATCAAAATAATCGTATAAATCGGTTGTTTCAAAAAGTAAATCAAAGGCGGCTGTTGTATCACCAAGCAAAATATACAGATTCGCCGCCTGAATAAAAAACTGGCACGCATCTTTGTACTGGTACTGGCTTTTGGCATCTCGAGCCACCCCTAAAAAGAACCCAGTGGCTTTTTGTGTTTGCCCTGAAAGCTGCCAATGTTGGGCAATTCGCTCGGAATACCCGCCTGTCTGTTCAAGGACTTTTGCACAACGACCATGCAAGTAACGCAGTAAAGCTGGACTTATATTGAGGCGCACAACTGCAAAAATCCGTTCGTGAACAAATTGCTCGCCGTACAATACTTCACGGCGTTCGAGTTCAGCCTGAACTGGTAAA
This sequence comes from Deinococcales bacterium, assembly GCA_013298185.1. Taxonomy (GTDB): domain Bacteria; phylum Deinococcota; class Deinococci; order Deinococcales; family JAAFIG01; genus JAAFIG01. The sequence goes on from JAAFJQ010000365.1 coordinate 2,416, forward strand.
ATCTGTTGCACAGGTTGCTCGAGAACAAGCGCTGCTCGCTCCAAAGTAAAATCCTGCTCAAGTACCGCCGCAATTTGAGCTAGACGTTGAGCAGGTGTACTGAGCGCATCAAAAGATTGTTCAATTAACTTTGTCAGATGCGGCGCGTCTGATGTTGAGTGATTCTTAAGTGCTTGTCGTAATGACTCGAGTGGTTGTTCTGAAGCTGTGTTGTGCTGCAATTGCTCGAGCAGTGCCAAAGTTACGGCGCTCGGCGTGGCTTGGAAATTCTCGAGCAGCATGGTTTGGCATTGCTTAAAGGCTTGCATCATTCGCCCTGTGTCACCCAAGCTGTGGTAAAGGCGCATCAAACGCTGGTATGCCCCTTCGGATTCAGGGCGGCGTTGGCGGTACTGTTCAGCCCAGTACAAGGCGGCTTGGGTGTCTATTGGCGCGAGGGCTTCGGCTTGTAAGGCGCAGGCTTCGATGCTTAACTCCTCGAGTTGCAAGC
>JAAFJQ010000367.1 GCA_013298185.1 Deinococcales bacterium
TTTTTTTTTTGGTGCAATCCGCCGACAAAAACGCCGATGGTTATGATTTTAGCTATCTCGAGGCAAAGGCAAACACTTGGACTGGGTTCAGGGCGCTGATTGACCAAATGGATGTCAGCATTGCCATTTCGGTATTGGGGCAAAACCTCACCACCGAGGTCAAGGGCGGCTCGAGAAGTGCGGCTGAGGTTCATGAACGCAAAGAATTAGATGTGATCGAAGCTGATGTTGCCATTCTAAAAACAGCGCTCGAGAGCCAAGTTATTACCCATTGGATGAATGTTAATTATGGAACTTTAGAAATCCCATCTATTCAATTTGAAACCAAAACAACCAATGTCAAAGAAAAAGCCGAAGCCTATTCCGCCAAAGCCAAAGTCATTGCTGATTTGGTCGAGCAGGGCATTGAAATCACGCCAATTCTTAGCGAGTTTGGATTAGAACGTGACCCTGATTACACCAACTCGGCGCGATTTTACGAATATCACTTCAAGTTTGGCATCATGACCAAGAATGAAGTCCGTGCAGCACTCGGTCTGCCGCCTGTGCCGAATGGTGACGAGTTTGTCCAAGAATCAGTTCAAGGAAATTCAGCAACACCGACCCCCACGAACAAACTTAACTTCAAACAAAGCAACACACAGCAACTTTCTGCCGATGGGTTCACCAACGGGCAACTGTACACCGATGATATTGTCGATGAAGTGCTGGCATCGGCACTGCTCGAGCGTGATGTGCAAGATATTCAAAACATCATTGAGGATGCAGTTGATTTTGCTGACTTACGCGCTGCGCTGCTCGAGAAATACAAAGGCATGGACTCCGAACTGATGCGCGAGATGCTGGCACAAGCCCTGACCTTAGCCGATTTCGCGGGTAGACTCGCGGTGCAGGACGACCTATGACATGGCGGGTCAGTGCCAAACCTCGAGCCTACCAAGAAGCGCTCGAGTGGTTTCGCGCCAAAGTACCAATGACTGATGCTCAATACCAAGCCCTGAGCGCCAGCCGCCGCCGCAAAGCCTTTACCGTAGCAGGCGTGGCGCAACTGGACTTGGTGCATGAAGTTTGGACAGCCATAGACGCGGCGCTCGAGAAAGGCACAACATTGGATGAGTTTAAGCGCAGTATTGGGGACAAGTTAGCACGAGAATGGGGTGGAAAAAATGGTTCTCGTGTCGAAACGATTTTCCGCACCAACATGCAAAGTGCTTATGGGGCTGGACGATACGCGCAAATGACCGACCCTGATGTTCTCGAGACTCGCCCGTACTGGATGTACGACAGTATTTTGGATGGGCGCACATCGGGGCTGTGCAAGAATCTGAACGGCACAATCAAGCGTCATAATGACCCTTGGTGGGATAAGCGCATACCACCATTGCATCACCGATGCCGCAGTGGAATCCGCACCTTAACCGAGGAACAAGCACAGGCTCGAGGGATTACCAGCAACCCGCCTGACCTCGAGCCGAGTGAGGGATTTGGGTATCGTCCAAATTTAATTGAATGGACACCAAAGCTATCAAAGTATGCTGAACCACTGCGATTAGCTCATCTTGGCAAAATGACCAATCCAAACACATACCTTGGGTATTATGGTGATTATGGAGATGCAGCCGTGAGTTTAGCATGGGGTAAAGCCATGCTCGAGGTGGGATTAGACACACCTATTGATGAAATCCGAGAAGCACTGGGTTTTACACCATTTGCAGGTTTGCTACGTCCATTAACGGGGCGGCACGAAACTTTACGTGATGTTCTTGTTGATCCAAATAAGTCGTTGCTCAATAAGCATCGCGCTCGAGTTGTGGCAGCACTGCATGGACATTTGAAAAATATTGAATCTAGGAGCGCTGTTCAAATCGATCATAACCCAAACAGTATTCCAATTGAGTATCGAAGTGCTGCTACCAGACGATTCGATACAGCCTTGCTGAACATCAGTCTGTTGCTTGATAAACGTGTAACTGTGCCAGCCGATATGGAACTTATTTGGACTGATGAACGTTCTAGAACCAATGGCAAAGTTATCAGCATGAATTACAAAGCCATCGGACATGGAATTGAACATGAAATTATGCACATTCTCGAGGCGCACAATTCCAACATGAAAAACCAAGCCTTTGCTTTTTTTTCGGCACGCACTGCAAACGAAAGCTCGGTGCGCCTGCGCGATCTATACCCTGATGCGGGTTTTACCGAAGATGAGTTGGCGTTGTTAGATGGTTTTTTTGCACCTTATGTTGGCAAAATATACGATGATGAATACACTGAGATAAACAGCATGGGTGTGCAATTTTTACTAGAAGATGCTATAGTATTCCAACAAGACCTAGACCATTTATTCTTTATTCTTGGTCAGTTGGCGGGGCGGTGAGTATGCACACATGGACATTTAGTGATGGCACAATTTGGCAAAGTGGTGGTGAGGTCATTGGCACAAGTGCTTTTGCACAGTGGTGGCGTGAGGCATTTGCCGAGCAACGCCTGTATCCTGAACTGGCTACCACCGTACAAGTCGCTGCGCCAAGCGTGAATGTGCCACTGGATTTAGACGATGATTACTTGCTTGACATGTTTGCTCATCAAAGAGCAATCGTGGCTCGCTTAACCGTCTCGAGTGATTACCAGCCAACCGATGCCAATATGCCGCCGTTGGTACGCGAATTAAGACGGCAGCCTCAGCTTGCTTAGATATGAATTCAAACAGAAATCCCGTGATCAGATTTTGCAACCCGCTTAGGCACTTGCATGAACTCGTGCAATTCAGTACACTGATTCACTAGAGTCCCACCCCTATTCTAAAAACGACCCCTAGTCATTGCGCTGGGG
>JAAFJQ010000366.1 GCA_013298185.1 Deinococcales bacterium
ATCAATTTAAGAACAAAAGCCCTTCAGTACATGCAAAATCGCGGTCAGTCAGCCCCTCACCCGTCGCTCCGCGCCACCCTCTCCCAAACAACGCGCTTCGCGTAGGGAGAGGGGTTCGGGTTCTCTTTTCGTTCCATTTGTTAGCTCGAGAAGCCAAATTCCCTAACACCAGCACCCCTCTTTGAGGGGTCGAGCGAAGCGAGGGGGAGTACGTGAGGCTTTGCATTTCTTCGACTTGATCCATCAGCAGATTCCTCAAATTGATGCAAATAGCTTTTGCCAGTCAGGGCGAGGCTTCTTGACCATAAACGCGCACCTTACGGGCATGGTCGCGTGCCTCGCTCCTACGGTTTAGTCATCAGCAGCTTGGGCAAGTTGGGCGTTGTGAATGACTCTCCAGACTTTCTCTGGGGTGTATGGCATGTCAAGGTGCTTGACTCCAAATGGCTCGAGGGCATCTACCACGGCGTTGGCGATGGCGGCGGTGCTGGCGATTGTGCCTGCCTCACCGATGCCTTTGACCCCAAGTGGGTTGTGTGGGCTTGGGGTGACGGTATGCCCAATCTCGAGTTGTACCATGTCGTCGGCTCGAGGCATGGTGTACTCGAGGTACGAACCGCTGACCAATTGTCCGCTCTTGTCGTAGACGGTATTCTCGAGTAAGGCTTGTCCGAGTCCTTGTGCCACGCCACCTTGAACTTGTCCTTCGGCGATTAACGGATTGATGATTGGACCGCAATCGTCTACGCAGACGTAACGGATCAGTTTGGTCATGCCTGTGTTGGCATCCACTTCGACCACCGCGAGGTGCGTGCCGAATGGGTAAACAAAGTTCTTCGGGTCGTAGAAATGCGTCGCCTCGAGTCCTGGTTCAAGGTCAGCCGGGTAATTATGGGCGAGGTGCGCCATCAGTGCCACGTCGAAGAATGATTTGCTGCGCTCTGGCACGCCTTTCACTTGGAATTTGCCGCCCGTGTGTTCCATGTCTTCGCTCGAAGCCTCGAGCAGGTGCGCTGCTATTTTCTTGGCTTTGTCAGTGATTTTGCGACAAGCCAGTGTGATCGCACTTAAGCCCACAGGAGCGCTTCTCGAGCCGTAACTGCCCCAACCGTGTGGTAATCGTGCGGTGTCGCCGTGAACCAAGCTGACATCTTCGACAGGGATTTGCAGTTCATCCGCCACGACTTGGGCAAAGGCGGTTTCGTGTCCTTGTCCGTGGCTGTGGCTGCCTGTTAGCACTTCGACTTTGCCAGTGGCAGCCACGCGCACCAAGGCGCTTTCCCATTGTCCAGCTTGAGCGCCCAATGCACCCACCAAAGCACTTGGCGCAAGTCCGCACGCCTCGAGATAGGTGCAGACACCAATGCCAATGTATTTGCCTTGTTTGCGCCACTCGGCTTGTTTGGCGCGGAGTTCTTTGTAACCCAGTTTCTCGAGTGCCATGTCCATGGCTGGTTCGTAATTGCCACTGTCATATGCCAGCGCCACAGGCGTTTGGTATGGAAATTCATCGGGTTGAATAAAATTCTTGCGGCGAATCTCTGCCGCATCCATGCCCAACTCGAGCGCCGCCATTGAGACAATCCGTTCTATCAAGTATGTGGCTTCGGGTCGTCCCGCGCCACGGTAGGCATCCACGCCAACAGTGTTGGTGTACGCGCCGCGCACATGGCAGTGAATCGCATTCCATTTGTATGTGCCGTTCATCAGTGTGCCGTACAAATAAGTCGGCACTGCTGGCGCAAAGGTGGTCAGGTATGCGCCCATGTTGGCTATCGTATCCACGCGCAACGCCAACAGTTTGCCATCGCTCGAGATGGCTGCTTCGGCAACGCTTTCATGGTCACGCCCTTGGGCATCAGAAACAAAGGATTCTGAGCGCCGCGCTGTCCATTTCACAGGACGATTCAGTTTCTTAGCGGCAAACAGCACAATCACTTCTTCGGGGTACTGGAAAATTTTGCTGCCAAAGCCACCGCCGACATCGGGGCTGACAATCCGCAATTTATGCTCGGGGATGCCCATGATGAACGCCCCAATCATCACCCGGTGAATGTGCGGATTTTGGCTGGTCGTGTAAAGCGTGTACTCGTCGCCTGCACGTTTGTACTCGGCTAGGCTGGCTCGAGGTTCGATGGCATTTGGTACAAGTCGGTGATTTCGCAACTCGAGGCGAATAACTTTATCGGCTTTGGCAAACTCAGCATCCACCGCAGCGCTATCACCAATTGCCCAATCAAACGCCAAGTTATTGGGGGCTTCAGGGTGAACTTGCACCGCACCCGCCGCCAGCGCATCCGAGCCGAGCGCCACACTCTCGAGAACATCGTAATCCACATCCACCAGTGCCACGGCATCCTCGGCAATGGCTCGAGTTTCAGCAATCACGGCAGCCACAATGTTACCCACATGATTGACTTCCTCGGGTTGAATCGCATGATGCGCCGAGATTTTCAAATCAGGCAGCAACCAACCTGTGGGAATCGGATTGATACCAGCCGCCACCAAATCCTTACCCGTCAGCACCGCCAGCACGCCGGGCAGCGCCAGCGCTGCACTCGATTCAATACTTTTGATTTTCGCATGAGCATACGGACTGCGAACCATCGCCGCATGGGTCATACCAAGCACCGAAATATCATCGGTGTAATTCCCCGCACCCGTGATAAAACGCGGGTCTTCCACACGTTTCAGGGATTTACCAAACATTTTTTCAGTCATAAGGGACTCCTTCGTAAGTGGCGAAGGAGGAAGGACGAAGGAGAAAGGGAACAGACTTGTTTATTTCCTCTTTTCTCTTTTCTCTTTCCTCTAATCGTCAGCCGCTTGTGCGGGTAGGTTTCCAGCCGCGTGTTGCACAGCTCGGACGATGTTGT
>JAAFJQ010000368.1 GCA_013298185.1 Deinococcales bacterium
ATTGAACGCAAGAAAAACCCTGCGGGCAAAGGCTTTGTTCTCGAGCGTTTCGACATTGACTTGGTCAACTGCATGTACTGCGCCGCGTGCGTTGAATCCTGCCCCGCCAGTGCAATTGTCACCATTCAAGACTTTGAAATGAGTACGCCCAACTTGCAAACCCTGAAAGCTGACAAGGACTTCTTGGACTTGCAAGGAATGCGTTCACAACAATGGTACAGCCCAAAAATCGGAGTCGAGTACCGCGAGAACGTCACCTCGAGCAACCTGCACGGTGCAATTGTCAAAGCCCCGCTCTCTGACCAACCCGGTGGCATGGCTGAACTCGAGAAACTCCGAGCGGCTGGCACGGAAATTCCAGTCAATAATTCCCGCCGCCCTGCCCTTGCCATGTCCGAACTTCCAGCTTTGGTTTATAAAGAACTGAAGCACGAACCGATCAGCGCCCCTGCCCCGAAACTCGAGGCAATCGCAACCCCCGCCCAAATTCCCGTGAGCATCCCCGCTCCTGCTGCCGCCGTTGCTGTTCCAGCCGCCTCGAGCGCCGCCGCTCCTACTGCTGGTAAAAGCAAGAAAATCAAACGCTGGGGAGAACCCAAAGACGACTCGAGTGCCGAAGCTGCCCCGCCTGTCGCCGTTGCCCCTGCTGTTGTCCCCGTCCCTGTCCCACTCAATCCCGAAGCCCAAGTCCTAGCCCAAGCACCCCTCTCTGAGGGGTCGAGCGAAGCGAGGGGGAGTGACCCCGCCGAAGCCGCCCCCGCCGCTCCTGCTCCCTCGAGCGCCGATGAAAAACCAAAAAATCCCAAAATCAAACGCTGGGAGCCGAAGTCATGACCGAAGTCAACACCGTCTTCTTCTATCTGGTGGCACTGGGAATTCTTTCCACTGCCATCTACGCCGTCTCGAGTCCTAAACTCTTAAACGCGGCTTTGTCCCTCGCACTGTCCTTTTTTGCCATTGGCGGCTTGTATTTCATGCTCGGCAATGGCTTTTTGGGTGTGCTGCAAATCCTGATTAACGCTGGTGCAATTCCGATTGTCACGGTGTTTATCATTTTCATGACCCAATCTCGCCGCATTCGCCTGCGCTCCAACTTAAATGTCGCGGTGGCGCTGCTGGCAATTGTGGTGCTGGCTGGTAGCCTCTGGTCGTTCTGGAATAGATTTCAAGGCTCTGCCACCACTCAGGGTAAGCAAATCACTGCAACCAGCACGGCTGAACTTGGTACTAAATTGCTGAGCGTGGATGGAACACTCCTCGCCTTTGAAATTGCCAGTGTGTTGCTGCTTCTTGCCATGGTCGGAGCAATCGTCCTGACCAAGCGCGATGGTGAAACCATCAAAGGTGATGTTGGTGTCCTTTCCGAAGTCGCCTTGCCTGTGACTGGCGGCGCTCTCGAGCGTCCTGCTGCCACGATTGAGCAAGCCTCGAGACAGGAGGTGGCGTAAATGGAAGCCATCCTCGCGCCGATTCGGGCTTTTGCCAATTCTGGTATCACCGTGAATCACTTCATCGCCCTTGCGATGCTGCTGTTCTTGGTTGGTTTGTATGGCGTGATGACCCGTCGTAACATCGTGGCAATCCTGATGAGCGTCGAAATCATGCTCAACGCCGCCATGCTGGTCTTTGTCGCGGCGGCTGCCTATAGCGGTGATGCCACCAAAACCGGACCACTGTTTGCCTTGTTTATCGTTGCCATTGCTGCTGCCGAAGTAGCCGTGGGCTTAGCCATTTTTATCAATGTCTTCAGAAGCAAGGGTGGCGTAACCACCGAAGACTTGATGGAAATGAAAGACTAAAGGGGAATCCATGTTTATTGATTATGCCTTATTGATTCCCTTGCTTCCGGCATTTGGTTGGCTGCTGATTAGCTTGTTCAGCAAATCGCTGGGCGGCAAGGGCAGCGCGTGGCTTGCCACCACCATGATTGGTATCAGCGCTATTTTGTCGATTGGTTTGTTTGTTGATTCTTTTAACGCCGCGCCAGTCTGGAAAGCCGATACCCTCGGTAAAGTCTATAAGCTCGAGAAGAAAATCAAAGAACTCGAGAAAGCCGAGAAAGCCGCTAAGCCAGCAGGGGAGAGCGGCGAAGCGGTCAAAGAAGAACCGCACACCGCCAGCCCCGAACTTCTTGCCAAAGAAGAAGAATTGGCTGCTCTGAAAACCGAAGCCCTCGAGACTCGAGCGCTCGGTGGTTTTCCGTTTGTGCGTGAATGGACTTGGTTGGCTGTCAAAGGTGAAGCGGGTCTGCCTTTTGGTTTATTCGTAGACCAACTCGCAGCGATTATGCTCCTGATGGTCAGCATTGTCTGCTTTTTGATTCACTTGTTCAGCATTGGTTACATGGCGCATGAAGACCGTTACCCAACGTTCTTTAGTTACATCAATCTCTTTGCGGCGGCGATGCTGGCGATGGTGTTGTCCAAGAACCTGTTTCATGTGCTGCTTTTCTGGGAAATCATGGGCTTGATGTCGTACCTGCTCATCGGGTTTTTCTACAAGAAAAAAAGCGCTCAACAAGCTCAGAAAAAAGCCTTCCTGACTGTCCGTATCGGCGACCTCGCGTTTATGGCTGGTCTGTTCTGGCTGTACAGTGCCTTTGGTACGCTCGACATTCCAACCCTGCTGGCAACCCCTTACGCTGACCTCGAGAGCAAACTCGGTGGCGCGGCATTCGGCATTGGCTTGTTGCTCTTCATCGCGGCAGTTGGTAAATCGGCGCAATTCCCCTTGCATGTCTGGCTGCCCGATGCGATGGAAGGTCCAACACCTGTTTCTGCCATGATTCACGCAGCCACAATGGTCGCGGCTGGTGTTTACCTCGTGGCT
>JAAFJQ010000369.1 GCA_013298185.1 Deinococcales bacterium
AAAAGTCTGTTTGACTCGTTTTTCCCTGCTCCAGCTTGTGCTTAAGGCTTCTCGAGGCTCGAGCAAGGTGCTTCATCAGAACCTCGAGATGACTCTAAATCTTGGCACAGACAAAATAGTAAAACAAAATTGATTGTCTTTGACTTCACAAGAGCTACTTCGCAAAGCAATTTTTGTTCCAGTCGGACTAAATGCAATTCTATCAGGACTATCATTTTTCCACCAATAAGCGTGACGAATCTTATATGTGTCTGTATTCCAAACTCGAAGTAACTGAGGTCCAAATCCCATCAATTGTTTGCCATTAGCAGAAAATCCTGTCAATTCCCAAATCATTGAGTTTTCGTATGTTCCCATTTTTCGTCCATCAATTGTCCACCGTTCTAAATAAGCATCCCAGTATTTTGGAATGCTTCCCATCCACAACACAACCAATGATTTTTCATCAGGTGCGAATTGAAGTTGCCTGACACCAAAATCATTGCTTGGGAAGCCGCCATCACCGCTGTCCCCTATTTGTTGTGCTGTTGAAATCGAACTTGAAATGAGTTTTTGAGAACTGGTTTCGTAGATGCTTACTTTTTGTCCTTGGTTGATGGCAAGCCATTTTCCTGTTGGGCTGACCCAGACTGTGCCTTCACTTTGGTTTTGGAAAATGATTTGACTTGTTATTCCTTCAGTCGTGATCTTCATCAAGTATAGATTTTTACTTTCCTCGCCACGAAAAACGATTTGAGTTGCGGTAGTATTGACGTAAAATTCACTTAGAACCATTTCTGGTAATTCAAATTTCTGTTTCACGACTTTACTGGCTAAATCAACAATCTCGACAGCTTGTCCAATCACCATCAGCACAGCATTTTTTTGTTGAGCTAGACAATAAAAGTTTGCTTTTCCAAGGGCAGTTGTGGTTTTAGTAAAAAAGTGGTGAATGTAAACGGTATCTTCACTCGTAAATACCAAACTTTGACCTGAGCTTGTAAAATTGAATCCTCCCATTGCAACAAAACTTGATTGTGCCAAAGCAACCAAAGAAAAAGCAAACAGAATACAAATTGTCAAGATTTTCATGCTTCAATCTTGGCATTGATTGTATGAGACAACTCTCATCTCGAGACTGAGTTAAACTATTTCATGCCTCTTCAACCCAAACGAACCGTGTCTGAACTCAAGGAACTCCGTGCTTTAACTGGCAACGCCGATGGCGCTCAGCGTGTGGCGTTCACCCCGACTTGGATCGCGGCTCGAGATTTCCTCAAATCTAAACTCGAGGGTCTGCCGGTTGAAACCACCCAAGACCAAGCTGGCAACCTTTGGATTACCCTGCGCGGGGAATCTGACCAAGAACTCTGGATTGGTGGTCACTTGGACAGTGTACCCAATGGCGGTTGGTTGGATGGTTGCCTCAATGTTCTGGCGGGTCTCGAGGTGCTGCGCCGCATTTCTAAAGAATACAACGGCAAGCCACCGCTGACCGTGCGCTTGGTGGATTGGGCAGACGAAGAAGGCGCGAGGTTTGGCAGGAGTTTATTTGGCTCGAGTGCCGTCTCTGGTTTTTTTGACCCCGAGGATTTGAAGCAGCGCACCGATAAAGATGGTCTGCGTCTCGAGGATGTGGTGAAAGCACACGGCATTGATTTGAATACTGCGCTCGAGGCAGGTCAAGCCAAAGCCAAAGCTGCGGCATATTTGGAATTGCACATCGAACAAGGTCCTGTTCTCGAGGCTTTGGGGCTGCCGCTTGGTGTGGTGCTAGGCACCAAAGGCGTGGAACGGCACGGGATAGTATTTCACGGGCAAGAAGCCCACTCAGGCAGCACCCCAATGAGGGCTAGGCGTGATGCCTTGGGCGCAGCTGCCAAACTGTCGCTCGAGATTCGTGAAATTGCCAAGCAGCATTCGGATGCCGTGTGTACTGTCGGCAGTGTCAAAACCTTCCCCGGAATTGTCACGGCTGTGGTTGGACGATGCGAGATGACCTTAGATCAACGCGACCTTGATGCCAAGGTTTTGGGCGGAATGCTCCAAGCTGCCAAAAGCGCTTCCGAGAAATTTGCCCTCGAGGAAGGTTGCACCGTGCAGTGGAATAAAATCTGGAGCATCGAACCAATTCCTTTTCACCCGCATTTGATTGAACTCTGCGACCAAGCCATCCTCGAGACTTGCAGCGTTTCGCACAAGCTGCCCTCAGGTCCACTCCACGATGCTGCCGAAATTGCTCGAGTCGGCATTCCCACCGTGATGATGTTTGTGCAGAGCTTACGTGGTATCTCGCACAATAAAATTGAGGACACCCTCGAGCAACACCTTGAGTTATGCGTGACTGCCTTTGATAAGTTAGCCAGTAAAACCTTGGATTGGTTACAAAAGCCCTAAACTCGAGACTAAAAAAGCATTTCTCCAACTGCATTTTCAGCACCCAACCCGAATCCCTCTTCCATAGGTATCAACTTAAGGAATTTTCTCACGGATCAAATCGGACAAATGCAAGCTCTTACGGACTCCCCCTCGCTTCGCTCGACCCCTCCACGAGGGGTTCTGGTGTTACGGGAATTGACTTCTCGAGACATTATTGGAACGAAAAGACAGCCCGAATCCCTCTCCCTGCGCGAAGCGACCCAAGCCCGTCAGGTGCTGCTTTAGGGTCAAGAAGCGCGTACTTTGGGAGAGGGTGACAAGCGAAGCGACCCAAGCCCGTCAGCAGCCGTGTTAAAAGTCAAGCCCCAACCCCCTCTATTTTTGCCAGCGTCATGTCAACCCACGGAGTACGGTCACGCACAATGATGTGCAACACAGCCAATAGTTTACGCATACACGCCAC
>JAAFJQ010000037.1 GCA_013298185.1 Deinococcales bacterium
AGGCTCGGGTTGTGTTGAAGAATTTTCGGATTGAACTGCAATCGGGTGGCACAGAAGTTCGTTCTGCCACAGGCGGGATTGATTATGAAAACGCCGAGACGGTCACTGGAACGCTTCCCAATGGCACTCCAACTTGGTACTCGAGTGCCGAAGGGGATGCTTGTGCTGTTCCTGTTCTGATTGGCGATGTGACTGCCAGCCTCGAGTGCTTGCTGCGCCGACATGGGGCTGCACTGACGATTCGCTTGGTAATTCACGGACAACCAACTTCCAAACGTCTGATTCGCAATTTGACCATCCACACCGATTTTGTTTTTGAACCTGATACTTGGAGGCTCAACGCACCCGGTAATGGTGTGGCTCGAGACACCCCGCTTGGCGCGGTTTTGGCTTGGACTGGAATCTCTGCCATTGGTGGCTTGCGTGGCTCGAGTGCGGTGCTGCACCTTGCCAGCCAAGAATCCAATGCCGCGATTTGGTTACGCCATGAACTCGAGGTTTCTGATATTCGCATCAAATCCGAGACACAACATACTTTATCGCTCGAGCTTGCCACGAATTTCTCGGCAGACCTGAGCATGGTTCACCACGCCAAAATAGACCTATTTGATTTTGATTGGCGCGTGCCGCGTTTTTCGGAATTTCCACACACCTTTGCAACTTGGTTGCGACTGAACGGGCATACCACACCAGACAACCCGCCTGCTTGGATTGAATCCGCCAGTATTTTTGAAGCCCAAATTGGTTTTTCAGTGTTTTACCCAAATCATCGTTACCAACCGTATCCAGAAGTAACTGATTTAACAGCAGACTTAGACCGGATTGCCGCCCTTGGGTTTGGTGTGATTCAACTGATGCCGCGCCAGCCCTACCCGAGTTATAACGTCCATGACTACTGGGACATCAGCACTTCATTTGGCGAAGTCGCACAAATCAAAGCCTTGGTTGCTGCCTGTCATCAGCGTGGCATTCGGATTATCTTGGATGTTTTGCTGCATGGTGTTCTTGACCAAGAATCCATCAGTGCCGCCGCCGATGGGGTTCGAGCCGGACCGTACGCCCAACTGGTCTCGAGTCAAACCAAAGACAGCTTCAGTGCCGATGTCGGCGAATGGAGCGATTATCTAGTGGCATGGTCAAGGCATATCATTGATTTTGAACCTTTTTGGAAAGCGGGTAGCCCAAGCGTTTCGCCTTTGATTGAACAGCATCCAGATTGGTTTTTCAAAGACTCCAACGGCAAAGTGGCTGGTATTTACACCAAAGCCTTCGATGCCCGAAATCCCGAGTGGCAAGCCTATTTTATCAGTGCCATGAAGTTCTTAATGACCGAACTCGAGATTGATGGTTTTCGTTTCGATGCACCAACCTACAATGATTTCCCAAATTGGGCGCAATGGTCGCGTCACCGCGCCAGTTTATCCAGTTTGGCTTGCGTGCCGCTGTTTGAGCAGTTGCGCCCAGAATTAAAAGCCATCCGACCAGATTCGCTGATGTACACCGAACCATCTGGCATTCTGCTCAGGCGTTCAATGGACTTAAACTACAATTACGACGAGCAATGGTTGGTGACTGCCATTTCAGACCCCAGCCAAACCAAAGCCTGGAGTGTCAGCACGGCTCGAGGCTTAGCCCGTTGGATACAAGACCGCGATGCTTTCCTGCCCAAAGGCGCGATCACCGCGCATCACATTGATTCACACGATACCTTTTGGTGGCCCAGTTGGAGTAAAAAATGGCGACGCGAACAATTTGGGGCAGCTCACACGCAACTGCTGACCCTGATGTTTATGTCGCTGCCCGGTCCGTACATGATGTTCATTGGCGGCGAAGTGGGCATTGAAGATGTACTCAAACATTTGAACACCATCAAATCCAGCACTCGAGACTACGGGGCAATGCAAATCAAATGGCTGACCGATGATTCAATGCCCGAAGCTGTGTATGGCATCAGCCGGCACAGCGATCAACTTGAATTGACGACTTTGGTGAATTTATCTGATGCTCCAAAAACCATTCAATTTGACTCGAGCCTGACGACTCCGACACCAAAAATTCGATTGAGCGTTGGTCAACCGATGACCAAGGTCAGTTGTACCAGTTCAATCATCCAAGTCGAACTGCCTTCGCATACGGGTTGTGTCATCGAGAGTTAAAGGGGTTTATCTCATCATATGCGGATTCTTACAAAAAATACGTCTATGACGTTACTTATAAGGGCGTAGCTACGCTCCTACGGCAGAAAGCGATTTTTCCACATCACTTGAGACACACCCGAAAGGTAAACGCCTTAGATTAAGATTCGTTAGGCTGATTCCCACGGTTGACCTCAAAAAAACTTGGTAGATTATAGCCATGAAGTGCTGGCTTTGGTTATTCTGCATCGGTTGGGCGTTGGCTGCGCCAGTTTTACCGTTGCCTAATGTGCCTGCACTGCCCGATGCCAGCCGTGTCGAAGTGATCGGACAAGACCTCAAAGTCAAACACGCCACTGGTGTGGTCAGCCGCAAGACCCTGACGCTGGTGGCTGACAGAGCGCGTTTGCCAGCTTCAAGCAGAGTTCAAGTCTGGATTGCTGCCCCGGGCGAAGATGTGCAGAACATTGCAGGTGTGGTCAATGCCAATGGCAAAGACATTTTCTTAGAAGTTGGCAAAGACAAAGTCTCTTTTGAAGAAGCCCTGCGCGAAGCCTACGGCGTGCGCCTCGAGTGGAAAGCACCGTAAGGGCAGGTTAAAAGGTTAAAGAGGAAAGAGCTTGCTTTTAACCTTTCCTCTTTAGCCTTTTCTCTTTCCTCTGCTCTACTCCCAGACGGTTAAACTCGAGAACAGATCACCGCGTTGCACCACAGGTGGTTTCAAGCCCAAAGCTCGGTAGCCGCCTTTGACCACCCAACGCACGACTTGTTTTAAGTCAACCTCGAGTAAACGCAGGGCGGCACTGGCTTCTTCGCGGATGTCAAGACTGCCGCCACTGGCGCTCGAGTCCGTACCAAGGGCAAGCTCTACGCCGTGCTTAGCAAAGAGTTTCCATGGGATGCTGCCGCACTCAAGGGCTTCGTTGCTGCGTGGACAACTGACGACAGTACAACCGTATTGGGCGATGATTCGCACATCTTCTTCCGAAACATTGACCGCATGAATCAGGGTTGGTTTGGCTTCAAGTACCCGCAGTTCAGCCAAGTATTTGATTGGACTGAGCGCAGGACTGGGTGTTCTGCCCCATGAGGTTTCAAGTGGTGGAGCGTTTACATTTTTTAAGAAAGCCGTCAGCGCTCCAGTGCCAGTTTTAAATAACTCGAGTTCGCTCGGGTGTTCAGAAACATGAATTTGCAACGGCAATCCCTCGAGCCGAGCAAATTCAGCCAAGCGCTGCAAGAGTTTGCTCGAGACGGTAAAGGGTGTGTGTGGCGATAAACCAAGTTTGACTTGACGCTCGAGTTTACGCCAACGCCGCACCCGCTCAACCGTGGCGGTCATGATTTCATCGGCTTTGCTCGGGTCAGCACTTAAAACCTCCCAATACGCCACTCCAGGCAAATCGGTTTGGGTCAGCAGAAAATCCATCACTTCTTCTCGAGCCACAATGTCACCAAAAGCCCCAATGCCGCTATTTTTCAGATGATTCAACCCTATTTTTGCAGCTTCTAAGCCACGCAAAGCCATGTTTTGCATCACATGCTCGGGAATCCAACGCGGATAAGGCAGCGCCTTAAATGGCACAGAGGACAAATCCAAATGGGTGTGGGCATTGACTGGACGCGGCAAAATCACCCGCCCAAGGCGCTGCACTCGAGCTTCGGGAAACTGCACTTGAAGCATCTCGAGCTTAGCAAAACCCAAGATGGTCTGCGTACCCTCGACCACAGACACCGCTACACCCGCCTGCTCGAGTGGTAATCCAACTCCGTTGTAGACCACATCGGCAGCGTATATAAGACGTTCCATAAGTTAAGGATAGCACCTGAGTTATGGGGACAACACAAAATTTGCTTACAGTTAGAGCCTCCGAAAGAATGCCATTTCATCGTAAGTTACAGGACAGACACAGGGGTCTGTCCCTACATTCAAGGCATGAAAAATGCGTGAGGTAGGGGCGAACCCCCGTGTTCGCCCTGTTTTTCCATTTACGTATTTAATGATAAATCTGTAAGAATTTTGGACCTTTCGGAGGCTCTAGCTTACAGTTGATTGACTGGTTGCCTCACAGGTGTTGCACTGGTTGCAAAAAAGCGGCTTTGCTATACGCCTCGAGTTGAGCGCTGATGGTCAGCAACCTCGTATCCTCGAGAATTGGAGCAATGAACTGCACGCCAATCGGTAAGCCGTTTGAGTTGCTGTAACTTCCGTTTTCTTCATAACCAAATGGAATACTGATGGCTGGTAAGCCCGCCAAATTCACGGCTACCGTGTCCACATCGGTCAGATACATCTCGAGCGGGTCAGCTTTAGCCCCGAGTTCAAAAGCTGGACTTGGCGCAGTTGGCAGCAGCAGCGCATCCACGCCAAGAAAAACCTTGGCAAAATCAGCCGCAATCATAGCTCTGGCACGAAGTGCTTTGCTGTAATAGGCATCGTAATAACCACTCGAGAGGGCGTAAGTTCCCATTAAAATTCGGCGTTTGACTTCACCGCCAAAGCCCTGACCTCGAGAAGTTGCCATGACTTCGTTGAGATCCGAGCCATAAGCGCGGTGTGAGTAGACCATGCCATCGTACCGCGCTAAGTTGCTGCTGGCTTCAGGGCAGGCAATCAGGTAATAGGCGGCTAGGGCGTTGGCTAGGCTTGGCAGGCTGACTTCTTCTACAGTTGCCCCGAGGTCTTTAAGGGCAGCTTTGGTTGCCTCGAGCGCTCCGAGTACCCCCGCGCTGTTACCACTGGCGAGCGCTTCTTGAACCACACCAATTTTCCAGCCTCGGATGTCCTTGGTCAGGGCGCTCGAGAAATCGGTTGGGGCATGAAGCGAAGTGGCATCCATTGGGTCATGCCCAGACATCACCTCGAGCAGCGCCGCTAAATCTTCGGTGCGACGCGCCAAAGGACCGACTTGATCTAAACTGCTGGCATAAGCAATCACACCATAACGCGAAACCCGTCCATAGGTGGGTTTCATGCCCAAGCAACCACAAAAGGCAGCCGGTAAGCGAATACTGCCACCCGTATCCGTGCCAAGCGCCCCAGACACCAAACCCTGCGCCACGGCTGCGGCACTGCCCGAGCTGCTACCACCAGGCACTCGGGTGTGATCTCGAGGATTCTTGGTTGCACCATATGCCGAGTTCTCACCACTTGAACCCATGCCGAATTCATCGCAGTTGACTTTACCAATCACCACTGCCCCAGCGTTTATTAAGCGCTGCAAAGCGGTGCTGGTGTACGGCGAAACAAAGTTTTCTAATATCTTCGAGCCAGCTGTGGCTTTCATGCCGCTCAGCACAATGTTGTCTTTGACCGCTAAGGGATAGCCAGCCAGTGGCAGTTTCTCGCCAGCCGCAACTCGAGCATCCACGGCGGCTGCATCTTTCAGGGCTGAGTTATTCAACCATAAGAATGAATTGAGGTTTTCGGTTTGGGCAGCTTGAACACTTTTTTGCACCAAGTCAACCGCGCTTAAAGCCCCTGTTTGAATGTCTTTTGATAACGCCAACGTCATGAAAAAGATGCTACCAGAAATTGAGGTGCTACTTTTGACTGAGTTCCAAAATCCAATCCACACTTGGATTGGCTCGAGCCGATAAGACATCCAAATGCGTGGCATTCGGCATGTTTTTGACATCTATTTTTTGCTGCATTTTCTGCTCGAGCGGCACATAGGCATCGGCGGCGGTGACAATCCCACGCCCACCACGAATTGCCATGACTGGGATTTTGGTCTGCCCGATATGCCGAACCCGCAGCTTTTCTCGCGCCCAAGTCGGAGCTTCGATACCAACCGCGCCAATGTCTAAACTTAAACGCGCCGGAAAGTACCATTCTTGAAAATCGGCTTGAGGATTGTAAAAGCGCTTAGCAAAATCAATCGGGTCGGTCAGTTCATTGGGGTCGTTGGCGGCAGGAATTTCCCAATCCACTCGCTTTGCGCCGTCAGCTGCCCCAGTCACTGTGAGCGCCCAACCACCCACAAACCAAGACAAGACATTGATACCGACTTTGGCATGGCTGGCTCGACCTGCGCTGATTGCAAAGGCATTGACCAGTGCGTACTGGTCATCGCCTGAAATCATACCTGCTGCTAAGTTGCTGGCAGGATAATTGACAATCCCGCCAGGGCTATCGCCATTCGGGTCAAATTGAGCGAGAAGTGCGGCGGCACTGAGTTGAGAAAGCCCACTTGGGTCAAAGCCAAAAGCACTAAAAAACGGCACATCCGAACCATTCTCGAGTCCGATTTGCCCCGCGCCTCGAATGCCAAACGGTCCGACCACCCCAGCTTGATAATCGGCTTGGCTTATCCCATTGGCATTATTGGTGCGCCCCGCCACGCCATCTAAAAGCAGCAACGAATCAATGTCCGCGTACCCAGCCTGACCCGCAAAGTCCCAACCAGCGTACAACGACACCATCACCGCACCAAGGCTATGACCACCCAGAATCACTTTTTTGCCATAGGTTCGCGCTAAACGCACCACCCGACGCAAATCCTCGAGGTGTGTCTCTAAGCCCCAAAAGCCCATGAACTTCAAATCCTTGGGTTGTTTCACCATAAATCCACCTTGCTTGCCAGCATCGCGGATGTGATACGCCCAAGCCAATTTAGGATCGCGTTTTTTAAGCGCTTCTTGCAGCACTGAATGCTCCTCCAAACCATTGCTGCGCCGATCCACTGCCCAGACTTCAAAACTCGGGTCTTTAGCCACCAAACCACGCGCCAAACGATCAAAATTAGCTGCCCCACCCAGAAAACCAGGCATCAACACCAGCACGGCTCGAGCTTGACTGGTCTGCGGCAAGCTGTAACGCACAAAATAAGCTTTGTCCAATTCGTTCGGTGTATTCGGTTCATCAAAACCCGCAATGGTCATACGCTCAGCACGCACATCCTCGAGACTTTTAGGGTCTGGAATCAAAGCCGTACTTGGTTGCACAGCCGGAGCGCAAGCTGCCAGCAGCAACAACAAAACAAGAAACTTTTTCATCCAAGCAGTCTAAAGCGGTGAAGCCCAGATGACTTGATGACATCCCACATAAAGTTTGTGGCTTGGTGCAAATGGCTTACGCCAATGTCCAGATGCGCCAAAACACCCTATTCAGTATTGTAAAGAACAATGCAAGGTTTGCGCTTTGCTACCGTTTGACCTGCTTGGGCTTTGAGCTATGAGCTATGAGCTATGAGCAGTGAATAAAAGTGGTTTGCTTTCGCCTTTTCACTTTCCTCTTTCCTCTTTCCTCTTTCCTCTTCCCTTCCCCAATGAGACTTTTATGATTGACCTTAACCACCTCAACCTTGACACCCTCTGGCTCGAGTTGCAAAAGACTTTGCAGTCTAATCAAGTCGTAACTGGCGGTTTAACCCTTGCGATCATGGGTGGGGCGATTGCTTATTTGCGGCACTTGCCAAAGCAGATTTGGGAGTACATTTGGGAACGGATTGTTGTGACTGTGCAAGTGGATTCCAGAGATGATGCTTTTGAATGGTTTCGGGCTTGGTTGGCGACTCAACCCGTGCGAACCAGAATGCGTGATTTGGCATTGGTGACGCAGCGCTCTGGCGTGGCAGGCTTTGCGATTGATGCTCGAGACAATGCTCCTCGAGGGGTGCTTGCTCCGATAGATGGGACGTTCAAAGTGCATTTTCAGGGGCGAACATTTTGGTTTAGTGCAGCTCGAGAAAAACAGCAGAACAACAGTGTGCTGATTGGTTTCCATGAAACCCTAACGATTCGTACCCTTGTCACCAACCGCGATGCTTTGGAGCAATTGGTCAGTGCGGCGTATAAAACCGTGCATAAACCCGAAGAACCTCGGGTTGAAATCCTAGCGCCTCGTTGGGATGACTGGCGAGTGATGCAGCGCGTGCCGCCAAGGGACCCTAAGAGTTTGGTCTACGCTGGTGGCTTATTTGAACGGGTTTACACCGATTCTAAGCGCTTTCTCGAGAGTGAGCAGTGGTACACCGACATGGGCATCCCTTGGCGGCGAGGGTATTTGCTGTACGGACCTCCGGGCAATGGCAAATCGAGTTTGATTACGGCTTTAGCTGGCGAACTTAAACGCAGTGTTTGTGTGCTGAACCTTGCCAGTGGCATTCTCACCGACGAGAGCCTGCTGAATTTACTGACCGATGCACCCGAGGGCAGTTTGATTCTGCTCGAGGACATAGACGCGATTTTTGCTGGGCGTAAAAAAGACGCTGAAACCAAACTCTCGTTTAATGGTTTACTCAATGCGCTCGATGGTGTCACGGCTCAACAAGGACGAATGGTTTTTATGACCACCAATCACCTCGAGAAACTAGACCCTGCTTTGGTGCGCCCCGGGCGTTGCGACCTGCATTTATTTGTTGGCAATGCCACAAGGTTGCAAATTGCCAAGATGCTCGAGCGTTTCTTCCCAGATATTTTGGATGCAGCTGCGCTTGCTGAGCGTTTACCCGAGGACAGCCTCAGCATGGCTCGAGTGCAAGAATTTTTGGTACGTCACCGCGATGATTTGGCTGGGGTTAGGGCAGCTTGGGTTGAACTTGAAACCCAGCACCAAGTACGAGCTTAATACGTAAAGTGCTTAATCTGCTCGCCGCTTGCCCCAATATCGGTCATGGCTTCAATGCCAATATCCAAATGCAAATCCACCCATTTGCGCGTGACTTCCTTATCCGAAGCATCGGTTTTGACACCATCTGGGGTGATCGGAACGTCCGACACCAAAAGCAGCGCTCCTCTGGCAATTTCATTATGATGCCCGACGATAAACACCGTAGCCGTTTCCATATCAATGCCAATGCAAGTCAGGCGCTTTAATCGCTCGAGAAATTCAGTATCGTGTTCCCAAACCCGTCGGTTGGTGGTGTAAATCACACCAGTACGGTACTCGAGTTCTCGAGCCACAATTTTATCCGAGACAAATTTGTGCAACTTAAAACTGGGCAAAGCTGGCACTTCTGGTGGGAAGTAATCGTTCGATGTGCCTTCGCCGCGAATTGCGGCAATCGGCAGAATAAAATTACCAAGTTCGGTGCTGTGCTTTAAGCCGCCGCACTTCCCAAGAAAAAGCACGCCCTTAGGCATCCGAGCCGAGAGTAAATCCATGATCGTGGCAGCATTGGCACTGCCAATCCCAAAGTTAATCATGGTTAAACCCGCGCTGTTAGTACAGGCTTGCATGGCTTTGCCTTCGCCGTAAACATCCGCGCCAAAGCGATTGGCAAAACGGGTCACATAATCATCAAAATTGGTCAGGAGAATATAATCACCAAACATTTCCAGTGGCATTCCCGTGTAACGCGGCAACCAATTGCGGGTAATCTCGAGTTTGGATTTCATGAAATGATTATACCCAAGCTCGAGATGATTTGAACGCAACTGAACTGAACTGCGTACCTTCAAGCATGAAACGATTTTCTTGGATGTTTGGTTTAGGCGTTGTTGGTCTGCTAACTGCCCTAGGCTTCTCGAGCGCCCAAAATACGGGCATCAGCGCCCCAGAATTCCAAGCCAGTGGTGTGTGGCTGAACAGTCCTGCAAAAAAAGTTTCGGATTACCAAGGCAAGGTGTTGCTGGTGAACATCTGGGTGCATTCGTGCATCAACTGCCACAACAGCCTGCCTACCCTACGGGCTTGGTACAAAAAATACCAAGCCCAAGGTTTTGAAATTGTTGGTGTTCACACCCCAGAATTTGAAAGCGACAAAGACCCCAAAGCCCTCGAGCAGAGCCTAAAACGCGACCAAGTGACATGGGCAGTCTTTCAAGATAATCTCGAGAAAACCTGGCAGGCATACAACAACCGTTATTGGCCCGCTTTTTACTTTGTGGATAAAAAAGGAAAAATTCGTTTCACCCACGCAGGAGAACTCTCGAGCCGTTACCCTGATGCCATTCCGAGCTTAGAGAAGAATCTTCAGATGTTGCTGCTCGAAAAGTAGAAGGCAAAGGTAGTTTCACCCGCACCAAGCACAAAAAGAGGTAAGCTATTTCTGGCTTACGAAAAACTTCGCTCTTAAAAAGATTTAGCGCATCATTAATGTCAAGAGTTCTTTAGTCAGTTTTGCAGCGACCATCGCAGTCATGCCAACCAAATCGCGTGTTGGGTTATACTCGACTAAATCTGCACCAATCACATTTGCGTTTAAGCTGTGTAGAAACGTTATTAAATCGCGTGTACTCATCCCGCCTGGTTCGTGATGCGATACGCCCGGAGCAAACGCCGGGTCTAGAACATCTAAATCGAGCGAGATATACACTGGACCATCCAATTGCAATTTTAAGTTTGGGGTAAACGCATTCATTGAAATGATTTCTACCTTAAACCGTTCAGCTTGCTCGAGTTGGTGCGCGTTGAGCGTGCGGATACCAACTTGTATAAGTCGTTTAGCTAGTTTATGTTCCATAATTCGTGCGAATGGACTAGCGTGTGAATAGCGGTTTGCGTCTAGTTCATCGTATAGATCGGGGTGTGCGTCCAAGTGCAAAATTGTTAATTCAGGGTGTATTTTTGCGTGTGCTTGAACAAGTGGGAAGGTAATAGAATGATCGCCGCCGAGTGTTAAAACTTGATGACCCTGTTTGAGAATGTTGGACACAAATTCATTGATTGCCTCGGCTCGAGCAGCTTTTGTGGGTGTTTCGTCTTGCCATTTGATATTGCCTGCGTCTCGCCAAGCATTGCTGTTTTCTAGGTTTATTCCGTTTTCTGTTGTCAAGTTCATCGAGCCACAATGCAGTGCTTTTCGGATATGGTCTGGTGCAAGGGCAGCACCACGGAGATAAGATGAGTTTTCATCGTATGGAATTCCGATTATTTCGATCATGCTGGTCAAATTAGCATTTCATGCGTGAGATATGTAGGGTATTTGAAAAGCTCTACAAAAAAGTAGACATAGTGCAGCGTTTCGTAAGTCCTTACATTGCTGCTAAAGCAGAATTGTCGGACTAAGAAGACGCTGCACCTTTTTCCACTCGCTCTGCTCGGAAGTCATAAAGCCTTCTGAAACAAAGCAATAGCCTAAGAAAATTTTTGTCTTTATAACCCCATAGCTCATAGCTCTTTCTTCCTCGAGAACCGCCCTAAAAAACCTGTGATTCGCGCACGCAGATTTGGTTTTTCTGACTCGAGGTTCGGGGTTTCCACCACTTCTGGTATCTCCTCGGGCAGTGGTTGCCCAGTCAGTCTGGCATGGGTGCGGCGGTCTGCCATGACCACCAGTTCATCGTGTTCCTCGAGCGCTGTGCTGCCGCGTGGCACGCGCACATGCCCATCGCGGAGGATGGCGACGAGTAGGGTATCTTGCCAGTCTAGGTCGCGTACCAATTGATTGCGCCATGTCTCTGGTACAGGCAGGCGGTACAGGCGCTCATCGTCATCATCAGAAATTGCAAGGGCGTCTCGCTCGAGTAAATCCAGCAAGTCTGGGGTGTCACGTAAGCCCGTGGCGCGTTTGAGGTACTCGTTGATATGCACGGGGCTGCTCGAGCGAGATTCTGCTTGGGCTGCCAGAATGCTTTCTCGTCCGGTCAGGGCATAACCCGCTAAGGTGGTTAAAAGCAGTGGCACAAGCAAGCCATAACCGCTCCATTCGGTGATTAAAAGCGTGGCTGCCAAAGGTGCGTTGACCGCACCAGCTAAAAAAGCCGCCATGCCTGCTAAGGTAAAAGCAGCTGGTTCAATTGGGTAGTTGGGGAATAAAATATTCAAGCCTTGGGCGTACAGATTGCCGATACATCCACCCAACACCAAACTAGGGGTGATTAAACCACCAGTCACGCCACTCGAGCCAGCCAGCAAGACCATGCCCGCCCTAAGCAGCAAAAGCGTCAGCACTGTGCCGATTGGCAGGAAACTCGATAAGGAAAGCTGCATCCAGCCTAAACCATCACCGAGGGCGTAAGGTGTAAAAATTGCAAAAACACCAATCAACAGAGCAGCAGTCGCAACCCGTAACCAAACAGGAATTTTACTGATTGCCCAACCTTCGCGCAGACCGCGCAGGGCAATCACAAAACCAGCCGCTGCTGCTGCCTCGAGCAAACCCAGTACAAAAAAAGCTGGTAGCAGCGCCGTTGGTTGCCCACCAAGCTGCGGTAATTCAAAAAGCGGCGCAAAACCATTGAATAAGCCGTAAACCGCAAAGGCAATCACGCTGGACAGCACGGCTGGCATCAGGGCTTCGATTTCAAATTCAAAACGTCGGTAGAGCATTTCAACCGCTAATACAGCCGCCGCAATCGGGGCGCGTAAAGCAATGCCGAGCATGGCGGCTAAGGTTGCCACGAACATCAAACGGCGGTCTTCGTCGGATAACCTCGAGATGCGTGAGAACACTGGTGCAATCAGCATCGCAAGGCTGGCAAAAACCCCTTCGCGCCCAGTTGGAGCGCCTAAACCAGCCGCAAAGATGCCTTGCACCAATTCAAAGGCTGTGCGACGCGCTTCAGGATTGGCGTTTTGCTGATGATAGGCTTGAATTGCGCCATTGACCCCATCAGACTCGAGTGGGCTTGTTGTGACTGCGGTTTTGCGTCTCGAGTACCAAAAAATCAGGGTTGTGAAACCAAATAAAGTCAGCACAGGCAACAACCAAGCCTGTTCGGCTGGGTAGGATTGTAAAACCCCACCTTCGCTCGGCAGACCTGGTGGGCTAAAACCTGTAAAACCCAGTAAGAACCAATCTTGGAAGCGCTCGAGTAACCAAGCCAGACCCGAACCCAGCAAACCGACCAGCAAACCTGTGCCAATGCTGTACAGCACCACCCGACCCGTCTCGAGTCGAGCGCCAAAAAAAGGCAGTGCGCGGCGTGTCGGTTGCATCGGCTAACAGACTAGCATTCTTGGTGCATCGTTTGACCCGGTAAAAAATTATCCTTCGAGAATCATCCCAGACCGAGCAGGTAATTCTAATTTCCCTTCGACTCGAGAACCGCTTAAGGCATCGGTGTAAACACCATCCACCTCGAGATTGACAGAGGTTTCGCCAGCGTTTAATGCCACCAAGGCACGGCTTGTGTCGGTGCTGCGTTCAAACAATATGGTCATGTCTTGGGCGTGCAGCACCTTAAAGCTACCGCGCCGCAAAGCTGGGATGCGTTTACGAGCAGCAATGGTTTGTTTGGTGAATTCTAAAATTTCTATGTTCCATTTTTGCGTGTCCCAAGGCATTCCGCGTCGGCAATCGGGGTCGCGTTGTCCCTCGAGTCCAATTTCATCGCCGTAATAAATGCAGGGAGCGCCAACAAAACCCATTTGGAAGATGGTTAAAAGTTTATAGGTGGCAACGTCCTGACCAATGATGCTGTGAATACGTGGCGTGTCGTGGCTGTCCAGCAAATTCAGTTGTACAAGGTTAATATCCCACGGGTAAAGTGCCAGTAAATCCTGCACACCTTTGGCAAAACCAGTGGCATCGAGTGGGCGCTGCCCAAGTTGTTTTAAGCCTGTGTCTTTGACCACGCTTAAGTCAATTCGTTGACCCGCTAGAAAATCATAAGCCAAATTCGAGAAGACATAATTCATGACTGCATCAAATTGATCGCCCTTAAGCCAACGCGCAGCGGTTTCCCAGATTTCTCCGACGATATAACCTTCGGGGTTGACATTTTTGACCCGACGGCGAAATTCTTGCCAGAACGAATCATCATCTATTTCGTTGGGGACATCCAAACGCCAACCATCAATGCCTTGCTGCATCCAGTATTCGGCTACACCCCACAAGTACTCGCGCACGGCAGGGGTATCGGTGTTGAATTTCGGCAAAGCAGGATAATTCCACCAGGCTTCATAATTGGGTGGCTCACGGCTTTCGTATGCCCGAAGCGGATAGCCCTTGATAAAAAACCAATCCAAATAAGCACTCTGAGAACCATTCTCGAGAACATCATGAAATTGAAAAAAACCGCGTGAAGCATGATTAAAAACCCCATCCAAAACGACTTTCATGCCCCTTGCATGGGCTGCGCTGATCAAGGTTTTCAGGGCTTCGTTACCGCCCAGCATTGGGTCTACCACCATGTAATCATGGGTATGATACCTGTGGTTTGCACCGCTTTGAAACACAGGGCAGAAGTAAATCGCGTTGACCCCCAGCGACTCGAGGTGATCCAGTTTTTCGACCACACCGAGTAAATCGCCGCCCTTATAACCATGTGGCGTGGGTTTGGAGTCCCAAGGCTCGAGGTTGCTGGATTTTTGTACCGCGCTTGATTTGGCAAAGCGATCTGGAAAAATCTGATAGAAAACAGCGTCTTTCACCCAATCTGGTGTCATGGGCAGCAGTATAACTCGAGGCTCGAGAATTTTTTACATCTCACCTGTTTTCATTTTGAACTCGTGTGGGCTGGTGGCGGCTGAGTAACCCGTAGCAAAATCTATTTGCCCTTCGCGGTAGAGTTGCGCCAAGTGGTCATCAAAAGAAATCATGCCGTTGTCTTTACCGTTCAAAAGCGCGTCTTTGAGTTGTGGCATGCCTTCTTCGTCTTTGACCAAGTCTTTGACGTACAACGTACCCCGCATGATCTCGACTGCTACGGCACGTCCTTGCCCATCGGCTTTGGGCAGTAAGCGCTGCGAAATCACCGCCACAATCGAATCAGCAAACAACACCCTGGCAATACCGCGTTCTTCTTGGGGGAATAACTCGAGAATACGATTGACGGTGCGAATTGTGTCCATGGTGTGTAGCGTACTCAGTACCAAATGCCCTGTCTGGGCTGCGCTGATCGCGGCTTGAGCCGTGGCAAAATCGCGGATTTCACCAATCATGATCACATCAGGGTCTTGGCGCATGGCAGCCACCAATGCTTCGGCAAAACTTGGCGCATCCTGACCAATTTCGCGTTGTACCAAAACACTCTGATGATTGCTGTGCAGCATTTCAATTGGGTCTTCGATGGTGACAATCATCTCGGCTCGAGTGCGATTGATTTCATCTAAAATCGCAGCCAAGGTGGTGCTTTTACCGCTGCCTGTCGGACCTGTGACCAAAATAATGCCGCGCCTGAACTTGGCAAGGTCGGCAATCGTGTCAAATGGTAATTTAACGGCTGCTAAACGGCTGGTGTCGTTACTGATGACCCGCAAAACCATGCTGACACTGCCGCGTTGCCTGAACATGTTGACCCGAAACCGTGCCACACCAGCAATGCTGTAGGCAAAATCTACTTGGTGTTTATCTAAGAACTTTGTCCGCTGTTTTTCGTTCAAAAGCGTACCAGTCAGGCTTTCCATCATCTGAGCGGTCAGCGCGGTTGGCATCATCGGTTTCATATGCCCATTGATTCGGATGTGTGGTGGCATCCCAGAGTGCAAATGAATGTCTGAAGCTCCATTTTTGACGCAAGCACCTAGCATCTCATCAAATGTCATGGGTATAGTCTACCTAAATCCAAACCAGACACCAATCCCGTAACCTCTGGTAAGAAGGTGTGCTGGCACGGTATTGTGATTCGGGGACTTCAAGGGGAATATGTGAAACAATTAACAGGTATTTGGCGCTTACTGCGCTTTAACGACTACGCGGGTTCAGTGGTTTTCACGACTTGCTTAGGTGTAGCTGCGGCAGGCGGGCAATTTGGTTGGAAAATGCTGCTGGTTTTATTTGCCAACTGGTTGGCAGTTGGCTTTGCTTTTATGTACAACGACGTTGAAGATGCCCCAGACGACGCCCAAGACCCGAAAAAAGTCAACCGCAACCCTGTCACCGCAGGATTGCTGAGTGTCAAAGAAGCCAACATCGCTTCGTTCGCGGTGGCGGTTTTGGGCTTTACGCTGTTTTTGCCTTTGGGACCCACCGTAAGCGTTCTCGGGGCGATTTGTATTGCGCTGGGTTTTTTCTACTCGTACCGTCCGTGGCGTTTCAAAGGTATTGCTGTGCTAGACGTGGTCAGCCATATGATCATGCTCTCGAGTCTGCAACTGCTGTGCGGTTACTTTGCCTTTGCCGAGACACTCAACACCGCTTATATTGCCCCGCTGTTATCCATGACCGCCGCCAGTGCTTACGGACAAGTTTTTAATCAAGTGCGCGACTTTGAAGGCGACCAAGTGGTTGGCTTAAAAAACACAGCTGGCTTACTTGGTAAACCCGCCGCTCAAATCCTAATGCAAGCCCTCCTGACCTTAGCGGTTGGCGCTGGCGCATATGCCCTGATTATTCAACAAATTGCCCCATTATGGGTTTTTGCGTTTGGTTTAGCCCTGCTTTTTATCATCATTCTGCCCGGTGTGCTGCGCGGCATTCGCTCTGGCAATTTCCAACAAGCCCATGCACCCGTGATATACGCCCTGCCTTATGTTGGCACTGCCATGATGGCAGCTTGGTTTGTTGTGCCATGGCTCTTACCTGCTTTGCGAGCCTAACAGCTTTTAGCTCCTTGAGCTTATCAACCAAGTATCTCGAGAAAGCAGCCGTTGCTTTCCTCTTTTACCTTTCCTCTTTTACCTTTTAAGATACCTCCATGACCCCAGATGACTTTCGCACCTTTGGACACACGTTAATAGACTGGATTGCTGATTACCGCGCTGGGATTCGTTCACGGCGGGTCTGGAGCGATGCCAAGCCCAATGCGTTGCTTGAGCAGTTACCCTCGAGCGCCCCGACCCATCCAGACAGCCCTGAGAGCCTGATGCACGACCTCGAGAGACTGATTTTGCCACATATCTCCAATTGGCAGCACCCGATGTTCTACGGGTACTTCCCAGCCAATTCAAGTTTAGAAGCGGTGCTTGGCGATTTGGTTTCAAGTGGCTTAGGACAACTCGGCTTAAATTGGGCAGCCAGCCCAGCCTTGACTGAACTCGAGGAGCGGATGCTCGAGTGGATGCAAGTGGCTTCCAGTATTCCCAAGTCCATGAAAGGCGTGATTCAAGACACCGCCAGCACCGCTACGATGGTGGCACTGATGTCGGCTCGGGAGCGCAGCACCGATTATGCCTTGGCTCGAGGTGGGCTTCAAAGCGAAGCCCAAGCCCAAATGATTTACTTTTCTAGCCAGTGCCACTCGAGTGTCGAAAAAGGTGGTTTGCTGGCTGGTTTTGGTAAGGATAATTTGCGAATTGTACCCGTGGACAAGAACTTTGACTTGATTCCCAGTGAATTAAAACAGATGATTCTCGAGGACATCGCACTTGGTAAAAAACCCTGCGCGGTTGTGGCTACGGTCGGTGGCACAACCACCACGGCTTGCGACCCACTGCCAGAAATTGCGGCGCTTGCTAAAGAATTTGGTTTATGGCTGCATGTGGATGCTGCCATGGCAGGCAGCGCCATGATTCTGCCCGAAAAACAAGACTTATTCGCTGGACTCGAGGGAGCAGATTCATTGTGCTTAAACCCGCATAAATGGCTTGGTGCTACTTTTGACTGCTCGCTTTATTATGTGAACGACCCTGAACACCTGATTCGGGTGATGAGTACCAACCCAAGTTACTTGCAAACCAGCACCGATGGACAAGTCAAACAGTACCGCGATTGGGGAGTGCCGCTCGGACGGCGAATGCGAGCTTTGAAACTCTGGTTTTTACTGCGACTCGAGGGAATCGAAAAACTCCAAACCCGTTTACGCCGCGACTTAGAGAACGCCACTTGGCTCGAGACGCAAATCAAAAACACCGCCGATTGGACAGTCCTAAACCCTGTGCGTTTACAAACCCTGTGTGTTCGCCACGAACCACCCGAACTCGAGGGTGAAGCACTGGACAAACATACCTTGGCATGGGTCAATCAAATCAATCAAAGCGGCGCGGCGTACCTCACCCCAGCCATGCTCGAGGGACGCTGGATGGTTCGGGTTTCCATCGGCGCTCTTGAAACAACCTTTGATGATGTGGCGCACCTCTGGAGACTGATGCAGGAAGCCGCCAACCCTTAAAGCGGAAAAACCCGTCCTGCCCATTGCTGAGGGTCGGTGGCTTCGGCACGCACCCGCATTTCCCAGTGCAAGTGCGGCGCGGTGCTAAAGCCAGTGTTACCAACTTTGCCAATCAGTTGCCCACGTTTGACCCGTTGACCAATTTTTACCAGAATTTGACTCTGATGAAAATACAAACTGACCACCCCAGCCCCGTGATTGATACCTGTTAAACCACCACGAATCGGGTAAAAGCCTGCCACTTCAACCACACCATCGTTGGTCGCATAAATCGGATCACCGATTTTACCTGCCATATCCAAACCATAATGATAATTGACAATGTCATCTTTTTTATAAAACCGTGCTTGTGCAAACGGACTGGTGAACACCTGAGGACGCGGATACACAAAAGCACTTGTCCACAAACGCGGTGTGGATTCTGATTTCTTATGGGCAGCATTGAGCATATTCCGTTCTCGAGCGCGATTCTCATCGGTTAAGGTGGACAGCACCGCTTGGCTCATAAAGACATTCTGGACTTTTTGCGGGTCGGGCAGTAATTTAATCTCAGAGTTAATCACTTCACCACCCAAATTGGCTTGAATTGGAATGATTTTTGGTTTCTCGCCCAGCAGTTCTCGTCCAATACCAACCCAGTCTTTGCCATCCAAGGTCATGACCAACTCTTCTTTACCCCAAAAAACAATGGGTGTACCAGCCACCACACCTTTTAAGCGAATCAGCACAGGGTCGCCCGGAATAGCAGCTCCACGGTGCGTTAGGCTCGAGCCAACGCCAATGCCCTTAACCACCATCAGTTTCCAACGCCCTGAGGGTCTGCTCGAGGTCATAGCGGGCTGAGGATTACTCGAGACTGCTTGATTGGTTTGACCCGTTTGATTCGGCACATCCAGCACCTGACCAACCCGAATTTCATTGGAAGTCAAGTTATTTAAGCGCTTTAATTCATCCACCGAAATGCCATACCGAGCCGCAATACCAAACAGTGTATCGCCCTGTTGCACTGTATACGAACCCGCCAAAGCCAGCAGGCTCGAGAATAAGAAAAACACAATCAGCCAAAGTTTTTTCATGCGCTTTAGTCTAACCTGATACCGTGGTTTTTTGGCTGCACTTAACCTCAAAGCTCAAAGCTCATAGCTCATAGCTCATAGCCCATTCACTTGGCGCGAAGGTCAAGCCAGCGTTCAATCCGCCCAAGTTTCTTACTTTGATACGCAATTTTCACCCATTGCTGCTTTTCAATGTTGACCTCGTCCAACTTCCCAGCAATCTCGAGAACCTGAACTTTATCGCCACGAACAATAAAATTCGTGGTTTTCGCACTGGCTTTAGGCGCACTGAACAAAAACAGTTTCTCTGGCGCGGTACGGGTTACAGGAATTGGATTGCCTTTGGCATCAGAATCCGTGACGCTGCTCTGTACCATCTGCCCAGCTTTGTTAAAAACTTGCGATTGCTCGAGGAATTTCTCACTAGAATCCCAAATCAGATTGCGGAACGTGCGAAGGCGATACACCCAAGGCTGACTGCTCGAGAACTTAAAGTCCTTGCCGTACCAAAAAGGACCGGAGCGCGAATCGCTGAGCAAGATTTGATTCTTGGTATCAAAGGTCGGATTGCTGACTTCAAAATCTTTGCCCTCGAGCTTGACCAATTTCTTGGTGGTTGGATCATAGCGCTGCACATCATAAAATGTGTTCACACCGTTGTAACCAATACCACTTGCCACGCCAACATCATTAAAACCATCAAAATCAAAATCTTCGACCAGCACATTACCTTGGGCGGGTGAACCTGTGTCATCTATTGTCTCGAGCGCAAAACGTTGCGTTTCAGAACCAATCGTTACCTCGAGTTCTTTTTTAGCTCGAGAAGCACTCAAAACAATCGTTCCACCCTTACTCGAGAGTGGCACAGTTGCCTTAAAATCCTTGGTTAAGTCATAACTGTTCTTGGCTTCGCGTTGTGCCACAGCCAAAGAAATCAAAACTACTGCCGATGCTGCTAGTACAAATTTCAGATTCATTGTCACATTATACGAGAAAAAGTCAGCGCAGATAGTGACTTTGTACCAAGCCACTGTTAAAAACCTTGGTTTGGATGTGCTTCAATTTCACATCCGCCCCCAAACGCCCAAACAGTGGAATCCCAGAACCAAGCAATACAGGCACTCGAGTCAGAATCAACTGATCCACCAAACCCAACTCGAGCAGCGCCGTGATGATTTGTCCGCCATCGGCATAGATATGCTGTACCCCATCTGATTCGAGTTGTTTGATTAAAGTGGGAAGTGGTTCACTACGAATCTCGAGCTTGCCGACAAGTTCGGCTGGCACTTCTTTCAAGGTGCGACTGCACACCACCACGCGCTTACCTTCGTAAGGAAACGGTGAAAAACCTTGCACGACTTCAAAGGATTTTCGCCCCATTAGCATTGTATCCACGCTCGAGAAGAAATCGTTATAGCCATAATCTTCGTCAGGGGTGTCGCTAGGCAACCAGTCGAGCGCCCCGTTTTCTCGAGCAATAAACCCATCCAAGCTGGTGGCAATAAAAACCGAGATTTTCATGACTGCGTCGGAAAAAGTGTTGGCACATCGGCAGCGCACTTGACCATTTCCTTAGCAGCAATCACAAAACGCGCCAAAACTGCCATATTGCCTTTTTTAAGTTTTAACTTACCGCGCAGCAAACCAGCAATCGGCTCGAGTTGACTGTTCAAAACTTGTTGCCAAGTAAACGCATCTGCCACAATAATGTACTGCGCTGCCTCGAGGTCAGTGCCACTGGCAATTCTGGCAGCGCGGCACTCACCGTGCCACAAATCAAAAAACACGCTTTTGGCTTCGGGAATACCAAGGCTGGGGTCGGCTTGAAGCATAAACACCATCGCTCCTTCCCAAGCGCTGGCAGCGTTCTTATAACCTTGGCTGAGTTGTAAATTACTGGCAGCACTGTTCGCCCAATCAGCTCCAAATAACTCGAGTTTATCCATGTTTAGGATTGTATCATCTTGCAAACCAAACAAATTCGCCAGTCAGCGTAAACCCAAGTTTTTGATTGATGGCAAGCATGGCAGTGTTTCTCGAGTCGTTAGAAGTACGGATTTCACGCAGACCAAACCGCACAGCTTGATTGATCGCAAGGATTTTCACCACCTGCGCCAAACCCAAACCGCGATAGGCTCGAGCCGTACCCGTCAGGGTGGTTCTTGCGCCATGATTGATTATTCGGTCAAGATGCACACCGCTCATGGCAACCCAATCTAAGCCATGCAGGGCAATAAAAACACCACTGGCGTTGTTCCAATAAATCGCCCAGATACGCTCGTTAAACTGCTCAAAGGTTTCAAATTCACCTTCAAAAGCAGGGTCATCCATCACCGCTAAGCGCACCAAGCCATACAGCCTCTCACAGTGCTGCTCAGAATCACCAAGCTCGAGCAGCGACTTAAAAACATAACCTTGCTGCTCGAGTTGCTGCACTCGACTTAAATTCAGAGCCTGACCAAGTTGCAACTGACTTCGGATTGAACGCTCCAAAATCTTAAAGCCATGCTGAACCAGAAAATCTTGTGCTTCTTGGCTTGGGTTGGGAATGCCAAGGCGTTCAAGGGAAAGCCAATCGGCTTGGGTGGCTAAACTCCAAAGTTCGTCGGAATGCTCGAGTTGATGGGTTTTCATTTTGGGATAAGCTCCATGCTCGAGTTTAGCGGGTTAGGAGGCTTCGGGCATCTGCCAAGATGATTAGGGCGGGGCTTATCGGTTTTCATACGACATTGCTTAAAGCAAAATTCTGGCTCGAGCCAAAGGCTTTTACATTTACGCTCGAGAATTTAGCATGAAAACAAATTCTCGAGCGTGGTCAATCCTGTTTGAATTATTGTGAAAGTTGAAAGCAATAGATAAAAAACGGGCTGTCTTAGGTGGGCGAGGCGTGCCTCACCCCTACGGCTGGTCTATCAATTACGGTGTCCAACCGTAGGGGCAGACTATTAAGTCTGCCCTGTAGGAAGGGATTTTTCAACAATTTCACAAGAAGTCTCGAGCTAGAAGCTATAAACTAGCAGCTAGAAGCTGATTACAATGTTTCTTCTTGGCGAATCGCAAACGCACGAATCACTTTGTCTTTATCTTCGATTCGCATGACTTTCACGCCTTGGCTGCTGCGCCCGTATGATGATACTTCCTCGACTCGAGTGCGAATCGCCACACCACCAGCGCTTAGAACCATCAGTTCCTCGTCGCCGCCGACCCGCTCGAGGCTGACCAAGTGACCGGTTTTATCAGTGACTTTCAGGGTAATCACACCTTGTCCACCACGTCCTTGGAGCGGGTACTCGGCAATGGGGGTGCGCTTGCCATACCCATTTTCCGAGACCGCCAAGAGTTCGCCTGTGTCGTCTGGTTTGACAATGCTCATGCTGACCACAACATCGCTGTCTTTGAGACGAATACCAATCACGCCT
>JAAFJQ010000370.1 GCA_013298185.1 Deinococcales bacterium
AGTACCCACTGAAAATACCAGAATGGTTATTCGCCGAGACTCGAGATAAAAATGTGTTTGAGGGGGCTTAAGATGAGCCGAAAAAATACGCTGCCCCGAAGCCGTAAACGCATTTTCAGCGCCAGAGGGACATTCGGGGCTTACAACGACAGGATAGAACAACTATTTGAACTTGTCAACACAAGTCACATGAGTTTAGCTCGATTCAAAAGGTGGAAAACATGTCTGTTTTGCGTTTGAATCATGCACAAGTTGTACAAGCACTCTCACCGACTCGTTTAACTCCTTACATGGCTTTAAGTGGACGTGACACTGATACACTAAAATCCTACGTGCAAAATATTGCTTTATCCGTAGCGCTTTACCCTACGTTGCAACAATTTGAAGTGGTATTTCGTAACCAAATTGAAAAAATTCTGATCGCTGATTTCGGAGTGCAATGGTTTAGCAATCATACTTTTTTACGAAATCTTGACCAATGGGCAAATCAAGAACTAACGAAAACATTGAATAAAATTGGGAGAACACATTCACAAACTACATCGGCTTTGGTGGTTGCAGAATGTACTTTTGGTTTTTGGACATCTTTTTTAGAAGCCAGAAACAATCAAATAATCTGGTTCAAACATGACCGAACTATTTTCCCATTTGCCACCCGAAAACAACGCAACATTCAAGTGATACGCCGAGAATTTGATGCCATACGAAAACTCCGAAACCGAATTGCACATCATGAACCGATTCGAGATGACCCCAATTTACAGACAAAATATCAAAGTGTTGTCCGATTGCTGAATTGGATGAATCCGCACGTTGCACTTTGGATGCAAAAAAATAATATAGATTCTTTTGCTAAAGAATACCAAAAAATACATCATCCAAAACCAAGAAAACCACGAGGTCAAAAATGAACATCCTGATTGTCGGTGGCGGCGGACGCGAACACGCGATAGCTTGGAAGGTCTTACAAAGCCCTCAAGCGGGAAAAGTCTTTGTTGCCCCCGGTAATGGCGGCACAGCATCTCACCCGAAACTCGAGAATGTGCCGATTAAAGCCACGGATATTTCTGAGCTGCTCGAGTTTGTGGTTTCACAAAAAATAGATTTAACCATCATTGGACCCGATGACCCACTGGCGGCTGGCATTGTAGATGCCTTTGAAGCGGCAGGACTGCGGGTTTTTGGTGCAACCCAAGCCGCCTCGAAACTCGAGTGGAGCAAAGGCTTTGCCAAAACCATGATGCGCCTGTGCAACGTACCAACAGCTGATTTTGCGATTTGCCAGAATCTCGAGGATGGCTTAGAGGTTGTGCGCGATAATCCATTTCCCACTGAAGGTTTTGTGATTAAAGCCGATGGCTTAGCCCTCGGCAAAGGCGTGCTGATTTGCGATGACTTATTTGAAGCCGAGGCTGCCCTCGAGCAGATGTTTAGCGGTGCTTTTGGTGCGGCTGGTCAGACTGTGGTGATCGAACAACGTCTATCAGGGCGTGAAGTCAGCGCCTTGTGCTTCTGCGATGGTACAACTGCTCGAATGATGCCACCCGCTCGAGACCACAAACGCGCCCTTGATGGCGACCAAGGACTGAATACTGGAGGCATGGGCGCATACGCCCCAGCCCTAGACATCAGTCCAGAACTGCTCGAGGAAATAAGAACTCGAGTAGTACAACCCATCCTCGAGGGTATGGCAGCTCGAGGTGAACCCTTCAAAGGCGTGCTTTACCCCGGCATCATGCTGACCGAAAATGGCATCAGTGTCCTCGAGTTCAACGCCCGATTTGGCGACCCTGAAACCCAAGTGCTGTTGCCGCTCCTCGAGACTGATTTGCTCGAGATTATAGATGCTTGCATCAATGGCACACTGGTTGACCTCGAGCCAATTTGGAAAAACGAATCTTGCGCCACGGTGGTCATGGCAAGTGGTGGCTACCCGTTGGAATACGAAACGGGTTTTGAAATTCATGGTCTAGGGGATGTTGGACGAGACGTGATGGTGTTTCATGCGGGGACGAGGCTAGAGGAAAGAGGAAAGAGAAAAGAGGAAAGTATAGTCTCGAGCGGTGGACGGGTTCTCAGTGTCAGTGCCACAGGCAAAAGTCTCGAGGCAGCCCTAGAAAAAGCCTATGCAGGTGTAAAGAAAATTTCTTTCGAGCAAGCCCATTACCGAACTGATATTGGACGCACCCAAACCGTAGGGGCGGGGCTTGCCTCGCCCAACCCCGCCGATGCCTACACCCAAGCTGGTGTGAACATCGCTGAAGGAACTCGAGCCGTGGCACTGATGAAAGACGCGGTGCGCTCAACGCACGATGCTCGAGTGGTGGCTGGCGTCGGGGCATTTGGGGGCGTGTTTGACATCTCGAGTCTCAAAAACATGGAGCGCCCATTGTTGGTTGCCAGCACCGATGGTGTAGGCACAAAAACAATGGT
The DNA here is from genome assembly GCA_013298185.1 of Deinococcales bacterium. GTDB lineage: Bacteria > Deinococcota > Deinococci > Deinococcales > JAAFIG01 > JAAFIG01. The sequence goes on from JAAFJQ010000370.1 coordinate 2,434, forward strand.
TGCGGCTCGAGTGAATGATTGGACTGGAATTGGTGCAGATATTGTTAATCATGGGATTAACGATATTCTTGTACAAGGCGCAAAACCCTTGTTTTTTCTCGATTACATTGCCGCCAATAAACTCAGAGCCGAATGGGTTGCCACGATTGTCTCGAGCATGGCAGAAGCCTGCCGCGCGGCGGGTTGCGTGATACTTGGCGGTGAAACAGCCGAAATGCCCGGGGTGTACAAAAATGGTGAATCTGACGTGGCAGGCACAATGGTCGGTGCGCTCGAGCATCACAAACTGATTGACGGCACTCGAGTTGAAATTGGTGATTGCATCCTCGCCCTGCCCTCGAGTGGGTTGCACACCAATGGTTACAGCCTCGCACGGAA
>JAAFJQ010000371.1 GCA_013298185.1 Deinococcales bacterium
TATCTATGCTGCGGACATTACTCATTCAAGCAGTCGAATTGATTAAAGAAAACCCACGCTGGTTGACAGAGACCGTGGAGGAAGCAGCATGACTTATTCAGATTTAGACCTTGAAAGATGCGCCGAACTTGACGCATTGGCAGAACTTGAGCCTGTCGATAACAATTGGGTTGCTGTTTTGGGTGATGATGGGGGCGGAGATTACGAAACACGCCCTGTTTGGTACTGCGGCACATCAATAGATGTTTTAGAGTATGAAGTTTTTGCAGAAAGCGCTGGAGATGCGGCAATTTTTTATGTCAAATGGCTAAATGAACACAAGCCACCACAACCTAGCGAAGTTCTTGTTTTTGTGGGTGTTGGGTTTGAAGAAGCCGAATCAAGTTTTGTCGTGCTAAACAACCTTACAACATCTCCTTTTTTAGAGAGCATAATTACTCCAGAAGAGACAGCGAAAATACATGAGTCATTTAAGCGCATTATTGATGGTGTAGGTGATGCAGAATGACCAAACTCACTGTCATCATCCACTCAACCGAAGACCCGTTTATTGCGCTTTCCAGAATCATAGAGGGCAAGAGCAAAGAATTGCTTGCCAGAATGACCGAATCTCTGAAAAAGAACGGCTCAATTACATTTAAGGAAGCTGGCAACCCGATTGCAACAATTGAATTTATTCCCGAAAGTTGGAAAGCGTGAAACCCCACCAAATGCCCGTGATGACCTCGAGATGCACCACATGCCCGTTTAATCCTGATGGCGACCCGCACACCCGCCAAACCGTGTTAAATCGCATCCTCGAGGCATCCCAAATATGCCACCATCCCGCGTTACACGATAAACCAGAGACTCATTTGTGCAGGGGCGCTCGAGACGTGCAACTCGAGCTAATGCACAGGCTGAAAGTGATTCCTGAGCCGACAGACACAGCTTGGGCGGAGAAATGGAAGGAGATTGGCGATGCTTGATTTAACTGATGCAAAACTTAACGAGATGTTTTACCTTGGTTTGTATCAGCACAAAAAAACCAAGTTGTTCCATGGTGCGCTGTACAAAAGAAACTTTGCTCCAAGTGGATTTGAACGGCATTTCATCCAAGGCTCAATCAACATTGGTAAACCCACGCGAAAAGAAGCTATCGAATTGGTAAACAGCGTGTTCCCGAGGCTTAAACCACTTGAATTGGAGGCGAGCGATGCAACGGAAAAAACTGATTGAAATGATGATTGATTTTGCCATTGGTGGCGGTAGCCTAAAATCCCGTGACGAACTGCGAGAAGCTTGCGAAGCGACTCTAATTGAAGTCGAAAAAAATGCTGCCTTTGGGTAGCAATCAAAGGAGAAATAATATGTCAACCGAATCAAATAGCAAATACAAAGCCTTTCGCAATTTCCTTTACAACGATTTGGGAATCACGCGAGAGGACATCAAAGAATGGACGAAAGAAGCAATTCAAGAAACTGTTACTAAAATCGTTGGGCAGATGAATGTAGCTGGAATCATCCGCGATAAAATTGGGTACGAACTCAAATACGTTGGTATTCGTGACGAAATTTTGCGGCAAGTTGCTACCGAGATGGCAAAAGAATTAACGATCACTGTCCAGAAAAAAGAGCCTCAAGAAAAAGATGGCTAAGTACCGTTGGCTCGAGACTGGTTGCCAATACCTCTACCAATCTCGAGATGGATTGCTCGAACGTCGAGGCACACTTTGCACAGTGCTGGTTGTGCCTCGAGCTGGTTGCATCGGCAATGTGCAAGTGCGGTTTGAGGATGGTTTAGAAGTTGTTTGCTCGAGTGGAGCGTTAAGGAAGGTGAAATGATGGGAGGGTTTCTAAAATTCAGAGGCACACCACAAGATTTTTGTGAAATTTATCGGCGCAATTTGGTGGTTGGGCAAAACCGCCGCCCAATAATTGTGAAAATAGGTCAAAACTATTTGCATTTGACGTGGGTATCCGAAGAAACAACACCGCATTTGATCTGGCATTCTATTGGATGTTGGTCTTTATATATCCGTTGGTTTGCGTTGGTTTTGTTGCCACGAAAGGAAAATTTATGAGCTTGTACGCCGTTACTCTAACTCATCCGTGGGCTGCTATGTTTCCCGTGAAGGACGCTGAAAATCGGAAGTTAAGACCCCCAAAAGGTATAACTCACCTTGCCTTACACGCTGGTCGAAAGCCAACAGGTGCAGCTTTAGAAAGTGTTCTCGAGGATGCTGCTTACATTCAAGAAGAAATCATTGATTACTGCCTGAATTACGACCCACTGCCGTATTCTCGAGGCTGGAATCGCGCAGAATTCGAGCGACTAGAAACGTTGCTTGCTGGTTGCGAAACGCTGACCGATAAACTCTATCCAGTATGCAGCGCCATTATTGGCGTGATGACTGTCGAGGATGTCTTAGCGCCAACGCAAACCCGTGAGCATCATGTCAGCCCGTGGCAAGCCTTGGGGCATTGGACAGTTGTTGGTAAAACAGTGATGCTTGAGCAACCTGTGCCGTGTCGAGGCGCACAGGGATTTTGGAAACTGGATGATGTGACTCGAGAAACGGTTAATCTCGAGTGGAAGAAAGCAAAATAAAGAAGCCCCCGAAAAGGGGGCTTTCCCGTATTTGAATTGTGATTTAGACAAAATACCCATCAATGTCCACATGCCCCTGAATCGTCTGACTACCTGTAGCTGTGCCAACTGGCATACGCACGATGATCGCCACAATGCGTCCCGCTTCGCAAATTAACGGAGTGGCGAACTGTCGCACAATATCTTGGGCTGCTGCACCAATGGCAG
>JAAFJQ010000372.1 GCA_013298185.1 Deinococcales bacterium
TTCGACCCTGACCAAAGCGGAAATCCTTGCCGACCACGATTTCCTTTGGGTTTAGCACACGAATATCTTCCAGAAAAGCATTTGGCATCCGACTCGAGAATTCTTTGGTGAACGGAACGGCAATCACTTCTGAAACACCTAGGTTTTGCAGAATCTCGAGTTTTTCAGCGAGGGAATACAAGAATTTACTTCCCTCGAGCAGCACCCGAGTCGGTTGGTCAAAAGTAAACACAATGCTTGGAACATGATTTTCAAGCGCAAGGGCTTTTAGTTTCTCGAGCAATGCCAGATGCCCGAGGTGTAAGCCATCGAAACTGCCAATGGCAACAACACTTTGGGTTTTCGGACGATCAAACGGGGATTGGTAAACGCGCATTGGATGAATCATAACGCAAATCATGGTGGCTTCATTTGTCAAGAAAATACGAAAAATCGTGTATATTGTGTCTGGTGATGCCAATGATTGAAATGAGTGTTTATACCCCAGAGGAAGTTGCCAAAACCTTAAGAATCAGCGAAGAAACTGTTCGCCGTGAAATCAGAGCCAATCACCTTGGCGCTCAACGAATTGGCAAACAATACCGAATTGCGCCAAGCGATTTGGTGGCTTATTTGGGTGAAGCTCGATTTATCGAATGGTTTGCGTGGCGCACTGAGTTCAGGTCGCTGATTGGAGCTGGTGGACTACCCGAAGTAGAAGCCCATAAAATCGCTGAACGAGCTGTCAAACAAGTCCGAGCTGAAGCGCCCGTGCCAAGTTCTGGTTTACCCGAGCCGAGTCTTGAAGAAGTTCGTCAGAAGCTCGGGAAGAAATGACCTTAGCACCGCTCTGTGTGCTTGACACCATGATCGTTGTGTCCGCTATGATTGGCAAGCCAAATGGATCTGATGCACAGATGTTGTCCTTGATCGAAACTGGGCAACTGCGTTTAGCGTTGTCCGATGCTGGACTGCTCGAGTTTGTGAATGTCATGTCACGGGATGTTGTGCAACAACACTTTCCTTTGCCAACTCGGGTTTTTCGTGCAGGTTTGACCTTGGGATTGATGGGAACATTGTACCGCCCTGAGCGATACGATTGGACAAGTCTGTCTGATCTTAAAGATTGGTGGTTACTTGATTTGGCATTTGCAGCCGAAGCAGATTATATTGTCACTCGAGACAAAAAAGTCTTATCAGCAGCCAATAAACTGGGTTTTACTGCGCTGACTCCGCCTCAACTCTTGAAGTTCTTAAAGTGATTCACATTTAACTTTTCGAGATGAGGCTCGAGACGCTTCAAGAAATCCATGTAATCTCGAGACTCTGGTTTTGTCCAAAGTACCTCGGAGAGCGCACAGAGCCTCGGAAATGCCATGCGTTCTACATGCGCTGGGTTTGGCATGTACTCCGTCCAGAGTTGCGCTTGACTGCCTAGCACATGCTGCCCCTCGAGTTCGGTCAGTTCGGCGGGAATGGGTTCGTAACTGTAGACTTTCTCGAGCGTGGTGCAACCGCCGATTGCCAATGGCTCGAGGTCTGGATTCTCGGTTTGGTAATGGTCAAAGTACACATGTGTTCCGGGGGTCATGACCACATCATGACCAGCTTTGGCAGCAATGATACCGCCTTCTTCGCCGCGCCAAGACATGACGGTTGCGCCATCCACCAAGCCGCCCTCGAGAATTTCATCCCATCCGATCATCTTGCGCCCTTTGGATTTTAAGAATGTGTTGATTCGCCCAACAACATAACTTTGTAATTCTTCTTCATCCTCGAGATGATTTTGTTTCAGGATGCTTTGTGCCACCGCACTTTCTTGCCATTCTTTCTTCGGGCATTCATCGCCGCCAATGTGAATGTACGGGCTTGGGAAAATCTCGAGAACTTCGGTCAGCACGTCCTCGAGAAAGGCAAAAGTTGTTTCTTCTGGGCTGAAGATGCTTTCAAAAACGCCCCAATTCGGTGCGACTTCAGGTGCTTTTTTTGTATTCCCAAATTCTGGATAAGCTGCCAGTGCCGCCGTCGCATGTCCAGGCATCTCGATTTCTGGAACAATCCGAACGTGTCGCTCGAGAGCATAAGCCACCAACTCGCGCATCTGAGTTTGGGTGTAAAAACCACCATGTGGTTGGCCATCAAAGGTTTTGTTCTCGGATAATTCATGTCCAACTCGAGTTTGTTGTCGCCAAGCCCCAATTTCAGTCAGGCGCGGGTATTGCTTGATCTCGAGCCGCCAGCCTTGGTCATCGGTCAGGTGCAAATGCAGGGTGTTAAGTTTGTGCAGCGCGAGTAAATCCACGAATCTATACAAGAACTCGAGCGGCATAAAATGCCGAACCACATCCAAATGCGAACCGCGCCAAGCAAAACGGGGTGCGTCCTCAATGATGGCGCAACTCGAGCCAGCTTGTAAAAGCGTGATGCCAGCATAAAAAAGCCCTGCTGCACCACTGGCAAAAATGCGTACACCATCAGAGTGAATCTCGAGACGATACGCTTCTTGATTTTCAAATGCTGAATGTAACTCGAGGTGAATGCTGTTGGTCACGGCAGGTGACACTTGAACAGGAATCCCGAGTTGCTTGCCTAATTTCTCAGCTTCAAACAAAGCATCTTGGTTGCAAGTGATGAAGGTCATCTTCTCGAGGCGAAATTCACCCTCGAGTGGTTGAATTGAATTTGGAATTGGAAGCATGAGACAGTCTACAATGCCTTGGTATGCAGCCTGCCCTGACCGAACGCCAACTTGGACTCGAGGCTTGGCAACTCGAGCTGGATATGCAGGCGGTGGAGCATTTCAGACGTAGCGTG
>JAAFJQ010000373.1 GCA_013298185.1 Deinococcales bacterium
TATGCTATTTCCATGCGTTTTGTGATTGTTTCTGGGCGAAGTGGCGCGGGCAAAACCACGGCATTGCAAGCCCTCGAGGAAATTGGTTATTTTGTCACTGATAACTTGCCGCCAATGCTCTGGACGGCGCTGCTGACAGGTTGTACGGCTAAAGGCTTGACTCGAGTGGCAGTGGTTACGGATGCCCGAACGCGGCATTTTCTTTCTGACCTCGAGATGGCGTTTGCGATTGTCCAGACCACTGTCCAGCCAGAAGTGCTTTTCCTTGATGCTGACGATGACGTGCTGATTCGGCGCTATGGTCTGACTCGTCGCTCGCATCCGCTTGGTGAGCCGACTTTATTGGGTGATATGCGCGAGGAGCGCCGGGTTCTCGAGGGACTGCGTGAACGGGCTGATACGGTGATTGACACCTCGCACCTCAAAGCCAAAGAATTTATTGAGAAATTGCGGGTTTTGTACGCTGACCCAAGCCAGAAATTCTCGGTGACACTCTTTAGTTTTGGCTTTAAGCACGGTGCGCCCACCGATGCCGATTTGGTGGTGGATGCCCGAAGTTTGCCCAATCCATATTGGGATGCCAGCTTAAAATCCAAAAGTGGTCTCGAGCAGGTGGTCTCTGATCATGTGTTCACCGCCGATGGCACAGCCTTTTATAATGAGATGCGCGAATTTATCAAACTGAACCTCGAGCGAGCCAAAGCCAGTTCCCGAAACAATTACAGCGTGGCGGTTGGTTGTACAGGCGGCTTTCATCGCAGTGTTGCCGTGATTGAAGCCCTATCTCGAGACTTCTCGAGCCAGTACGCGATTCAAACCGAACACCGTGACTTAGAGCGCGGCGAGGGTGGCGCGTGAAAGACTACGTGCTTGGTTTATGGCGCTGGTTTGTGCCAGGCTTGCGGGTCAAGCGCTATGTGCTGCTGATTCTGATTGCCCTGATTACGGTCGTTCTCGCGTTTGTCGCTTGGGCGCGGGTTGGTCCTGAGCGCAATAATTTTATCAATTGGACAGCCCGTTTAATCGAGTTCTCCGAAAGCATTGGCTTTGGGCGCTGGGGCGTGATGGGACTTGGTTTTTTTGGCGGCTTGCTGCTTGGTGTGATTGGCATCTTGGGCTTAAACCGCAGTTTATTAACAGCCGTTGGCTCGAGTCCAAGGGAAACCGTGGACATTATTTTTAGGCGCAGAGCCTTGTCTCGAGGACCAAAAATCGTAGCCATTGGTGGTGGCACGGGCTTAAGCAATTTGCTCTCGGGCTTAAAATCTTTTACCAGCAACATCACCGCAATTGTGGCTGTGACCGACGATGGCGGCTCGAGCGGGCGCTTACGAGCAGGGTTGGAAATGCCAGCTCCGGGCGACTTAACCGATTGCTATGCGGCGCTTTCTGACAGTCCAGTCCTTAAAGAACTACTCACACACCGCTTTACAAGGGGAGATATTAACGGGCATACCTTTGGTAATCTGTTGATTGCCACCCTCGCCGAACACCGTCATAATTTTGCCGAAGCCACCCAAGCCGTGAACGAAATTCTGGATGTGCGCGGCACGGTACTTCCCGCCAGTCTCGAGCCAGCCGTTTTGGTGGCGCATCTCGAGGATGGCAATCATGTGCGCGGCGAAAGCACACTGGCAACCCAACGCGGCAACCGCAAGATTCTTCGTATGCAGCTCGAGCCAAGCAATTTGACAGCGCCTGAAGCCGCCATTGAAGCAATTCAAAATGCAGAAATCATTTTGGTAGGACCTGGCAGCTTGTATACCAGTCTGATTCCACCTTTGCTGGTGTCAGATTTGCGAACAGCAATTCAAAAATCCAAAGCCAAATTGGTGTATATCTCCAACATCATGACTGAACCAGGTGAAACTGATAACTTGAGCCTACTCGAGCATGTTCAAGTCGTGGTACAGCACTTGCAGCGCAGCCCAGATGTGGTGCTGACCAACAATGCTAGTTTGCATCCAAGTACCCTAGAGCAGTATGCCAAAGTGGGTGCAAGACCTGTGCGCCAAGACCTCGATGCGGTGCGAATGCGCGGCATTGAAGTGATTCAAGCCATGCTGTCCAAAGGTGGCTTGGCGCAACACAACGCCACGCGCTTGGCTCGAGCGGTGATGGCGTATGCCGCAAAAAAACGGCTTCGCAACCCGTTCAGTTTTTACTTTGACCTTTGAACCGTAAGAGCATAGAATCAATCCATGCAGCGAACAGAATTGGTCAAGTGGCTGGATTCGTACCTCGAGACAGCCAAAATCCCCGATGGCAGCGTCAATGGTTTGCAATTCGAGGGTTCAGAAACCGTCACCCGAATTGCTTGTGCGGTGGACTCGAGCCTTGCCACCATCGAAGCGGCAGTGGAATCTGGAGCGGATTTTTTAATTGTGCATCACGGTTGGTTCTGGAAAAATGTGCAACCGATTGTTGGACCGCTTGCTAAGCGGGTTAAAGCAGCGGCGGCGGGCAACCTCAATTTGTATGTCTCGCATTTGCCTTTGGATGTTCACCCCGAGGTTGGTAATAACATTCAACTGGCTAAATTCCTATCCTTAAAAAACATTGAACCTTTTGGCTTGGATAAAAACCTCAGCCTTGGCTTTATGGGCGAATTACCTGTGCCGCTCAGCCTCCAAGACCTCGCTGATAGCGTCCAGAAAATCACAGGTGAGGTTTGCTTGGTTCATGCTGGTGGCAGTGCGGTCATCTCGAGCATCGGAATTATTTCGGGTGGCGCAGCTGGTTTTGTAGACCAAGCTGCCAAAGCTGGTTTGGATTGCTTTATCACGGG
>JAAFJQ010000376.1 GCA_013298185.1 Deinococcales bacterium
AGCACAACTGGTGTGAACATCCCTCAAAAAATTGCTGAGTACGCGATTTCAAAGCTCTAAAGCAGCGCCAATAAAGCTCTAAAGCAGCGCCAATAAAGCTCTAAAGCAGCGCCAATTTGGAAGCTCGAGGAAAATCTCGGGCTTCTTTTCGTTGTAGAGTCTTATTCATTCATGGAACGAAGCGAAATCAATGAAATCCTGACTGCTTGGCATCAGGCTCGAGACGAAGGTGTGGCGGTGGCACTGGCAACCGTGGTGCGCGTGCGTGGCAGCGCGTATCGCCGCGAAGGTGCAAAGATGCTGGTGCGCGAGGATGGAGACTACGTTTGTATGCTCTCTGGTGGTTGCCTCGAGTCTGAAGTGGTTGAAGTAGCTCGAGAATTGATTGCGACCAAAACCTCCAAAGTTGTTTCTTATGACCTTTCCGAAGATGCGATGTGGGGCTTGGGCATTGGCTGCGGCGGCAGTGTGGATATTTTGATTGAACCACTCGAGGGGAATCTGCTTCTCGAGGCGTGGCTTGGTTTGCTCGAGCAGGGAGTATTGGCGATTGCGGCGGTTGGTTTGGATGGCGCTGGTTTTCAGAGGGTGATTGTGCAGCAAAGTGGGAATCTCGAGGGCGTGACTGACCCTGTGATTATGCAATCCATTCAGAGCATCGGACTGGGCATGATGAATTCCTTGTACCCTCGAGCTGAGACGAAATCTATTGAAACGCTGCGGCATACCTCCGATTGGTTTTTTGACTCGAGTAATCCTGCGCCTGAACTGCTGATTTTTGGCGCGGGTCACGATGCCATTCCTTTGGCAGCTCAAGCCATAGCACTCGGCTGGCTGGTCAAAGTCGTGGATGCTCGAGGAATGTTTTTAACGGCTGAACGTTTCCCAAATTGCCAACTGGTTTTGTCGCATATTGAGGATTTTGATGCGAATGTAACGGTGCATTCAAGAACTTTTGCGATCATCATGAACCACCATCTCGAGCGGGATGCGGCGTGTCTCGAATGGATTGTGCATCAGGACTTGGCGTATGTGGGTGTGCTTGGTCCAAAATCCAGATTTGAAAAAATGCGCTCGAGTGGCATGGGTAATTTAAGCCATGTGCGAAATCCAATTGGTGTGGACATTGGCGCAGAAAGCCCTGACGAGGTTGCATTGGCAATCATGGCGGAGTTGCTGGCTGTCCGCCGAGGCTTTAAGGGCGGTCTGCTGAATGGGCGCTCAGGGCGAATCCATGACCCAAGTTAAGGACTTCAAAACTGCACTGGCTCGTTTTGGACACTCGAGTTTTCAAGCAGGGCAAGAAGCTGTGCTGACCAATTTGCTCGAGAAGAACAGAGCATTGGCGGTCTTCCCAACTGGTGGAGGCAAGTCCTTGTGTTATCAACTGCCTTCGTTGCTACTCGAGGGAATCACGCTGGTGGTTTCGCCATTAATTGCTTTGATGCGCGAGCAAGTGGCGACCTTGCAAGCCCTTGGTATCCCTGCGGCGCGTTTAGACTCGAGCTTGGAGCGTGAGGAGATTTTTAAGATCAACGCCGCAATCAAAAAAGGCGAGTCTTTGATTGTCTACGTCTCGCCTGAGCGCTTCAACAACGAACAGTTTTACGCACTGATTAAATCAGCAAAAATTGCTTTGTTTGCTTTGGACGAAGCCCACTGCGTGTCTCAGTGGGGGCATAACTTTCGTCCTGATTACTTAAAACTGGCTCGAGTCGCCACCGAGATTGGCGCGGAACGAATTTTAGCCTTGACTGCCACCGCCACCCCAAGCGTGGTGCAGGATATTTGCGCGGCTTTTGATATTCCCGTTTCGGCAGCGATCATCTCTGGTTTTCGGCGCAAGAATCTGCAACTCTTGGCACGTCCAACCCCTTTAGCGGCTCGAGATTCGGCGTTGGCGGCTGCAATCCAAGAAAACAGTGGGACGAGTATTGTTTACGTTACCTTACAAAAAGATGCTGAGCGGGTTGCGGAATTTCTGCACACTTCGGGCATCCAAGCTCGAGCCTATCACGCTGGTTTAACTGACGAGCTTCGCGCCGAAGTGCAACACTGGTGGATGAACACCCCCGATGCCGTGGTGGTCGCCACAATAGCCTTTGGCATGGGCATAGACAAAGCCAATGTTCGAGCGGTGTACCATTTTCAACTGCCCAAAAGCCTCGAAGGATTCGCCCAAGAAGTCGGACGAGCTGGACGCGACGGTCAACCCGCCATTGGCATGATACTCGGCAGTTTAGAGGACTCAGCCATTCTCGAGACGTTTATTTATGGCGATACGCCCTCGAGCATGGCATTATCAAGGCTGGTCAGTTTTTTTGCCAAGCAAGACCCAGAGATGCTGGTCAGTTTGTACCAACTGTCCTATGAAACTGATTTGCGCCCCTTGGTTCTCCGCACCGCCATCACCTACCTTGAACTCGAGGGCATCCTGCACCAAGGAACACCGCAGTACGAAACGTATGCCCTGAAATTCCTGATGCAGCGCTCAACCATGCTCGAGCGTTTTGACCCCACACGCCAAGCCTTCCTCGAGAATATTTTTCGACATGGCAAGATGGGACGCGACTGGCTGACCCTCGAGCCTCGAGTGATTGCCGAGAAAATAACCCAACCCCGCGAGCGGATTGTGGCAGCCCTCAATTACCTCTCGGAACAAAAATGGGTTGAACTGAAAGTCAGCAACGTCATCAATCAATTCACCCGACCCAAGCCA
>JAAFJQ010000374.1 GCA_013298185.1 Deinococcales bacterium
ATGAATTTGAACTGGATGATGTCGGCAATACCCTTGTCGTCTCGAGGTTTCTGGGTGAGCTGATGCCTCGAGGTACAAAGGTTGTGACCACCAGCAACACCCTGCCCGAACAACTTGGTGAAGGGCGTTTTAACGCCGATGATTTCAAACGCGAAATTCAGGGTATCGCGGATCGTTTTGAATCGCACCGCATTGATGGCGCGGATTATCGGCACAGAGCTGGCTTGATTGCGCCGACCCCACTCTCGAGTTTTAAGCTGAGACACGCTTTTGAAGATGCCACGGGAGAAGTGGCGCTCGAGTCATTCCCAGAATTACTTGCCCACCTTGGGAAACTCCATCCAATTCGTTTTAACACCATGCTCGAGGGGGTGGATGCGGTCTTTCTCGAGGGCTTAGACACAATCGAGAAACAAGATGATGCCCTGCGCTTTGTGCATTTTGTGGATAAACTCTATGACCGAGAAATCCGCCTGAGCTTATCGGGCGTGCCGCTCGAGGAGTTGTTTCCAGCTTCGTACCGCTTTGGTGGTTATGCCAAAAAGTATGCGCGGTGCTTGTCAAGGCTCGGCGAACTGATGCGTGAATCGGCGTTGGAACGTTCAGCCGTCTAGGAGCATATAAAGAAGTCTCGAGTAAAGCTTTTTTGACCTTTCAATTTCAGACATTTACGTTTTCAGTAAAAGAACTCGAGCGTGTGACCCATTGGAGTTCTAAAAAGTAGTTTAAGTTTCATTTTCTCCCAACCTTTGGATGGGCGACAAGATTTTCGTTAGCGCTTACGCTATCCCAGTTATGTCAATTGCTTTGCTTGAAACCCCAGAACCCACTCGAGTTTCGCCTGTGGTCTACCAAATGACCGCCGAGCAACAAAGCGATCAACTGATTGGGGTTTGGTATGCGATTGACCGACGACAAGACTGGCATCGGCTCGAGGTGCTGCAATCTGGTTTAATGCTGATTCAACTCAAAAGCGGTCAGACGATCACAGGTAGGTTTTTTGGGCAAGAAAACAACAGGTGTTCCCTTGACTTATTTTTACAAGAAAGCAACCGAGAAGCCCTGACAATCCACGGTTCGTGGTGCTTATGGCATGAGATTCTCGATTTTTACTTTTTTGGCGAATACCTGATTTTTAGACGGGGCTGACTTTCGGAGCAGCTCGTAGCACTTCTGCACTGACAAATCCTTCAAATTGCTTGAAGTTCTTAGCAAACATCCCCGCCAGTTTGGTAGCTTGGGCATCGTATTCTGCGCCATCTGCCCATGATTCTTTTGGGTTGAGGACTTGGCTTGGTACGCCAGCCACCTCGAGTGGCATGGATAAATTAAAAATCGGGTGCTGAATGGTTGGGCTGCTCTCGAGTTGCCCTGACAGCGCGGCGCGAATCATGGCTCGGGTGTACTTGATGCTGATGCGGCTGCCCACGCCGTATGCCCCGCCGCTCCAACCGGTGTTGACCAACCAGACTTGCGTACCGTGCTGCTCAATTTTTTCGCGCAGCAAATCGGCGTAAATATGCGGTTCTCGAGTCAGGAACGGCGCTCCGAAGGCAGTTTCAAAACTGGCTTGTGGCTCGGTGATGCCTTTTTCTGTGCCAGCCACTTTGGCGGTGTAGCCGTTGAGGAAGTAATACATGGCTTGCTCTGGTGTTAGTTTGGAAATCGGAGGCAGCACCCCAAAAGCATCGGCGGCTAAGAAAAGAATGTGCTTGGGATGCCCACCAAGACTGGGAATCCGTGCATTCTCGATGTTGGTCAGCGGATAGGCGGCTCGGGTATTTTCAGTGAGTTTATCGGAATTGAGGTCAAGCTCGCGGGTCTGCATATCAAAAACCACATTCTCGAGAACTGTGCCAAACGTGCGCGTGGTTTTATAGATTTGCGGCTCGGCTTCGGGATTCAGTTTAATCACCTTGGCGTAGCAACCGCCTTCAAAGTTAAACACACCCGTATCAGACCAGCCGTGTTCGTCATCGCCGATCAGGTCTCGTTCAGGGTCAGCCGAAAGGGTGGTTTTACCCGTGCCGCTCATACCAAAAAACAGGGCGACATCCTCGGATTTGCCAATGTTCGCCGAGCAGTGCATCGGCATGACATTACCAGCAGGCAGAAGGTGATTCAGCACCGTGAAAATACTTTTTTTGATTTCCCCGGCGTAACTTGTGCCGACAATAATCACCAGTTTGCGTTTCAAGGAAATGGCAATTTGGGTTTCTGACCTCGAGCCGTGGCGTTCAGGGTTGGCTTTGAAACTCGGGGCGCTAATCACCGTGAAACTCGGGGTGAAAAGCGGGGTTTCATTGTGCGGGCAGGGAATGAACAGGTTACGGGCAAAGTGATTATGCCAAGCATTTTCGGTCACAACCCGCACGCCAAGGCGGTAGCGCATGTCAGCGCCAGCGTAACAATCCAGCACAAAGGCTTCTTTGCCTGTGTAATGGTCTAAGACATCCTTGTGCAGTGCCTCGAATTTGCTTTCCTCGAGTTCTTGTTGGTACGGGCTTGCCCACCAGATTTCATGACCGTAAATCGGTCCGCGCACCACGAATTTATCTTTGGCGCTGCGTCCAGTGTGTTGCCCTGTGTGAGCAATAAACGCACCGAACCTCGAGAGCCAGCCTTCGTTGCGGCGCACGGCTTCTTCGATTAAGCGGGTGGTGGGCAAGTTGTAATGCGTGTGGCTAGGGGCAAAGCCTTGGGTCTCGAGGGGCGTGGCGCGGCTGTGTTCGGATACG
>JAAFJQ010000375.1 GCA_013298185.1 Deinococcales bacterium
CTGGACGCTGCATTGGCTGCCAACACTTTCGATGTTGAAGGTGTGCATGTTGTTGGTGCGCTAAGTGCTGCCGCAACTGCTGTGCTGGCTACCAAGGTGGATGTTGCTCGAGCGCAGTACAAATTCTGGTACGGTGCTGGCGAAAGCCGCATTCGGAACAGTGGCGAAAGCACCGACACTTGGGAAACCGCGCTCTTAACCGACTATGCCAGCACCTTCCACCGTTGGACTGTGATTGGCGCGGGTGAAGCCGAAGTGTTGTCCGAGTTGACCGCCAAAATCGAACGGCGCAACCCCATGACTGAAATGCTCACCCATGCCTTGGGTGGTGCAGTGTCTCAAAGTCCGGGCGAGGTGCTGCGTGGCGCGGTACCAGGAATCTTAAAACTGCACCATGATGAATTTGGGCGTGACCGCTTAAACGCTCGGTTCTGGACAATGCGAACCTTTAACGGGTACAGTGGGTTTTTCATCACGGATGGACGCACACTGGCACCCAGCACAAGCGATTACCAACAATTCGAGAATATACGGGTCATCAACAAAGTGGCTCGAGCAGCGCGAAATGTGGCAATCAAATACGTCAATGCTCGTTTCCGTGTGGATGCTGCTGGATTGCTCGATGGACGTGACTTGGCGGCATTGGTGGCTGATTTCAACACGCCACTTGATGCCATTGTCAATGCTGGTGATTTAAGTGGGTACAACGTGGTGATTGACCCGAATCAGAACATCCTCAGCACCAAGCAAATTTTGGTGTTTGTGGACTGTGTACCTGTTGGAATTGCCCGAACCATTCGCGTTGGTATTGGTTACATCAATCCTCGCATTGCTGCCCCAGCCACAGCCGCCGCGACTGCTGCCCCAGCCCCGTAATTTGGGGCTGGTTAAATCCAAATTTTTAAGGAGTTATCATGCCAGATTCAACACAAGGCGGGTTTGTCAACGGGGAGTTCTATGTCTTCGCTCGAGCGGGATTTTCATTCGCAGGCAGCAAGTTGGTTGCGTTTGAATCGGCTGAGTACGACGATGGTATTGAACTCGAAGCGGTTTACGGTGCGAATATGGCACCACTTGGTTACGGTGAAGGCAACTACGATGCCAATTTCAAATTAACTGTAACCAAAGAGGATTTTGACACGGTTATTTTGCCCAAGTTGACCGATGGTGAAGGGGATGGCACGGTTTACGGACATGCGCCATTTGATTTTTCAACGAACTATTCCAAGCGCAAAAATACCCCTGCTGTAAGCGATGCAATCAAGGGTGTCCGTATAACCAAAATCAGTCAATCCTCAAAATCAGGCGACAAGAAAACCATGATTGACATTGAAGGCAAAGCACTTGGTGGTATTTGGCGCAGTGGCAAGAAACCAGTCGCAACTGGCGCAGCGTAATTTTAATTCATTCGCTCGAGCGCCAAGGTTTTGACTTTGGCGTTTTTACATAAGGAGAAATATGGCACGGTTAGGAATTATCACCCCAGAAATTAAAAAAGTCCTTAAAGAAGCCTATCCAGACGGCAAATTAACAGCCGTGCGAGTGGGTTCAGACACATTTGTGCTTCGTAAACCAAGCGCAGTTGAATGGGCGCAGTACGAAGAAGATGACAGCACCAACAGCACCCGAGATTTGGTCGAGCGCTGCGTGGTTTATCCTGATGCACCTGTGTTTCAAAAAATTCTCGATGAACGTTACGCTATTTACAAACCTTTGGGGGATGTGATTGGCAGAATGGTTGGACTCGAGAAAGCCGAAGAAGCCGAAGTTTTTTAGCCACCTACCGAGCTGCTAAGGACAATGCTTTCTTAGCAGCTCGGTGCATCCTCGCGGCTCGGCGGGGTGAAGCAACACGGTATGGCATGGCTGGTGCGTTGCTCGAGCGCGAACAGCAGCAACAGCAGACCAACACCAATGAGTATTTGACGGCATTGGCGACAGCCCTCTCGAGGCGGTGAGCATGGCATTCAGAATTCAGGGTGAGTTTAACCTCAAAGGCAATGCCAAAGCTGCACTGCAAAGCATTGGTACTGCTTTACGTGGTGTCAAAAAAGAAAGTGATGCTGTTGGTAGCACCTTAAAAAGCACCAATGACACTGTACTTAAAACCGAGTCAGCACTTGATAAAGCTCGGGCAAGTGCGCTTAAAGCTGGTGCTGCGGCTGATTCTTTGGCAGGGTCATACATCAACGCTGCGGGTAAACTGGTCAGCGCCAAAGGCAAATTCATCAAGGTTTCAGAAGCGGCTGACACCACGTCTCAAAAAACCGAAAAAGCTGGTTTGGTTGGGCAGAAGGCTGGCGGGTTACTGGCTCGAGCCGCGCAAGTGGCTGGCAACGCATGGCAACGCACGGCAGGGCTGCTCGGTAGTGCCAAAGATAAAATCGCTGGTGCGTTTAACTTACCAAATACCATTGCAGCGGGCTTAACAGGCGGTGCAGTTGGACTAACTGGTAAAAGCATTATTGATGCAGTGGGATTCAAAGAACAAACCAACAACAGTTTAGACACCATGCTTAAACTCGAGTACGGTCTTAAAAGCTCGGAGATGGCATTAAAAACCTATAAATGGGCATTAAAAACCGCTTCTGCAACTCCATTTGAAACCACTGATGTTTTAGACACAACAAAACAATTGTTGGCAAATCGGTTTACCTTAAAAGAAATACCAACCATGTTTAACACTATTGGCGATTCGGTGAGTAGCTTATTTTCGAGTGCCGAAAGCAACGA
>JAAFJQ010000377.1 GCA_013298185.1 Deinococcales bacterium
CTGCCAGAAGTCCTGACCTCGAGAATCAATTCTTTTTGCGTGGCAAGACCACCCCAAGTGGCATCCCCGCCTTGCGCTCCGAGGTTTTGCGCTGCGCCCCAATTACCCAAGTGCAAACGCTGCGGAAACCAGACAGGTGTGGGTTGCAGACTTTCTTGTGGGCTTTGAAAACTGGTGACAATCATCCACAAAAACGGAAACGCCATTAAAAAACTACCAACCAGCAGCACACCGTATAACGCCACTCGAGCCAACAGCGCTTGGGGGGTGCGGCGCATTTGTTTCGGGGCAGTCATGCCTAGAGTTTACCCCAAGATTGTCAGGAAACCAGCAACCGTTCCCAAATCCAATAATCCAAGCCATACCAATGCTTCTCAAGCCTCGCCACAACCTGATAACCCGCCTTCTCGAGCATATGCTGACTAGCCGTATTGCCAATCCTCGAGTCACACCATGTCTTATGCACCCCTCGAGCGGTGGCATTCTGATGAAACACCTCGAGCAATTGACCAGCCATACCACGCTCTCGAGCTTTGGGGGAAACCACAATCCACGACAACCAGAGTAAACCAGCTTCAAAACCAGTCATCACCAAAACACCAAGAACTTCGTTACCCTCGAGAAAAATCAGCACATCCTCGGCTGGCATGGCTTGAAGTTTCTCAGCCGACAGACCCGCCATTTCTTCGGACTTTGCCCAGTCGGAGTAATGCGGACTCTCGAGAATCGCGGCTTCTAAAAGCGCGGCAGTGGCATCGGCAAAGGCTGGGGTTAGGGTTTGGATCATGGCAATAGCATAAGAACATCGCTATACGCAGCACAATATGCGTTTTGACTTAGAATGTAGAGCCATAAATTCTTCATAGGCATTAGGCTAAGAACAAAAGCCTTTCAGTACGCATAGAATCATGGTTAGTCAGCCCCTCACCCGACTTCGTCACCCTGTTGGACTCTTTTTTCCTGTATTCCTGCGTTTCCACGAGCTTCGCTCGATTTGTGGCTGTCAAAAAACGCGCTTCTTGACCCCAAAGCAGCACCTGTCTTGACCACAGACGCGCACCTGACGGGCGTGGTCGCTGACGGGCTTGGGTCGCTTCGCGCAGGGAGAGGGATTCGGGCTGATTTTCGTTCCAGTTATGTCTCGAAAAGCCAAATTCATAACACCAGAACCCCTCGTGGAGGGGTCGAGCGAAGCGAGCGCGAACAGCCCGTGAGGTGCTGTCTTGTGAGCAAGAAGGGGGAGTACGTGAGGGATTACGTTTTTTCGATTTAATCCGTGAGAAAATCCCTTAAGTTGATGTCTATGGGGCAAAGCGTGCCTTCTTGACCCTAAGACGCACCTCACGGGCAGGGTCGCTTGCCCCTACGATTCAGGTGAATCCCTACGGCAAGCTCGAGCGCAGGGCTTCAAAATGCCCACTGAGGCTGTACTCAGGGCAATTTGCAGGAATAACCACTGAATCAAATCGTGCCAAGTCCCAAGTCTGACCAGCGCTTTGCAAAGTGGCTTGTCCTTTGGTAATCGTTAGCGCATGAAAACTCGAGCCATCAGGGGTGTACGTGCTTGGTTCAACCAATTTCTCGAGAACAAAATACGGGCATTGGGTCAGGATTCCCGCCTCGAGCCTCGGGGTGATGCTGGCAGTTTTGGTGGTGGTGACCGCCACCGATTGCTCAATATGCAGCGCTCGCCCTGCACTGGCGGGTCTGTCCCAATCATAAACACGGTACGTGATGTCCGAGGTTTGCTGCACTTCATAAAGCAGCATTCCAGGTCCGAGAGCGTGCATTGTGCCAGCTTCCATCATCACCGTTTCGCCAGTTTGCACAGCTTGGTATTGCGCCACATCGCGCACCGTGCTGCTTCGGATGGCAGCCTCGAGTTGTTCGGGACTAACACCAGCTTTGACCCCACAAATCAGTTCTGCACCCGTTTCAACCTCGAGCAAATGCCAAGCTTCGGTTTTACCAAGTTGACCAGCCCCCTCGAGTTGCACGGCTTGGGTGTCGTTGGGATGGACTTGAATCGAAAGCCAATCGGCACAATCCAAGATTTTAATGAGTAAAGGAAACCTCGAGCCAGCATACTTGTACCCAAGTAAATCCGCGCCTAGGCTTTTAGCCGCCTGCTCGAGGCTCTGCCCTGCCAATTCGCCGCTTTTTACGAGGTTGTGTTCATGAATCAGCCATGCCTCGCCAATTGGGTTTTGTGGGCTGACTTGAAGGCGTTGACCGCCCCAGACTCGAGGATGGTATTGGATTGAGAGCTGAAAAGGCAAAAGGTTCACACACATATTTTAGCAACAAGATTGTCATGATTACCTTGTATCCTTTCAGTTATGAAACTCTGGTGGCTTGGTTTGCTGCTCGGTGCAGCTTTGGCGGTTGGCATGGACAACGATGCCAACAAAGACGTGATTGCCCTTGTGAATTTTGGCGCTCGAGTCTCGGGTAGCCAAAACCTCGAGCGGGCTGCCAATTACTTGGTCACGGAGTACAAGAAAATTGGCGCGGATGCCAGAATCGAAACCTTTTCCTTTGAGCGTTTCCGCGACCTTGGTTCAAATGTGTTTGCCAATGGCAAGCGCTTAGATGCCGATACGCTCTACTCTTCTGGATTTTCGGACGTTGAAGCCCAAGCCGTGCGAATTCCCAATTTTGGCTCGAGAGCCGATTACAAAGGCTTGGATTTGAAAACCCGAGTGGCACT
>JAAFJQ010000378.1 GCA_013298185.1 Deinococcales bacterium
ACGCAGCCAAGATGTGCCAAGACGCATCAGCGAACTGCGCCGCGACTTAAAAATCGGACAGCTTTGGTTGGTGCAACACAACGAACAACCACAAGCCATTCGTGCCAGTTTAGAACTGAGTAACCGTGTGATTGCCGCAGTCACCCTCAACCCACAAAACGGTCAACCGCTTGCCCTGCTCGAGCGCGATAACATCCGCCTTGGCAACAAACCAAGCCTAGGAACAATGAACCAGTATTTAAGTGCTTTGCGCCAAAACACCGAGAACCTGAATTTTGGAGCCTACACCATTCCTGCGCCGCAAGGCTTTGAAGTTCAAGTTTACTGGAGCAGTAAATTGGTCAGTTACATTTATGTCAACCCATCAAGTGGCGAAGCCCAAACCGACCAAGCCTCGAGTAAAGAAATTCAACTCAGCACCTTGAAAGTGCGTTAAAAACGCCATGCTAAACGCAGTGTGGCAAAAAAATTGTTATTCCAACCCAGCTCAGCCCGCAAAGTCAGTCCTCGAGACAAGGTATAAAACCCTGCCAAATAAATAAAGTAACTGCTTGGCTGCCAAGAAAAAGCAGCATAACCGCCCAGCACCAGTAAAAACGCTTCGGAAAATTGGTAATCGAATTCAACATACGGATACACTTTGAAATTCCAACTTGGTAACAGAACCGCGTTGATTTCAAGACCAAAATACAAACTGAAACGATCATTGACAAAATAAGCAAAATCCAAACCACCCAAGCCAAAAGCGTTGAACTCGAGCATTTGCGTGGGTTCAAATGTTCCAATTGGGCTTCTGTCTTCGTTGGGCTGAGGATTTTCTTCAAAGGCATCGGCTTCTGGGGCATCAACCCGTGGGTCATCATCTGGGATGACAATTGGGTCGTCGTTGACTTCTATCAGTGGCGAATAATACAAACCGATTTGTCCACCAAAATAAGCGGTTAAATACAGATCACCATTGCCCAAAAGCCGAATTTGGCGCAAGGCATTGATTTGCAAACTCGAGTCAAACCAAGCATTCAAAGCCCAATTCAGTGTGGCTCGAGTGCCGATTGACCAAGCCGCCATTGGTGGCAACGCCATTTCAAAAGTGATACCAAAACCAGTTTGCACCGCCGTTTGAGCTTGTAGTTTAATCGTAAAAGATTGCGCCACAACACATGAACTACCAAAACAAAACAAGCAAAAAACAAAAACCTTGCAGATCAAAAAACGCAGGTTCACATGCAGCCTCGGGTCAACTCGAGCTTCGTATTTCTTAGGTGCAACCGTCTCGAGCATGACCATATTCTAGCCCGACAAAGTAGACTACAGCCAATGCAGCGAATATCCCCGTTAGAAATTCCAACCGATGCCATCTTGGTGGACATCCGCGATGAACTCGAGCGCAACGCTAAACCGATTGTCTCGAGTTTTGAAGTGCTGGAAATTTCTTTATCTGAACTCGAGGATGGCAGCCCTGCACTGCCACTCTGCCCACTGGTGGTGGTCTGCAACAACGGACGACAATCCGAGTATGGCGCAGCGCTGCTCGAGGCGCTAGGTGCAAGCCAAGTGCTGATTCTCGAGGGTGGGGTGAAGGCGCTTTGAGGTTAAAGGTTAAAGATCAAAGTAAAACCTGTGAAATTGTTCTTGCCTTCGACTTTCCTCTTTCCTCTTTCCTCTAGTCTTGTTAGACTCGAGCCATGTTCCGAATTCAAGTCGAGCCGAGCATCTTGCAACGTTTTCCCGAGTATTCGCTGATGGTAATTTATGCCAAGGGTTTGCAGAATTCCTCGAGCCAGCCGTGGAGTACGGAATTGCTCAGGCAAACCGAACAGGCTGTGCGTCCTCTTTTTGCAGCTCAAAAACCAGCTGAGCATTCGCATATTGCCGCGTGGCGCTCGGCTTATGGGGCTTTTGGCTTAAAGCCAAGTAAATTTCTGTGTTCCGCCGAAGCGCTTCTTTCTCGAGTCGTGAAAGGGCAGGATTTACCCGAAATCAATACTTTGGTGGATTTGTACAATGCCATCAGTCTCAAGCATGTCATGCCCATCGGCGGTGAGGATTGGGATAAACTCGAGGCGGATTTGGTGCTGCGTTTTGCTGATGGTACGGAAGGCTTTGATACTTTCAAAGATGGTCAGCCTGTTCTCGAGCATCCACAACAGGGCGAGGTGATTTGGGCTGATGAAAACCGTGTCACTTGCCGAGCTTGGAATTGGCGACAAGGTATTCGGACGCGCCTGACCGAGCAGTCGGTCAATGCCTATTTTATCCTCGATCATCTTGCGCCGTATCCACTCGAGCATTTGCACTTGGCTGGCAGTGAATTGATTGCGTTTTTAAAACAAGTTTCGCCAAATTGTGAAATTCAAACCGAGTTGTTTGGGATAGCCAAAACCGCATGAGCGCCGATGTTCTGGCAGCCTTGTGGGGCTTGGCATCAGCTGCCGCTTGGGGCTTTGGTGATTTTGCTGGTGGGCTGGCGACGCGCCGCTCTGGTGAACTGACCGTGATGCGAGTCTCGAGTGTGCTTGGTTTGGTCTTCTTGGTGGCTCTGGCACTGCTGCGCGGCTCGCCGCTTCCGAGTTTACACGATGCGCTGCTCGGTGTGGCTGGTGGTTTGGTCGGTGTGATTGGTTTGCTCACCCTTTACCGCGCTTTGGCAACTGGACAAATGAGTTTGGTTGCGCCTATCACCGCCGTCATGGCAAATTTG
>JAAFJQ010000380.1 GCA_013298185.1 Deinococcales bacterium
GCGAATGTTTATCATGTGGCAAACTGCGCCCATACACGGCACAGCAAAGTACAACTCGAGGTGTCTAAATGTGTTCGTGGCAAATGTGCCAACTCGGTCGCCTGACTTGATTCCAGCTTCGGACAAGGCGTGCATCAGTTGGTGCGAGCGGTCATACATCTGCCCGTAAGTCTCCTCGACCCGCCCCGGAATCGGAGCTTTGGTTTCGGGGTCAACGCCAACAGGCACATACGAAATCACTTTATGATCGCTAAATAAGGACTTGGCTCGCTCGAGCAGGAACGGAATTGACAGCGGAACGTCCATCATCGTGGATTGCAACATGGTCTAGCCTCCTTGGGTGTGGCAACATCTTAACGTAACTTGCGTTCGAGAAGGCAATTGTTGGCTACAAATCAAATAATCTCAAAGCATGAAACTCGGTTATTCTTTCTGCCCCAATGACACTTTCATTTTTTACGCATTAACCCATCAAAAAATAGCTCTCGAGCAACCCATACAAGAAATCCTCGAGGATGTTGAAACCCTGAACCAATGGGCAATGCAGGGGCAACTCGAGCTGACGAAAATTTCGTACCATGCTTACGCTCATGTGATGGACAAGTACATTGCGCTTCGGGCTGGCGGAGCGCTTGGGCGCGGCGTGGGTCCGCTACTTGTGGCAAAAACCAAACTGGGAGATTTGCGCGGCAAAACCATCGCTAGTCCGGGTAAGTTCACCACGGCGCAGTTATTGCTACAGATTGCACACCCAGAAGTCAAAACCGTTTTTATGCGTTACGACCAAATCATGCCCAGCATCGAACGCGGTGAGGTGGATGCTGGTCTGATTATTCATGAATCCAGATTCACCTATCAGCAGCACGGCTTGGTGAAACTCCTCGACCTCGGGGAGTGGTGGGAACAAGACACAGGTTTACCCATTCCACTTGGTGCAATTCTGGCGCGACGCGACTTGCCACAAGCAACCCTCGAGAAGTTAAACACTGCTGTTCGCTCGAGCCTCGAGTACGCTTACGCACATCCCAACGAACCCAAAGCCTACATCAAGAAGCACGCCCTCGAGATGGAAGAAAGCGTCATGCAAGCCCACATAGACTTATATGTCAATGATTTTAGCTTGGATGTTGGTCAGGCTGGGCAGTTAGCCGTGGAAACCCTCTTTGCTCGAGCCGCCAAGCATGGACTTATTCAAAAACCTAAATTGCCGATTTTTGTGTAGGATTCAAAAACATATGAACACCCTGATTGTCACTTGCCCAGACTGCTTTGAAGAACTCGAGATCAGCGCCACCGATTGGGCAGAATTTCAGCTTGGTGACATCCTCGGTTGTAATTCTTGTGGCGCGGAACTTGAAGTCACCAACCTCGAGCCTCCAGAATTCGAGCCATTAGGCTATAGCACCGAATGCCCAAAATGCGGTAGTTTCTTGGCGCTCGGGGAAACTGAACTCGAGACTGGTAATGTGACTTGTCCAGACTGCCAATTTTCATTTGCACTCGAGGACAATTAAACTACCCGCATAGGAGTCAACCCAATGGCAAAAATAAAATTTGAAAACCCTGAAACCGGCGCAATCATCGAACTCGACAACCCAGAACTCGGTGAAATCGTCATAGACGACGAAACCGGCACTGAATTTGAAGTCGTCAGTCTCGAGCCGCCCCGCCTTGAAGCCGCCCCACAAGAGGGCGAGGATTGGGGGGAGTGAAGCTATGAGCTATGAGCTATGAGCTTTGAGGTTTTTGCCCATAGCTCATAGCTCATAGCTCATAGCCTTTTCTTATGGCTGACCTTGCCTTGATTTATGATCGTGTCCGTGAGGACGAAAAAATGCTTTTTGCCGCGCTGGATGGTTTGGGCGTGGCATACGATAAAGTCTATGCGCCGCATCTAAGTTTTGATTTTCATGGTGCTGCGCCTGCTTGGAAAGTGGTGATTGAGCGTTGCGTCTCGCAGTCTCGAGGGTATGCGATCGCGGCTTCGCTCGAGGCTTGGGGGGTTGAAGTGGTCAACCCAAGTCAGGTGATTGCCAATTGCGGCGATAAGCTCGTGACGAACGCGTTACTGGCAAAGCACAAGATTCCCACACCTCGCACCCAAGTGGCGTTTGACACTGAGAAAACACTCGAGGTGATTGAACAAACGGGCTATCCAGTCATCATGAAACCGCCTGTGGGTTCTTGGGGGCGTTTGCTTTCCAAGATCAATGACCGCGATGCGGCTGAAACGGTTCTCGAGCATAAAGAAGTCTTAGGTGGGTATCAGCACCAGATTTTTTATGTGCAGGAAATCGTGGACAAACCCATGCGCGATATTCGGGCTTTTGTGGCTTCGGGTAAGTGCATTGCAGCAATTTATCGCAACTCGAGTCATTGGATTACGAATACCGCAAGGGGCGGCAAAGCCGAGAATTGCCCCGTCACACCAGAATTGGCTGACCTCGCCGAACGCAGCGCTGTGGCTGTTGGCGGTGCAGTGGTTGCCGTGGATTTGGTTGAAGACCCAGTACGCGGCTTGTTGGTGATTGAAGTCAATCACACCATGGAATTTAAGAACAGCGTCAGCACAACTGGTGTGAACATCCCTCAAAAAATTGCTGAGTACGCGATTTCAAAGCTCTAAAGCAGCGCCAATAAAGCTCTAAAGCAGCGCCAATAAAGCTCTAAAGCAGCGCCAATTTGGAAGC
>JAAFJQ010000038.1 GCA_013298185.1 Deinococcales bacterium
TATGCTATAACCAGAATCAGCCCAGAGCGAGGTCAGCATGAATGATTTTCAAACGGTTTTTTTGCATCTCAAAGCCATTTTGCAGCCATACCAAAGTCAGTTGGTCATGGTCCACGACTTGCCAAACAAGTATTACCTCAATTTGCATCACACCCGAAAAGATGGGTATCAGATTTTTTTTGGCAGTGCTGAAATCAAAAAAAGCTATGTTTCATATCACCTTCAAGCCATTTACTTTCATCCAGAACTGCTCGAGGGTGTCTCGGAAAATCTAAAAAAACAGATGCAGGGAAAAGCCTGTTTTAACTTCAAAAAACTCGAGCCAGAGCTACTGGCGGAACTCGAGGCACTGACCCAAACATGTTTAGAAAAATTCAAGGAGGTCGGCTTATCATGAGTCCAGAAATCATACACGCTTGGCAAACCAATAATGCTGTCAATGATGTGCTGCTGAATCATTTAACAACCGATATGCTCAAAGCTGGTACACCTGGAGGTGGTTACACTGTGGCGCAGCACTTGGCTCATATGGTCGAATGCAGCAAGTCTTGGGGTATGGAACTCGAGCCGAGCCAATTGGCAAGTATTCCAGACCTGTACAGCAATTACGACCCTGAAACTGGTAACTTTGATGCAGAGACAAACCTCGAGACGATTCAAACGATCATGCGCCAAACTCGAGACATGATGTTAAAAACGGCTCAAAATGCAACCAGCAATGGCAAACTGCCACACTCGAGTCCAGCGCAAATGCTGTTTCATATGGCAATTCATGACGCACACCATCGCGGACAGATTTTATTGGCGCTCAAAGATTCTGGTTTTCCATTGCCTGATGACAGCGCTTTGTGGTTGCCTCTAAGGACTTAAGATGCCCAAGACCAAACCCGCTTTTGTTGAATTTATTGAAGAAACCCTGATGCCACTCGAGGCTCGTTGCAAAAGCATGTTCGGTGGCTGGGGTGTGTATGTGCAAGGCAAGATGATTGGCTTGGTTGCCGATGATGTCTTGTACCTGAAAACCGATTCGGAAAATAAACCCATGTTCTTAAACGCCAAACTCGAGCCTTTTATATATGCCACACCTGAAAAAACCGTGACCATGAGTTATTACCGCGCTCCCGAGGATACACTCGAGGATTGGGATCAGTTAGAGCCTTGGGTCATGGGTGCGCTGGGAGCTGCCATGCGGCAAAAAACCAACAAAGGCAAGTCATTGCTTTGAGTTCAGCTCAACCAAAGCTGGTTGCCAGAGTTGTTTTTCTAAGGCTGCTTCTTTCCACAACAGCACTTGGTTGGTTATTTCAAAAATGCTAAGTTTTTCAGTTTCAAACTCGAGTTTTGCCAGTTGGGCTGGGGATAATTGGCTTTCATGACGCCACGCTTCATGCTTGGTTTGCCAGTGCTTTGGTGGGGTGCTACGAATCTGATAACTGTGGTGCAATGCAGCGCTCGAGAAACGCAGGGCAGTCTCGAGTTGTCCGATTTGATGTGCCAAGGACGCAAAACCGTGAATTGCAAAAATCATCGAGTAACGCCGCTCGAGTTGCTGATAAATTTCGAGGGATTCAGCGAAGTGAATCAATGCGGCTTGAATTTGATTTTGATTGAGTGCATTCATACCCAAATCGTGCAGTGCATTGGCAATGCCTTGTTGATCGCCAAGTTCGCGTTTGAGGTGCAGTGATTGTTCGCTTAAAATTTTTTCCAAGTCGTAATCGCCTTGCTGCCCAGCAATTGCCCCGAGGTTGCCGATGGCGTAAGCAATGCCTTGTTTATCGCCGATTTGACGTTTTAACAACAAAGACTCTTCAAAGTGCTGTTTTGCCGCCTCGAGGTTATTTTGGTAGGCATAAATAATTCCAAGGTCGTTGATGCAAATGGCAATTGAATTGGTGTCATTTAAATCCTCAAACATGGTTTTGGCTCGTTCTAAGTGGGCTTTGCCCAGCTCTAAGTTGCCTTGTTCGCGCTCGAGTAAACCAAAGAATTTTTCGGCATTGGCTTGGGCTTTGGGTTGCTCGAGTTGTTCGGCTAAGTCTCGGTACTGGGTAAGACTGCTTCTGGCGAGGTCATACTCGGAGAGTTCTTTGGAGAGGCTGATTTGTGTCCAGAGCAAGTTCAGGCGCACCAAATCGGGTTGGCTGTAGCGTTCCAAAAATTTTTTTGCCCATTGCTGCCCTTCGCGGTGATAGCCCCTCGAGTACCAGAAATGCTCCAGTTGTCCAGCGATCAAAGCACCAAGTTTGTGGTCAAATACAGTCGCCCAGCTCAGCACACTGCGGATGTTATCGTGTTCTTGTTCGACTTTTCTGCTCCACTGGGTTTGTTCTTCGTCTTTGGCATGGGTCATCCAGTGGCTCGAGAGTTCCTGCATGATGGCGGCTAAGGCGCTCATGGCGTTTTGCTTTTCGGTTTCTATTAAATACATTTGGCTGTATTGACGAATCAGTTCGTGCAGTACAAAACGATTTTCGCGGCGTGTGACCAAAGATTTATTGACCAAGCGCAACAACAGTTGCAAGGTAGCACCTGCCACTTGGTTTGCCATGTCTTTGTCAAAACCACCTTGAAAAATCGAGAGTTTGGCTAAGGCGTTTTGTTCGGCTTGGCTTAAAAGCCGCCAGCTCGAGTTGAACACCCCCGCGAAGCTCCTATGACGCTCGGGCATGTCAGGCGCATCTAAAGACAATAAATCGAGGCTTGACTCGAGTTCTTCTACAATTTCAGGTAAGGACAGGGTTCGCACCCAACTGGCAGCCAGTTCTAAGCCCAGCGGCATTCCAGCAACCCGCTGATAAATTTTGGAGAACACTTCGATGTCCGAGTTATGCAGCCCAAAGTCAAAACTGCTGCGCTGGGCAGCTCGGATAAAAAGCAGTGCCGCATCCTGAGACTCGAGCGGAAAAAGCGTGTCTGGGGCTGGTAGCGCCCCAAGTTCAAAAACAAATTCGGCTTGTAAGCCCAGTCGTTCGCGCGATGTGACTAAAATTTGCAAACCCGAATGCTGCGCCAATAAGCCTGACACAACTTCTCTGGCTGCCATGACATGCTCGAAATTATCCAAAACCAGCAGCGTCGCCTGACTGGCAAGTACTTGATCCAAGCGCGTCATTGGCTGATCGCTGGGGCGTTCACCAAGCGCCTCGAGGATTGCATTTGCCACCAAATCCGCTTCTTGGAGTGGGGCTAACTGCACAAAAATCGCCCCACTTGGCATTTGGTTTCGCAGGGCAAGCTCGAGGGCAAGGCGAGTCTTGCCAATCCCGCCCACCCCGACCAAGGTCAGCAAACGACAATGCGGGTTGCTGAGTTGATTTTGAATTTGCTCGAGTTCAGCTTGGCGTCCAATAAAAGCACTGTTGGGAGTTGGTAACTCCGGTCGCTTGGGCTTTGGGGCTAAAGGGCTGGTCTGGGTTAGAGCCTGCAATAAGCCTACAATGTCCTTGGGTGGCTCAAGTTGCAATTGCTGATTCAGTTCGCGTTCAAAGCGTTCAAAAGCCCGTTGCCCAATTTCAGGAGCGGCTTTAGCAAAATGCAGTAAGTGCCTGATCAAATCTTCGTTCAGTGGATCAAAAAGCATGGCTTGCTCGAGCAGTTCGGCTGCTTCGGCATGGCGCAAAGTCGAGGCATGTTCAAGCACTGCCAAACGAAACATGGCTGCCAAAGTTGCCCGTTCAAAAGCAAACCACTCCTCGAGTGTCGCGTGGTCAAAGAATGCTCCATGCAGCAGTTCACCACGGTACAAAGCAATGGCTTGTTGCCAGTTTTTATGCTGCACAGCTTGACGAAAAAGCGGCACATCCGACTGTCCAATAAAACGCAATTGATTGGCTTGGCTTTCAATGGTTTCACCATATGGCATCTGTTTGGTGCGGTACACAAGTTGGCGCAGACGGGCTTTGATGCCCTCATCGGCTTCATCTGACCAAAGCAGCAACATCAGTTCGTCTCGAGCCACCCAGCCATCCTGACAAACCAAAAGCGCAACCAGGTACAAGGCTCGCTCCAAGGTCAGAGGCTGATCCAAGTAGGTGGCTGTTCCAAGCAGTCGAAGCACGCACTGCATTGTAATCCGAATACTGGTAAAACAAAAGCCTCCCGCTTGGGGTTAAACTAAACACCATGAAACGATTTTTTCTGGTCTTGTTGGTATGTTTCTTTGGCTACTCGAGTGGACAAGCTCAGCGTTTTTCAATCGAAGCTGGCTTAACCAATTATTTTGGAATGCCCGGCATTGTGGCTGGGGTGCTTTTTCCATCTGATCCGACGGGTTTAAGTGGCGGTAGGATTCAGGCTTTTTTTGCTTTAGATGCACTTGCGCCTTTGGGTTTTATTGGCGGCACAGGCAAAACAGGTTGGGTTTTTGGAGCGCGTTCAGAAGTGCTGATCGGTCAGAGCTTACTGCCTTTGATTGGCGTATCTGGTGATTACTTGGGCGCTTACGCCAAACTTGGACTGATTTTAATGATTGGCAATATCTCGAGTGCAGGTGGGGGCTTACTCAACTTACCGCTTGGTATTGGAATAGATGTTGGCGCTGGACTGGTTTTACAATTACCCAATATCATCGGCGCATTTTTTGAAATCGAAGCAGGCTATTTACTGCCCGCTCAGTGGTACGCCAACCTCAGTTTTGGCTTAAGGGTTCGGATTGGTGGATGATGCAGCGGCTCGTCTTGATTGGCTTTGGGAACGTCAATCGCAGCTTGGTTGAATTGCTCGAGGCAAAACGCCCTGAACTCGAGGCGCTGGGGATTGAATTTCTGATTTGTGGGGTTTACTCAAGGCGTTTGGGTTTTATCGTCAACCCCAATGGACTGGATAGCAAAGCACTGCTCGAGCAGCAAATACCAGCCGATCCGTTTATTGTTGATGTGCCAACTTTTTTAAGTGCGGCTCAAGCCACGGTGTTGTTTGAAGCCTCGAGTTTAGAGCCATTTAGCGGACAACCCGCCATTTCGTACATCGAAGCAGCGCTGCAAATTGGCGTTCATGTGGTGACAGCCAACAAAGGACCGTTGGTTCACGCGGCTCAGCATCTCGAGGCTTTGGCTCGAGAAAAGCGGGTTAAATTTCGGTACGAAGCCACGTTTATGGGCGGCATTCCAATTTACAGTCTGCTTCGTAGCTGCTTACCAGTTGCCAAATTACTGCGCTTTCGGGGTTTACCAAACAGCACCAGCACCGTGATTCTCGAGGCATGGGAAAACGGACAAAGTTATGAAGAAGGGGTGCGCCGCGCTCAAGAAATGGGTATCGCTGAAACCGACCCGAGTTTTGACGTGGACGGTTGGGACAGCGCTGTGAAAATCGTTGGTTTAGCCAACACCATGATGAACGCCAACCTCAAACTCGAGGATTGCAGCGTGACTGGCATTCGCAGCTTAACGCCAGAGCAAGTACGCCAAGCCAAACAAGATGGGCAACCGTATCGTCTGGTTGCCAGTTTAAGGTTATTTGGCAAAGCCGTCATGGCTCGAGTCGCCCCAGAACAAGTCAATGGTGCTTTTGCCACCGTCACAGGCAATGACATGCTGGCACGTTTTAGTTTTGATGTGCTGCCCGCGATTGAACTGATTGCTCGAGATTCAGGTGCCAAAGAAACAGCTTATGACATGTTGGCAGATTTTATTGAATGCGTTGGCTCAAAACTTTAAGGCATAAAAAATGCGCCACATCTGGGCGCTGATAAAAGTAAGTGTATCACAGTATTCGGTATTCGTCAAGTTTATGCACTCGAGTCTGTACCAGACGACCAGAATTTGATTCTTAACGCAACTGATTTGCCAAGGCGGTGATGGCACGGTGCAAATCGCGCACAGTTGTCTCGAGCGATAACATGTCGTCATCAGGCAGAGCTGAAATCAATCGCCGTGCTTGACGCAACGCGGTTTGGGCGCGTTTTTTATCACCCAGCATCAAACAAGCTCGAGCCAGTGCAAACTGCGTCACGGGGTCGTTCGGCTCGAGGTAGGCAGCGCGGCGCAAAACTTCTAAAGCAGCTTGTGGGTTGTTGGCTTCTAAGAAATTCATGCCCTCTAAGGTTTGACTGTTCTGGCTTCTGACCACGGGCGGTGCGTCGTTATCGGGTGGTGGTTGGTACGGTGGTAACTCCATGGTGGCAAAAGCCGAACGTGATTCTTTGTTTGGTGGGCGGGCTGGAATTTCAAGGGTTGGATTTTTGACTCGAGGTATCTCAAGGCTTGGATTCTTGACCCGAGGTATCTCGAGGCTTGGATTCTTGACTGGTGGCTGGCTTTCTTCAAGCCATGGCACTCGAGCCAATTGCGAACTCAGTTGGGCTTCGGTCACCCGTTGCCAAATAATTGCTCCATCCTCAAAAATCGGTTGTAACTTGGCTCGTTCCAACGTTTGTCGGGTTGGCGGTGGGTCAGAAGGACCTAAGACCATAAAACCACCCAAGCTCAGATGACTTGCAAGCCGCTCATAGACAAGCTGAGCGCTGCGGTTAGAAAAATAAATCGTGACATTGCGGCATAAAATCAGATCAAATTCACCTTTGACCGCCCAAGGCTCGGCAATCAAGTTCAGCACTTCAAACCGCGCCATCTCACGGACTTGTTCAACCAGTTGCCAAGTGTCAGCTTGTTGCAAAAACCATTGGTCACGCCAAGATTGCGGTGTATCCCGAAAAGACCATTCGTTATAAACAGCCGCTTTGGCTCGCTCTAAGATCAGTGGATTGAGGTCAGTGCCTAAGACCTCGAGTTGCCAAGGGTTTTTGAGATGTTCAAGTGCTAAAATAATCAGGGTGTAGACTTCTTCACCACTGCTACAACCAGCTGACCAAAAACGCCAAGAACGCCGCGAAGCCCTCAAGGTTTCTAAGCTCGGTAAAATTCGTTCCCGCAGGGCTTTCATCTGCGGCACAATGCGGTGAAAATGTGTTTCAGGAATCGTAAACTGAGCCGCAAAGCGCTCCAAGACAAGCGGTTCAGACTCGAGCCACGCCAAGGTTTGCTCGGTGTCCTCGTTGCGTTGTAAAGCCAATTGCAATAACGCCGTTTGACTTTGGGTGACTTGATTGCTTTTTAAGCGCAAACCAGTAACCCGCTCAATGGCTTTATGCAGTGCCGCTTCAATGGCTGCCACTATTCACTCCAAGCACAATTCACAACGACGACACATCAGCCGAAATGGCACTGATCAAATCACCAGGATCAAATGCCTCAGGGCGCAGTAACGGCAGGGTTTCTTCTGGAAAACGCACCAAATGCGTGGCAACTGCGCCAGCATTGGTGGCAAGTCGTTCAATCTGAGTCGGTTCTAATTCAATCGATTCTTCAACCGCATCCACCCAGAGTAAAAATCTTCTTGGGAACGTCATTTCAATAAAGTGATGCTCTAAACTCAGTGCCAATTGATTCTGAGCCAAACGAGGACGCGGATCAACCACCGCTAAATTCACCCCAGCCACATTGAGCATACCAACCACACCGTCGGGTAGACCCTCGAGCGGCAACCAAGTCGCAGCCGTGAGGATTCTGGCAACATGTTCGGCGGACAGCACAAATCGGGCTTTATCGGTTTTGCAAATCAAGGCAAGCACGAAAGAAAGTATACATCTTCGCGGCATACAAACGAGTTGCTTGCAGGCAGTAAAGCGATTATTCTCTTTTACGCACCATATGTAAAAACCCTGACAACATCAAAAGTCAAAGTATGCTCAAATAGAACCATGAAAATCTACCTTCTGGCTGCCTCGAGTTTGCTTCTATGCTTAGGCTTGGTACTGGCACAAAATGCAGCCGTGACTGGTCTTTGGCTCGCCAAAGGAGTCAATCGAACCATTAAACTGACCTTGAACGAATCAGCTGGGATGCTCAGCGGCACACTCGAAGGCATGGGTGAGACGTTTAGCCTCAACGGGCGTTTAACAGGCATGAAAGCCGAAGGTACTGCCACCAGCCCAAACGGTGAGGCATATTTTATGCTCGAGATTCGCAAAGATGTCTTAAGTTTAACTTTAGCCAATTACAACGAAGCAGGCACGCCAGACCTCAAAAATGGTGTGACCGTTCAGTTAGAACGCGACTTTGGACCCAAAGCCCAAACTGGTTTTACTGTGCCGGGTTTCGCACCACCGCCAGAAGACCCACTGATTGCCACTTGGCGTAACTCGAGCCTTGTTTTAACCCTGAAAAGCAATGGTGCGAATAAGTACACTGGCACAATTGAAATCGCTAAGCAAAAAGCCAGCCTGACCGCCACAGGCAACCCATCGAACCTCAAAGGCAGTTTTAAGTTGGGTAAAACCAATAAAACCTTTTCAGCCAAACTCGAGGTTGATCGCTTACGCTTTGTGATGGATGGCAAAACCCAGATCTTAGGGCGAGTGCGATAAGTGGGTGTGCTAAGTGTTTGACCTGACAAAGCGCTTACGTTAGTATACGCAACGCCATAAGGCAATTTGGAGGAGAGTATGAACATACGCAAAGCGTTTGGAATTTCGGTTTTGCTTGCAGCAGGCGTTGCAGGCTTAAGTTTTTCGCAAGTCGGCGCACAAGATAAATTACAAATGGAATTTGTAACCACCAGCTTACAGCCATTCGCAGATTTTTTTAATCCGTTGGTCACCAAGTACAACGCTGCCAACGGAAATCAGAACCTCAAATGGACTGACCTTCCACAAGCTGCAATTCAACAAAAAGTCTTGTCCGGTGTTGCCGCAGGCAGCCCACCTGATGCTGTGCAAATGAACAGCACTCAGATTCTCGAGTTGGCACAACAAGGCGCATTGCAAAACTTAAGTGGATTGCTCGACAAGAAAACCCTTGATGTCTACCAAAAACAAGCCCTAGCTGCCTTTACCTTTGAAGGTAAGGTCTACGGCTTACCCGATTATGCCAGCCCACGGATTATCTTGTTCAACCGCGATATTCTCAAGAAAGCTGGTTTAGATGGACAAGAATTGCCACGCACCCAAGGCGGCATTATCCAATGGGCAAAGATCATTCAAGAAAAAGCTGGTGTCTTTGGATTCTCACCACTCATTGCCAATGCTGATTTGCTGAAAGTCTTCCAAGAAGAGGGCTTACCTGTGCTTTCAGCTGACCGCAAAAAAGCTGCTTTTAACAGCCCAGCTCATGTGGCATTGCTGCAACGCTACATTGATTTGCGTAAAGCCAATGTCTTTAGCGAAGAAAGTATGAAAGGCATCGGCGCAAGCTATAACCTTTACACCGCTGGTAAACTTGGCATGTGCATTGTTGGCATTACCTTTATTCCACGTCTTGCCAACGACGCCCCAGCCATCTTTAAGGTCAGTGCTGTCGCACCAAACCCAATTGCAGCTGGTCAAGTTACCCAAGCCAGCACCTTTGCTTACGCAGTCCCAGTTGGCACCAAGAACCCCAAAGCCAGCGCCGCTTTGGCAGCTTGGCTGACCAACGATGACAACCAACTGGCATTTGCCAAACGCGCTGGTACAGTCTTCCCAACTGCCGTCAAAGCCTCTCGAGATCCGTACTTTGCCAGTGGTCGCAACAGCGCCAACCTGATTGACTTGGGTCGTTTTGCTGGTTCACAAACCATGAAAAGCGCTAAAGAGCTTACCCCTGTCGTACCAAATGCCAGCACCTTGAACAAAGCCATCAAAGACAATGTCGAAGCTGCGATTTTTGGTCAAAAGACCGCCAAGCAAGCCTTGGATGATGCAGCAGCAATCTGGAACGCCAACCTTTAAGATAATTTAAGAAACCTCCTGCTACTCGAGGGTAGCAGGAGATTTTTGTTGTGATTGGCTAAGCAAAAATGAAACACCCTAGGGAACGCAACCCTTACAATTTCAAATGATACAGCTCGTAAACTACAGCTGCTGGGCTTTATGGTGTTATCCTTGGCAGCATGAATTCACTTTTCGTAAAAGCTCAACAACTTGACCAGAGTGACGCTTTAAAATCAGCTCGAGAACGATTTTTCTTACCCGAGGGCAAAATTTACATGGATGGCAACAGCCTTGGCGCACTACCAACGCATGTACCTGCTCGAGTGGCAGACGCAGTGCAGCGCCAATGGGGTGAGGATTTAATCTCGAGTTGGAATAAAAATGCTTGGATTGATTTACCCACTCGGGTTGGCGCTCAAATAGCAGCTTTGATTGGTGCAAAACCAAGCGAAGTGGTGGCATGTGACAGCACCAGTATCAATGTTTTTAAGGTGCTGCTTTCTGCCTTGCAGCTCCGTCCAGAACGCCGCGTGATTGTCTCGGACATTGATAATTTCCCTACAGATTTGTACATGGCGCAAGGCATCAACACCCTGCTCGAGAATCGGTATGAGCTGCGTTTTGTCAAACGCGCTGACCTCGAGGCAGCTCTGACTGAAGATGTGGTGGTGCTGCTTTTGACCGAAGTGGATTACCGCACTGGTGAGCGCTTAAATATGAAAAGTATCACAGCTCGAGCGCAAGCGGTTGGAGCGCTGACGATTTGGGATTTGGCGCACAGTGCAGGGGCGTTTCCTGTAGCGCTGAATGACTGCAACGTGGATTTCGCAATTGGTTGTGGTTATAAGTACTTAAACGGTGGACCTGGCGCTCCAGCTTTTTTATTTGTAGCAGAGCAGCACCAAAGCGCTCCCGAGCCTGTGTTGTCGGGCTGGATGGGTCATGCTGCACCATTTGCCTTCACACCAGAGTACGCGCCCGCCGCCAGTGTGCTGCGTTTCACCACTGGCACACCACCAGTTTTGGCATTGACAGCCTTGGAAGCCTCACTCGAGTTATGGCAAAAATTTAGCATTCACTCAGCTCGAGCAAAAAGTTTGCTACTAACAGATTTATTTATAGAAGCCATGCAGCCCCTCGAGCAGTACGGTTTTGCTTGTGTCACACCACTCGAGCATGAAAAACGCGGTTCGCAAGTCAGTTACACCCATGAACATGGTTACGCGATCATGCAGGCACTGATTGCCGCAGGTGTGGTCGGGGATTTTCGCGCTCCAGATATAGTGCGTTTTGGATTTGCGCCGCTTTACAACAGTTTTTCCGATGTCATAGAAGCTGTGGCGCGTCTCGAGCAGATCATGAAAACCCAAGCATGGAAAGCCCCTGAATTTGCGAAGAAAGCCAAAGTGACATGAAAGGAAGCTATGAGCTATGAGCTTTGAGTTTGTGTGTCATGTAAATTTCTCGAGTTGAGTTGGTTGGGTGTTTTGAGTGTACCTGAAAAAAGACCGTTAAGCCATTTTGACCATTTAGTACAGTGTTAATTAAATGCTCCGACTATTTTCCGCTTCGCTCCAAAGAGTCTCCGCACCCATCAACACTGTACTTTGGTTATACTCGCATAGCTCGCCAAAAATCTACGATTTTTGTTAACAGTGTATTTAGCAGCTTCGTTCTCTCGAGTAAACTGCTCTGTATGGGTGGCAACCTGTTCAACTTACCAAGGCTACCTCGAGCAGATTATCTCGAGCGTGAAAATGAATTGCGGGTGTACCTCGAGCAGAAATTAGGGGCTGGTTTTCGCATTCCGCGTTTTTATGCTTCCAAACCCGATTTTGGGGATATGGATGTGCTGGTAGCCGCTCGAGATGATTGGAAATCTTTGCGTTTTGACATTGCCAAAGAGCTTGGAATAACCCAGCATAAAATCGTTGGGCATGTGTTCAGTACGGTTTACAAAAACTTGCAAGTGGATTTTTTTAGCGTTGAAGCGCAGCACCTCGAGCCGATGTACAACTACATGAGCTTTAATGACTTAGGCAACATCATTGGAAAAATCTTTCGGCGATTTAACCTCAAATACGGTGAGTTTGGCTTGTCGTATGTTTATCGCCGCGAATCGAACGAGCATTACAAACAAGACTTACCAATCACCACCAAGATGCAGCCGATGCTCGAGTTTCTTGGTTTAGACCCCGCACCTTGGATTCAAGGCTTTGAGACTTTAGACCAAATGTTTTCTTGGGTGATTGGTAGCAAGTACTTTAGTGTCGCACCGTACTTGGATGAAAGCATCTCCAAACTCGAGAAACGGCTCGAGACTCGCCCCACGATGCAGCGCTTTCATGATTTTTTGCTGCGGCATAACATTCAAAAACGGGTTGAATTTCTCGAGCGACACGAGTACATCGAATTGATTGCCGGTGCTTTCCCAGAAAGCAATTTACTTGAACAAATCCTCGAGCAGCAAGTTCTCGAGCAGCAAGCCATTCATTTTGCCGAGAAATTCAGTGGTCAACTTGTGATGCGTTTACGCCCAGAACTCGAGGGGAAGGCTTTGGGTGCGTTTATCACACGGTTCAAAGCGCAGTTTATAGATTTTGAAACTTGGGTTCTCGAGGCGGACACAAAAGAAATCGAGCAGCGCATTCACAAAAGTTAAGGCGCTTGTTTTGCTCCTTGCACTTCGGGGTTGTATACTTGTCTCGCATGAAACGTGTGTTTAGTGGCATTCAACCAACTGGCGAGATTCACATTGGCAATTACCTTGGAGCAATTCGCAATTGGGCTAAAATTGGCGATCAGATTGGCAAGGAAGCAATTTTCTGCATTGTGGATTATCATGCCATCACCATTCCGCACGATGCCTCGAGCCTGCCGCGCCTGACTTTTGAAGCTGCTTTGGCGAACATGGCGGCTGGGCTTGACCCGAATAAAATCACGCTCTTTGCCCAGTCTCATGTGCGTGAACACGTTGAACTCGGTTGGGTTTTTACCACCCAAACGCCGCTTGGCGATTTAGAACGCATGACTCAATTTAAGGATAAATCCGAACAGCACAGTATTTTGTCGGGTTTACTGATGTATCCTGTCTTGCAAGCCGCCGATATTCTGCTTTACAAAGCTGATACTGTACCAGTCGGCGAAGATCAAGTGCAGCACATTGAACTCACTCGAGAAATCGCACGACGTTTTAACTACCGCTTTGCCAGCCCCGAAGCCCCGATTTTTCCTGAACCCAAAGCCAGCATTGACACTGGCGCAGCTCGGGTTCCGGGCTTGGATGGTGCGGGTAAAATGAGCAAATCCAAAAACAACACCATTGGGGTTCTCGAGCCGAAAGACACGATTTGGCAGAACATTCGTGTTGCACCAACTGACCCGCAACGCATTCGCCGCACCGACCCGGGCAACCCCGAGGTTTGTGTGATGTTTGCTTACCACAAGCTGTTTTCAAATTCAGACACAGTGCAAATGGTGGACACCGAATGCCGCCGCGCAGGAATTGGCTGTGTGGACTGCAAGAAACTTTTGATGGAAAATATCTGGCAAACCCTTGAACCCATTCAAGCCAAAGCCGAATACCTGCGTGAGCATCCTAGCGAAGTCACCGATGCACTGGTGTCTGGTGCAGATTTTTGCCGCACCATTGCCCAAGACACGATGCAGGAAGTGCGCCAAGCGATTGGTTTGTTGCCTTTGGATAGCCGCCGTCCATGACCGAACCACAACTGCTCGAGACAACCTTTATTGCCCGTTTTGCTGGTTTTGAAGGCACACTGCCCGAACTGGCGGCGGCGCTTCGTGCCGAGAGCATTGTGCCAAGTGCTGTGCCACTGCTCGAGCTGACCCGCGCCGTGCTGGCGCGTTATACCCATCTCAGAGCCGTACTGCCACCCGAAGCGGCGCTCGAGTTGGCATCCGAAGCCCTGCCGCATTTGTCGGGCGTGATTGAACTCAAAGCCCGTTTGCTGTTGCCTAAACCACCTCGGGTTTTTGAAGAAGATGCCGATGAACTGGACTCGAGCTTGGAGGATGTCCTAGAAGGCGTCAATGCCTTGGCGCAACTCGAGGGAGCGATTTCGTTCTTAAAAGGTCAG
The DNA here is from genome assembly GCA_013298185.1 of Deinococcales bacterium. Classification (GTDB taxonomy): domain Bacteria; phylum Deinococcota; class Deinococci; order Deinococcales; family JAAFIG01; genus JAAFIG01. Next base: position 13,792 of record JAAFJQ010000038.1, read on the forward strand.
CGTGCCGCTCGAGCGCTGCTGATGCTGCCGAATGTGCCAGAAATTCGGTTGCCGCGTAAAGCCAAACCCGTCTCGAGTGGGCTTGGGGCGCTGCTCGAGGCAGCGCGGCGGCGGGTGCGTGCGATTGAGTTTTTGGATTTGGCTTTTGAGCGCCTGACCATGCCACTGGCTTTGGCGCGAATCAGGGCGTTTGGTCAGCGCCTGAAACACTTTTTTTTTGGTCAAGTCCCAGCTGATGATTGGGGTGAACGCACGGTTTTGTTCTCGGCGCTGCTCGAGGGTATACGCGATGGTCAGTTCGTGGCAGCACAAGAGTTGGCGTATGGCGAAATTGAAGTGAAAATTCTCAAAGCTGACCAATGAACAACATAAAACACCTCAAGTGCAAAATGGCGTACTTCGAGTTCAAAAGTACTTGGATTAAAAAACCTTGACGTGTGAAGTCTCACAGCCCTTTATGTTTTTTAATGCTATGCTTCGGCTTGGATTTGGTGATGGTTTGATTCAAAGTTTTTTTCCTGTACTAGATGCGCTCGGTGAAGCAGCTTTGCTAACCGATGCCGAACTCAATTTGGTTGCGATCAACAGCGAAGCCCAAGTCTTATATGAAGTCAGTCACTCGAGTATGCTCGGGCGTAAACTGGTGGATTTGATTGGCTCAACCGTCAGCGAAGCTCGAGATGAAGGCTGGGCTACGGTGTTGCGCGGCGATGTCTGGCGTGGTGTGGTCTGGCATCAAAAACCCAATCGAAAAAAATTCCGAGCTGAAATCAGTGTGAGGGCGATCTTTGACGACGGCAATGCTTTTGAAGGGATGATTGCAATCATCAAAGATGTGACTGAACGCGAAGCTGAATTGATTCGTCAAAATATCCTCAGTCGGTTCTTGCGTTCCATCGGTGATGCCCCAACTTCTGATGATTTGTACCAAGTCATGCTCGAGGCTTTAACCGTTGAACACGGCGCCGATGGCGCGGTTTTTCGGGTGCGTGAAGCCGCTGGCTACCGCTTGGTGGCTGCCGCAGGGGTGGATTTAGCAATGCTCGAGCCAATTAAAATGGCTGATTTTATTGCTGAAGAACCAGCTTTTTTGCGTGGTGAAACAGTACGAATTGTTTTTGAAAGACCGCGTACTGCTGTCAAATACCAATTGATTCATAGCTTAGGCTTTTCTGAAGCCCATTTGGTTGGTCAGCGTGTGGCTGGCGAATTAATTGGCAGCATTGCTTTAATTTACCGTCAAACCCCTTGGGTGGATTTACGCCCCGTGTTGCCCGAAATTGCAGCTGCTTTGGGAGCAAAACTCGAACGGAAACGAATTCAAGACCGCTTGGAGCGTGAGCGTAAAGCCCTCGAGGTCTTGGCTCAGGTATCCACCGTCATGCGCCAAGCCACAACCCATCAAGAGCTGTATCAAATTGCCTCACAATTTGCTTTAGAAGCCACCCGAGCCTCGAGTGCCAGTGTTTTGTTGGTCAACTCAGAACGCAACCAAATGCGCCCAGTCTGGTGTAGTGGGGTTTACGCCGAGGAATCCATAAAAGCGGTCTTAACCCGTGAGCGCGGTTTATCATGGCAAGTGCTTGACACAGGTGTACCTCGGGTAGAATCACAAGCTATTTCGTTACCCAATGTCTTCACGGTGCGCCCCTTAAAACAAGGTTCGTACTTGGGTGTGCCACTACGTCAAGGTAACGGTACCAAAGTGATTGGGGTATTGACCGCCGATACCCACGCCGATGGTGGCAGCTTTGTCCCCGTTGACTTGGAAATCATGACCGCCATTGCCGAAGCCCTGTCCAGTGCTTTGGTGCGTTTAGATGCACTTGAAACTGCCGAGCAACGAGCTGAAGCCTTTGCTAAACTCGCGCAGCTTTCAGCTGATCTCGAGCAGCTCGAGGACGAAGAAGCCATTGCCACTTTGGGTTTACAAACCTTACTTGATTTAACTGGTTTAGAAGCAGCCATTTATTTTTTACTCGACCAACAATCCTTGGAGGCTTTAGCCGTACTTGGCAAGATTGACCCAGAATACCTGCGTTTTCGTCAAGCCACACCAATTGGCGAGCCTGACTTGTTCAGCTTTGCGATTCAAAGTGGTCAAGTCTTATTGATTGAAGATTACCTAACGCAAACTCAAACCTCTTTGGTATTGCGGGAATTTGGATTCCGTTCAGCTTTGATTGCGCCTGTATACTGCAATGGGCAAGTGCGTGGATTTTTAAGCGCCAGCAGTTTTTCAAAAGTCGTGCCTTTTCCAGCCAACACCCGAGAAATCATTGAATTTATTTCGCGTCGTTTAACTCGAGCCATTGAACGAGCCGATGGAATTCAAGAAATCCTCAACACCCGAGCGCAGACCTTTCGTACCCTAGGGCTTGCCCTCGAGATGCGCGACTTTGAAACCAAAGGACACACCGACCGTGTGGTGGATTTGGCTTTGCAACTCGGTATGGCTTTAGAGTTACCTCCTGAACAATTGCAAGCCCTCGAGTGGGGAGCATTGCTGCACGACATTGGCAAAGTGGCAGTGCCAGACCAAGTGCTGCTTAAACCCGATAAACTCAGCCCCGATGAATGGCTGTGGATTCGTCAACACCCAAGCATTGGAGCTGAAATGCTACAAGGCTTAGCCTTCCTGCCATTACAAACCCGAGAAATTGTTTTGTATCACCAAGAAAGAACCGATGGTTCTGGCTACCCAGAAAATCTGCGCCAACAGCAAATACCTTACTTAGCACGATTATTTGCTGTGGTGGATGTCTTTGATGCCCTGACCAGCCAACGCCCTTACAAAGAGGCTTGGAATACCCAAGCTGCCATCGCTGAATTACAAGAACAAGCGGGTCGAACCCTCGATGCCGAATTGGTCAATATGTTCATCAAGGTTCTTGATACTTCTTCTAGCCAACAGTCAATTCCTGCATAGAATAAGCACAACCACCTTGGGTACAATACCCGAATGAAACCAGACATCATCGTCCTTGGTGGCGGCATCATTGGCTCGAGTGTGGCGCATTTTTTATCTGCCAAAGGCGCAAAAGTCTTGGTTCTCGAGCAAGACCACAAAGCCCCAACTGACCAGACCGCCAGCAGCAGCGCTGCTCGGGCGACAGGTGGTTTTCGGGTGCAGTATGGCACGGGCATCAACGTCAAACTTTCCTTGCTGGCTCGAGAAATTTTACTGCAATTCGAGGATTTGACAGGTGTTGATGCGGGTTATCAGCCGCACGGCTACTTGTTTCTTGCCACTACCCAACCCGAACTCGAGGCGCTCAAAGCTGCACTAACCGTGCAACAACAAGCCGGTCTGAGCGTGGCTCGAGCTGTGACCCCCAGCGAAATTGCCAGCCTTAACCCAGCCCTGAACTTAGACGGTGTACTTGGTGGCACATTCTGCCCGTGGGATGGCTTTATTCGCCCACTCGAGATGCGGCGCGGTTTTGCCGAGAGCGCCATGCGTCATGGTGCGAACTTTATGTACGGTGTCAAAGCCAAACTGCAAACCAAAGGCAATCGGGTGCAAGTCATCATCCCAGACGGCATTCTCGAGGCGGATGCCGTAGTCAATGCCACAGGAGCATGGGCTGGAACGCTCGGACTTGAAGTACCTGTCACACCAGAAAAACGCCAGATCGCCCAGACCGTAACCACCGACCTTTTGCCGTCAGACATGCCAATGAGCATCTATTGCGACACTGGTTTTCACCTGCGGGTACGCGACCAAACCGCACTGCTCCTCCGCCCAAGCCCAGTCACCTCGAGCCACCCCTTTGACCTCGAGCCAGACATGAATTGGTTAGCACCCATGCTCGAAGAAGCACACACTCGAGTCCCCGTTTTGAAGAACCTACCCATCCAGCAAACATGGGCTGGTTTATACGAGAACAGCCCAGACAAACACGCACTGTTTGGGAAACACCCCGAATACGCCAATTTGTTTATGGTCAATGGCTCGAGTGGACATGGTACGATGCACAGTCCAGCCTTTGGGCAACTGATGAGTGAACTGATTCTCGAGGGCAAGACAACCAGTTTGGACATGCACATTTTGCGTCCAGAGCGGTTTGCCCAGCAAGAGCCGATTGTGGGAAATAGTTTGTTGTAGGGCTATGAGCTGTTTGCTGGGTCGGGTTTGGCGTGCCAAACCCCTACAGTTGGGGTTGTCTTCGTCCTTTCCTCAAAATGTGTTGTTTCTCAAGTTGTCCATTTATCCACTTTGTTGTGTCTATCTCATTGTCCAGACGCTTTGCGTCACCATAAAATGCTTCGCGTCATCAGGTTATCTCTTTTCTCTTTAACCTCCCGGTATCCCATGATTCTTGTCGAACACCTTTGTAAACATTTCCAAATTCGTCATCACCACAAGAACACTTTGGGGGTGCTGCAAAACTTTTTTAAGCGGGACTCGAGAACACTTAAAGCCGTGGATGATGTTTCGTTTACGATTGCTCGCGGTGAGATGGTCGGGTATTTAGGACCGAACGGCGCGGGCAAAAGCACTACGCTGAAAATGCTGACAGGTTTACTTGTGCCAACTTCGGGGCGGCTCGAGGTGGCGGGTTTTGTGCCGCACAAAGACCGTCAGGCATATGCGGCGCGAATTGGCGCGGTGTTTGGGCAGCGCAGCAGTCTATGGTGGGATTTACCCGTGATTGAAAGCCTCGAGTTGATGCAGCATATCTATAAAATTCCAAGTGCGCGTTTCTCGAGCAATTTAGAGGCATTCAAAAAACTACTGGATTTGGATGAATTTCTGGCTTCTCCAGCCCGTTCTTTAAGCCTTGGTCAACGAATGCGAGCTGATTTATGTGCGGCGTTGCTACACGACCCAGAGTTGCTTTTCTTGGATGAGCCGACGATTGGCTTGGATGTGGTCGCTAAGGAACGCATCCGAGAATTTATTCGCCAAATCAATTTGGAACGTGAAACCACGATTATTCTCACCACCCACGACTTATCCGATGTACAAAAACTTTGTTCTCGAGCCATGATTATTGACCACGGCAAGTTGCTCTTTGATGGTCAACTGACCAATTTGCAAAATCAATTTGGAGGGCAGCGCCGCTTGGTGGTTGACTTTGAAGAAATCCCAAGCCAACTGCAAGTACGCGGTGCGAATTTGGTTGTGCAGCAAGGCTCGAGGCTGACCTTTGAAATTGATAAACAGGCTCGAGTACCAGATGTGATTGCCGAGATTTCTCGAGCGTACACGATTCGGGATTTAAGTGTCGAAGAACCCGAGATTGAAGGAACAATTCGGCGAATTTATGAAGGGAATTTGTTGAACAAGGCAGTTGACCAATGAAACTTTATTGCTCGAGTTCTTGGTATGCCCGCTCGAGCCAGACCAGCATTTCTCGAGAGTATAGCTCGGCAGCTTTTTCAATCCGAATCCGATGCGTCACCATGATATTCCATGAACCCGCAAGCTCTAAGCGCTCAGTAGCAGCTTGGTTTTTTAGTTTTAAGCCAAGACTGATGTCTTGCACACTGGGTTGCACAATCGCAAATTTCTTTTTGTTCCTAAGCAAACTGACATACGTTTGGGTTGGTGCAAGTTCAACATCTGGCGCAAAGGTCTTTATGTTCTCGAGCAGGATTTCAAAAGCACTGCGCCAATGGCTTTTACTGCCTGAAAAAACCTTCTCGAGTTTAACACCGAGGCTGGTTTTGCCAAAGTCAGGGTTTTTCAGCACGGCGGCAATGGCATTGGCATGACCATGTCCCAAGCCAAAATCGGCTTTCAGCCAAGCAATGATTTCGCTGTGTTTGGTTAAGCCTTTTTCTGTGGCTAGGACCCTGAAATCGGCTGGGGTTTTGCCTGTTTTGGCTTTGATGTTATCTAAATAGGCTTGCATGATTCTCCTTGATTTAGAACTGGTAAAACATGGGTGGTTCAATTCCCACAGCTCGAGCCATCAGCCAAAGCTGTCCTTTGTGGTGCGCTTCGTGTTCGCGTCCAAAATCAATCAAACGGTAAACTTTCCATGTTTGCCTAAAGGCTTGAATTTCGGCATTCAGTTCTTCGGATGTCATGTTCTCGAGGAAGGCTGCAACTTTTGGGGTACTGGTTTTCAGAGCAGCTAGTGCCGTCTCGAGGTCCGGACTTGGCGCGGGTGGCACAAACTTTTCGCCGCTGAGTGCCGTTTGGATGTAGGCATCGGTCATGGACAGGTGATTGACCATGCCCAAGAAGCTCATTGCGCCTTCACGCAGAGCAAAATGCTGGTGCTGCGTGGGGATTTGCTCGAGTAAATTCAGCATCGGTTGGCGGTGACGGATAAAAGCATCTGCGTATTCTTTGGCTGGGTATGGCATGGGTTTCTCCTTGGGTAATAGCATAACTTGAGCAGAGAATTTTTACCATACCTAAACTCGAGTCGTCTCTTGAGTAAGGTTCAATGTGTTAGATTCAAACCGTGAAGACCAACATCCACGCTGTTTTGTTTGATATGGACGGCACACTGCTCGAGCCGCACCTGCACAACAACCCTGAACTGCTCGAGTACAAACAGCGTTGGGGCATCGCGGCGGATGACTTGATCGTGCCTAGCCTTGGGCGATTGCCGCCAGAAGCCACCACCGAACTCTTGGCATTTGAAGCCAAAATCGCTGCCAGCAGCCATTTGCGCCAAGGTGCAACAGAACTTCTCGAGTTCTTGACTGCTCGAGGGATCAAAACCGCTTTGGTCACGAATAACTCGAGCCTGAGCGCCAAGACCATGTGCGAAAAACACCGTACTTTTTTTGACCTGATGCTCTCGAGGGACGAAGCGCCGATGAAACCCGCTCCAGACATGCTTCTACTGGCTTTAGAAAGATTTGGAGTTGCCGTACAAAATGCAATCATGGTTGGTGATACCAAACCCGATGCAGATTCGGCACTGGCGGCTGGCATCGAATGCTTTTTGCTGGACGAACCGTACAACCAAGCGATTCTGGGAACAAAACGAATTGGGCAATTGCTCGAGCTGCAAGATTTATGGTGAGACTACCGCAAAAGCTCTGGAATCTTACGCCGCAAAAACGGTAGAAAATCCGCCTCTAGCCCCTCGCGTTCAATTTCTCGAGGGGCTAGAAAAGCAACGTTGCTCAGCCATTCGACCAGACTGAAACGGCTTCGCTCGAGTGCAAATTGATTGGGCAGGGGTAAAACGCGCTGGTATGCCTCTAAAAAAGCCTCTTGCGGCTCGAGGTAGCCCAAGGTCATGGCGATGTCGTAACCAAGCGGACCAAATCCACAATTTTCAAAGTCAATTGCCAGCACTCGAGAACCTTGGATAATCATATTCGCAGGGTGTAAATCAGCGTGAATCAAGCCCCAAGTTGGCTTTTCTTCAAACACCGATTGCGAAAACTCGAGGGCATTTTTGAACAGTGGAATGTCTTGGTTTAACCAGTAAATTTGCTCGAGTTGCGCCAAAGTACGTTGCAAAAATGCTTGATCGTAACTTGGACGCTCAAAACCAATCGGTGACACAAATTCTCGAGCTGCCAAATGTAAGAGCGCCATCAACTCACCTGCTGATTCGGCTTGGACAGTGCTTAGCGTTTCGTGGACTTCACCATCCAACCAAGAAAGCATTGAAAAACGTTGCCCCTCGAGCAGCAAAATTCGTTCACCAGACAGCGTTTTCTGTGGTTGCTGAACCGTTAAACCTCGAGTGTCTAAAAACTCGAGCCAGATCAGTTCCGACTCGAGCATGGCAAGGTTGCGCTCAGAAACTTGGTGTTGACGCAATAAAAATTTTTCACCCGTGAACGCTGTGATGCAATGGTTTGTATTTTGGGTATTCTCGAGCGCCGAAAACTGGGCATCTGGAAAACCAAATTGCTCAAGAACAACCCTAAGAAGATCATGATTGGTCAGTGGGTTAGGCATGCGACCCAAGCCCGTCAGGTGCTGCTTTGGGGTTATCTTGCGAAGCAAGAAGCCTAACCCCTACGATTGGGGTTGCCATAACCCGTAGGGGCGAAGCACGCTTCGCCCTGTGAGAGAAAATATCAACTCGAGCAGCAATCATCACAAACCCATTGGAACACACCAAGCCCTACCCTGAATATAAGCACAATGGCGCAATGAAAGCCTCAAAGCTCAAAGCCCATAGCTCATAGCCTGCCTTTCAAAAAACCTCGAGTTGTTCTGGCATCAATGCCCAAATTCTTGTTCGCAGCATTTGCGTCATGGCTGCCATATCAGTTGGCGCAATGTACTTGGCTGGTGGGGTGATGGTTCTGACTTCGGCATCCTCGGGTAATCCCGCCAATTCTTTAGCCACGCGCAGCGCATCAAAAACCGAGCCGATTTCGTCCACCAAACCATGCTCGAGGGCTTGCAAACCAGTCCAGATTCGTCCTTTGGCAACTTGCTCAACAGCTTCCATGCTCAATCCACGCCCATCCGAGACTCGAGTTTTGAAGGTCTGGTAAATTCTGTCTACGGCTTGAGTCATGTTGTCTTTTTCTGATTGGGTCAGTCGGCGGTCTGGACTGAAGTAATCGGCGTTCTCGGCGAATTTTATGGTTTCGGTGGTGAAGCCTAGTTTTTCCCATAATCCCGCGCTCGAGAAATGCAGGTTGAACACACCAATACTGCCTGTAAT
>JAAFJQ010000379.1 GCA_013298185.1 Deinococcales bacterium
TGGTTGGGTGGCGCTTTGCCAAGACACCGAAGGCAATATATTTGGCTTGAACTCGATGCAATAAAAAAAGGGTGGGTGAAATCCCACCCTTCAAAGTTTTTAGTGCTTGGCTGCCTCGAGGATCACGCTCTCTAAGACATCGGCTGCGAATTTGGCATCTTCGCTTGTTAGTACCAGTGGCGGCGCGAGGCGAATCGCGTGGCTGCCAGCGCCTAGCAGAATTAAGCCTTTCTCGAGGGCGAGTTTCTACACCAAATCACGCATTTTTGGGTTCTCGAGTTTGTTTTCTTTGACGAATTCCAAACCAATCATTAAGCCACGTCCGCGTACATCACCAAGTTCTGGTACTTTTTGTTGTACGGCTTTCATTCGCTCAAGCAGGTACGCGCCTTGGATGTTGGCGTTGTCCATTGCACCATGCTCGAGAACTGCTCGAGACACGATGATTTTTATTCATAACGAAAAGAGTTATTCCATCAAAGAACGGTTGAGTTCCCGAACCTACAGTTACTCGAGTCTAAAAAACTGTGATACTTTTTGGCATGGCAAAAAAACGACCAGCCATAACACTGGGTAAAGCCCAACTCCATATTCGAGAACGACTTCAAAGACGATATGGTCATTTACAACCAATACAACCTGAGGATTTGGCAACGGCATATCACACAGCCCTTAGACTAGCCAAGACTTTTTCTGAAGCAGTTAAGTTATGTACAGCCGAATGCAATCAGCCGAACCTTGAATGGCAATGTCGTCCTGGAAATGGGGTCAAAAACCCTATGCGAATTCTCGAGAAAGCCTTTAACGAAGAAGTCCCACTTGATTTTCTAGGTGGAAAAATCATTGCCTCAACCATAAAGCAAGTGTATGAAGTCGCTCGAGAAATACCCAAACACTTTGAAGTTTGTGGTTTTAAGGATCGGTTTGAAATACCCCAAAAAAGTGGCTATCGAGATTTGCAATTCCAAGTCAAGTTAAGTCATGGTCATATTGCTGAGTTAAAAGTTGTCCATCAGGCAATGGATGAACTTGATGCAATTGAACATCGCATTTACGAAATTGTCCGAATGCTTGCCGCTCAAGAAATGAACGTGTCAGAATCAAAAGTCTACGAGCAACTACGCAATACCAGTAAAAACTTGTATGCTGATGTTTGGCAATCTATTCTGGAAGCCGAGGTGAGAAGATGAGTTCAGTCAAAATAGAGTATTACCTTTATGGAAGAACCCTTGTAGCAGCCTATAAAAAAGCGGGTCGTCTCGGGGCGTACAGCCTCACACCAAAAGCTGACCAATTCCAAATGGATCCTCAGATGCTTAGCACGATTGATTTTGACCGCAGTGGCTTAGTACAAAGAATCAGCCGCACCACATTTAAGCAACTTGCTCGGAAACAAGGAGTTCGAGAATTACCTCTTGAGTTGCGTTCTCCTAAAGAGTTGCGTTTTGCTAGAACCACGAAATCCCAAATCAAGAAAACCATATTGCCAACAGTTTCGACAAACTAAGTACCTCCCTGAAATGTTTTAGCGTTTTTTGCTAAAACATTTCCGACGAACGGGAGTAAGGTTAACGTATCTCACGCTGAAATGATAGATTTGCCGCTTTTTGAAAAATCTAAAATGAAAGCGGGAGATACTTAGGCAACCTTGGGTGCGTCAGATCGAGCCAACTGCCGAATGTAAAACGCCTCGAGTGAGCGCCCTGCACTGGCGTTGGCTTGGGCATTGACCAGCAACACCGCCAACCCAAACGGGCGGGTCGCATAAAAAACCTGCTCGAGTTTTTCCAATGGTGCAAACGCTGCCCAAGGATCGAGGAAGGCACGAATAAAATCAGGCTCGAGTTCTCGAGTACGCTCAAATGGACTCCAATGATGTGGTTGAGAATTACCCATAATCCAGCGTAGAAAACGCTCAAGGTCAACAAAAGGATGGGTTATCAGGGCATCTGACCAATCAATAATGGTGCTTGGTGCAATCACATTCATCGGGTGAAAATCGCCGTGAACCAAACTCGGCGGCAGCAAATTCAACCCCTCGAGTTGAATTTGCTGCACGACTTCCAAGGCTTTCGGAGCATACTGGTCGGTACTGGATTCGAGCAAGACTCGAACTTGTTGTAAAGCACTTTCGGGTTTCAAGACCACACAGTCAGCCTCAAGCAATTTCTGCTGATGCCGCAAAGTTACCATCTGCAATTCTGCCATACAACGCAAAGCAGAGAGCCAATGCTCGAGGTTTGAGTCATGAATCAAATGGGTTTCTCCAGCGCTTTTGGTCAGCAGCCAGCCACGGTCTGGTTCACATGCCAACACTTCGGGGATGGCGCTCGAGAAGGACTGTAACAACAAAGTGAGCCTCATTTCTCGAGCCAAGTTACTTGGCACAGCCTTAAAGTGTACCTTTTGCCCATCACACCATGCCACGCCCCAAAAGGCACTCGAGCCAGAATGCACCACCTCAAGTTTGGAGATGCCAGCGCACTCGGATTCAAGCCAAGTTTGTACATCCTCGAGCCAATGGGGTTTTTGCCAAGGTGCAGTCATCATGTTGGGCGATTGACAGTTACATCTTTCAAAATCAGATCTTGAGGTAATTCAAGCGTGTAGCGCATGGTTTTTGCCAGTGTAATTGGCTGGGGGAATACTCACCCATCGCCGCAGTGTTTTTATCGCTTTGCCGCCTCGAG
>JAAFJQ010000381.1 GCA_013298185.1 Deinococcales bacterium
CCATCACCAGCATCAAGTTTCACCCGAAGCACACCGCCCCGTTTTTTCTGAGTTGTGATGGGTGCAACAATCAGCATGGGGGACTCAAGTTTCTGCTTGTTGGTTGGGTCTGCCACCAAAAGAGCAGGGCGTAAGCCTTCTTGTTCGTGTCCGCGTGGGCTTCGGTTTGGGAATGCCACTTGGATGACTTGACCAAACACTGCGCTCATGCTTTACCCTCGAGCAGCACAATGCCTTTACCCACAACGTACTTGGCGGGTTTGGCAGCTTTTCGCATGGACTCGAGCCATGCTGTCAATTCCCGTTTGGGTACGTCCCTCTCGGCGGCTTGGATGGCTTTCATGGAGTCTTCTGCGGATGCCTCGAGCCATGTTCTTGTTTCTTCGTCCATTGGCTCGGGTTCGGGTTCTTCTATCACCTCGAGAAGGTCGTTAGGGGTGACTGGCTTTCCTGTCAACCGTGCAAGGGCAACGAGCAGCGCATTCAAAGTATTGAACCGCACCCCGTCAACATCACCCGATGCCAGCTTGTACAGCGTGGTACGGCTGACTTCGGGGCATTCCTTCTCGAGCCGATAGACACTTAAACCGTTTGCATCAAGACAATCTTTTAGTTTTAGTTTAATCATAACAGGTGCAAGTATAGCACGACTGTACCCACTTGACATAGTTTAACTTTAATTGTACTATATAGGCACTCAAGACCACCCCACTTCCTACGGTTTAAGTGGTCTCGAGAATCCCAAGTTTTAGGAGTCCCAACCATGATAACAGTTTCAAACCCACGCGCAACCATCGGCAAGTACCGCTACCTCACCGCAGGCGACTGGCAAGCCATCCAAGAACGCATCACCCCAACCTGTGGCAAAGCCGTCATCACCGATTCAAAAAATGGCAGAGAAGTGGTCTTCACCCGCGCAGAAGTCGAATTCATCAATCAAAAATACGGGGTAGGGGCATGAGCGCCCCTATTCCTCCAGAGGGTCGCACTCTGGTCAGCGTCCTTACATCCACCTCGAGCAACGAAATGGCAAGCCTGACCCTGACACAGACCGTCACAGGGGCTTGGTTGCTCGTGAGGGTCGCAGACTCGGACACCCTGCTCGAGATTGACCACCACGCCGCCCAACGCCTTGCTGTTGCCTTCGGGAAGGTCGCAGCATGACTCGCACGATTATCGCTAAGGACGGTCAGCCAATCAGCACCAAGCTTGAGAAGGTCGCAGCCCATTGGGTTGTGAGCCTCGAGTCCAACACCTTCGCTGCTCGAGTTCCCTTGACTCCGTTTATCGCCTCTCTCTTGGCTCGTAAAGCCACCAAAGGAGTAACCGCATGATGCAGTTTATTTTCAATTCCCCAGCCCCAGCCAATGTCCTCACCACCGTCAAGGAAGTTCTGAAATCGAAGAAGGTGATGCTGGTCGGTGGGTCAAACCAATTTGAATTACAAGTACCCACGAAGGTCGGAAGTCTTTTGGAGGTGAAGACCGCCCTCGAGGACGCTTTGGGGCTGAAGGTCGCCAGCGCAGGGCAAGATTTCGATGTCTAGCCGCTTTGCCTAGGTTTTAGTTCATCCGATACAAAGCCGATCACAATAGAGACAAACCTGTCCCACGAAAAGCGCCAAACCTGTCCCACAAATGGAGACAAAACTGTCCAATCAAAATCAAAACGAAGCCGTGTTCTACAATCCCCATTCCCGTGCTTGGAGTGGGGTTGTTTATTTCGCTCGAGCGGATTTTCGTCGCTTACGATAGATATGGGCAAAATCTGGCGAGACCTCAAACACAATGCCATTGTCGCCGTCATATGGCTCGGTGTGCTGGTTGTAACCGTATCGAATAGGGTCAGGAATACCATCAGGAAACGCCACGCAAACGGGCGTTTTTTCTTTGCCTATTTGCTTGTAACCTTTGTGGTGAATGCAAGTAATGCAGGGTATGTTCCTCATGGCGTTTCCTTTTTTACCCTGATTTGGACTTGGGTATTCGTACCGTTTCAATTTACATTAGATTCATCAAAAAAGGGTGTCAGTTGAACCGACACCTTTTAGCTTTCATCTTTTGCTGTACTCGAGTTCAGACGGCTCAAATTTGAGCGGCTGTCTAGGACGCAAAAATCAAGAATTTAATCTCTTTGGTCATCAATCAGTCGAATTCCTTTTGCTCCCGAAGTCAGCACATGGATGGCTCGGTAATGAGCAACAGAACGTTTCAGGCTGTCGAGTGAAACACACAGCAAGTCGGCAAGCTCGGGCTGGGTCATGGTGCATTGACCGCCCAACCACTCGAGTCCAAGGATTAACCGATGTGGCATTGGGGCGGTGACAATCGCATGCCACCGCGCTGTCTCGAGCAGGGCATCGTTGGTTTGCTCGGGTAGTAAAGCAGTTCTTGGCAAGCTGTCCAAGTACACCTTCTCGGGCAGAGGGTCGGGCGCTCCAAAGAACATTGTCCCCACCGGATAGGTAAGGATTGGAGGCTTTACCTCGAGATGCCTAAGCATAATCATGCCTCTGACCACAACGCCAGCCGTGTACATCAATCGCCCCCGTTTTGGTCTTGTAAGTCAGCCGTTCCAGCTTCGGCGCTGCTTTTTTCCTCGAGACGTTCCTTAGCAATTCGCATTGCAGCATCACGGCTGTACCCTGCTCGGACAAGCGCCTCTCGTTGGCTGTACATTCCCGCCC
>JAAFJQ010000382.1 GCA_013298185.1 Deinococcales bacterium
ACCAAGCCGATGCCAATGACCACCAGCGTCAGGATAATCAGCAAGGCTTTGAAAATAGGTGCTTCAGGTGAGTGAATCATGCCGAGCATATCCAATTGAACCACATATGAAAGTGAGTAGATTCTCGAGCCAATAAAATACAGGCAGATGAACTGCCTGTATTGATTGGAATTGATTGTGCTTTGCTAAAAATTAGCCTCGTCCGAACCCACCTCGAGGGGGCTGCGCTGGTTGCGGTGCGGCTTGTGGGGCAGCACCTTGAGGTCGTGGTTGCCCGGGGGCTGGATTTTCACCTAGTTTTGCCAAGCGATTAAATTCCTTGGCATCCACCGAGCGCGATTCGCCTGTTTCAAAGGAAATCAGTTTCTTTTTGTACATGTCAGCTAAGCAAGCATCCATGGTGATCATGCCCATGGCAGCGTTGGTTTGAATCACGCTCACCAATTGATAGGTTTTACCTTCGCGGATCAGCGCCCTGACGGCTGGGGTGGCGATCATGATCTCATAAGCCACGACCCGTCCGTCGCCGCTGACTTTGGGCAGCATTTGTTGGGTCACAATGGCGTGGAGGTTATTGGCAAGCTGCACACGGATTTGTTCTTGTTGTTCTTCTGGGAAAACGTCTACGATACGGTCAATCGCTTCTGGGGCGCTGTTGGTGTGCAGTGTTCCCATCACCAAGTGTCCGGTTTCAGCTGCGGTTACGGCGCTGCGAATGGTTTCGTAGTCACGCATTTCTCCGACCAGAATCACATCTGGGGCTTGTCGCAACACCGCTCTCAGTGCCATTTCAAAGTCTTGGGTGTCTGGTCCAATTTCGCGCTGATTAACAATGCTGCTTTTGTGCGAGTGGGCAAATTCAACCGGGTCTTCGATGGTCACAATGTGTTTTTTCTTGTTGGTGTTGACCCAGTCTATCATCGAAGCCAAGGTGGTGGACTTACCCGAACCTGTAGGACCTGTGACCAAGACCAGACCGCGTGGCTGACTCGAGATGCTGATGAGAATGTCTTTTGGGATGCCCAATTCTTCCATTGGACGGGTTTTGGTTGGAATCAGTCGCATCACGCCGCCGACAGCAGCGCGTTGCAAGAAGACATTGACGCGAAAACGCCCACCGACGCCTTGAGCTGAAAACGACATGTCGAGGTCGCGTTTTTCTTCAAAGATACGGGTTTGCTTTTCGCTCATCATCGAGTACATCAAACGACGGGTTTCTTGTGGTGTCAGTGGGTTGCTGTGTTCACCGTTGCCCCATTCACCATGCACTTTGTACTGCGGTGGCAATCCTGCCGTGAGGATGATATCCGAAGCCTCGCGTTCGACGGCGTACTTGAGAATATCGAGGATGTTCAGTTCTTTTGCGGGTTGAGTCATAATGCCCCCTTTTTTTATAGTCTACGACGAAAATGGCGGTTTGTGTTACTCGAGTCAGCTTCTGGTATTTGGCTTTTAGCTATTGTTTTGTGATTTTATCATGATTGACGTCATTTCTCGAGATTTTTGAATGCTTGAGGTCATTATAACGAAAGTTCCGCGCCAATGTACTGAAAGCGCGGAACTGTTTGACCATTTTTTTGTACAGATTCCATGAACATGCCAACAGGTCGGACTTGAAGGCGCAAGCCAGTGTGTTCGGGAATGACATAAAGCGGAATGTAGACCACCAGCACTTCTTCGGTTTCGGTGTGCTTAGCGCAGCCAAGGACTTGGTAATACTTGCGGGCTTCGGGGGTGCTTTTGTGGTGTTCGTAAACACCTGAAATTGGGTATTGCATGACACCTATTCTAAGCCATCACCAGCTTGCTTGTCTGCTCGAGTTGGGCGAACCACCGAACGGTTTGGGTAGGGTGTCTCGAGTGGTTGTCTATGCTTCGATGCGTGGTTTGCGTTGCTGCATCTGCTCGAGGTACTCAGCTTGCGCCACGGCTTGCTGCCCTGCTTGCGCTCCAAAAACCCATGATAACTTGAGCATGAAGGTAATGGTGTCCACGTCCTGCTCGAGAATTTTGGCTTTGAGGAAATCTTCGGCACCTGGTGGCAGTGGCATTTGTTTTAAGTTCTCAAAGTGTTCTGTTTTGAGTTTTTCCATGACTTCCGAAAAATTCGTATTCATGTTGAATAATCTAACATAAACAGACTCAAGTTTGTTGTGATTTCAAATACATGGTGTGGCTTACCAATCAACTTCTGATTATCATACAGACAACCTCGAGTATTTCCTTTAGGTTATAGCAATGAAACGACCAATACTGATTATTTTACTTTTGGCAACCATAGGTTTGGCTCAAACCCAACCTAAACTCGAGGGCAGCACCGTGCGTTACTTTGCCAGTGCAGGAGCAGATAAATGGTCTGGGGTTGCGCCCATTGAAACCCTGAGTTGGGATATTGACCTGAAACGCCCACTCGAGACAAAATTTGTGGCAACTGTGCGACCAGCACAATTTAATTCTGGCAATGGAATCCGTGATGATAACGCCCGCAATAGCGTTTTTAAGGTGGCTCGCTTCCCAGTTATCACCATCCGAAGTCTTGGTATCAGTGGCGACCGCCGCACCATCCTAAGTGGTGACACCCGTCAATTCAAAGCCAAAGTCAGACTCGAGTTGGGCGGAATCAGTCAAGACCTCGAGATTCCAATTGAAATTGTTTATGACCTCAATGACCGCAGCCTG
>JAAFJQ010000383.1 GCA_013298185.1 Deinococcales bacterium
AAGCTGGTTATACACCGTGGCAGGGCTAAGCCTCGAGAAGCACTTGTTGAATCAAGACTGGCTCGAGTAACCACTGGTTTTCTTCGGGCTGCTGCCAGATTTTTTGTAGCACTTCAAAGCCTTCTACTGTTTGCCCAAAAGCAGCGAAACCTTGCAGGTCGGGGTTGCGCTGTCCGCCATAATCCAGTTCTGGCTGATCGCCAATGCAAAAAAAGAATTCAGAATTGGCACTGCCTGGAGCAAGCCGACTCATGGAAATTGTGCCGTTCAGGTGCTTTAAGCCAGTCTCGAGGGTGGTTTGGTGCGGTATTGGTGGGGCTTTGTGCGGGTGGTGTTCCATACCCAAGCCACCTTGAATCACATCTATTTTGATGGTTTGATTGGGCTGATTTTGTGGATGCACCGTGCGGTAAAAACTTGCGCCTTGGTAATAACCTTGCTCGAGATACCACAAGAAATTCTGAGCTGTTAGCTTGGCTTTTTCGATTTCAAGTTCAACCCGAATTATTCCAAGCTGAGTTTCAAAACGCACAATTGGTTTTTGCATGGAAAAAGCCTAGCACTTTTTGACTTGACCAAAGCCTGACAAAACATTGTAATCCGCTTCTGCAAACAGATTGTGGTATTCAATTTATATCGTTGGAAACAATACAAATCCCCTGATTCTGGTTTGACAAAGGCGGTTTAGATTGGCTCACGGAGGTAACACCATGAATCGTCGAGAAGTGATTAAGTCCAGTGTTCTAGTAGGTGTGGCAGGTGCTTTGGCAACTCAAACCGCTCAAGCCCAAAGCAATGACCCCGCGATCATCAAAAAAGCCCGCAATGTGATTTTGTTTGCCTATGACGGCTTTAGTTGGGATGATTACGCGATTGCCCAGTTCTACGCCCGTCGGGTTTTGGGTCGTCCGTTGGCACTCGAGCGCTTACTCAAAACCAGCCCCAACGGTATTCAAAACACCAACAGCTTAACCGCGTTTGTGACTGAATCCTCGGCGGCAGGCAACGCTTGGAGTACCGGTGTCAAGACCGTCAACGGCGGCTTAGCAATTCATATTGATGGCACAAAACTCACCCCAATTTTTGCTTCAGCTAAACAAATGGGCAAGGCAGTTGGTTTGGTGACCACTTCCACCATTACCCATGCCACGCCAGCCAGCTTTATCATCAGCAACCCAGACCGCAACGCCGAAGAACAAATCGCCGAGCAGTACCTCGACTTTGGCGCAGATGTCTACCTTGGTGGTGGCACGCGCTTCTTTGACCCTGCGGTGCGCCGCGATAAGAAAGACATGTACGCTGCCTTTGCTGCCAAAGGTTACGGCGTGGTCAGAAGCAAAGCTGAACTGATGAATTCCAACACCTCGAAACTATTTGGTGTTTTCTCGAGCAGCCATGTGCCTTATGAAATTGACCGTCGTTTCCAGAATGTAGACGTGCCAAGCCTGAACGAGATGACCAAAAAAGCCCTACCAATCCTGTCTGCCAGCAAGAATGGTTTTGTGCTGCAAGTTGAAGCGGCGCGAATTGACCACGCCGGTCACTTGAACGATGCTGCCGCCTTGATGTGGGACATCATTGCCGCTGACGAAACACTCGAGACACTCATGGCATTCGTGGATCAAAACCCAGAAACCGTTTTGATCGTTGGCTCTGACCATGCTTGCGGTAATGGCGCATTGTACGGCGCTGGGGCAATTTACCGCGCCTCGAGCAAAGGCATTGAGCTTCTAGCCAACCAAAAAGGCAGCCTCGAGTTGATGCAAGCCCGCCTTGGCGCAACCCCAACGGCTGAGCAAGTCACCGAAATTTACCGCACGATCAAAGGCATGGCGATTACTCCAGCCCAAGCCCAAATTGTGGTGGATGCAATCACCAAGCGCGTTTTCATGCCCGACAGCGTGCGTTACAGCGTCCAGCCAAGCAACACGCTTGCATGGGTGATGAACCAAACCGATGCTGCCAACCCAGACCGCCCGAACATTGGTTTCCACTCGGGTCAGCACACCGCCCAACCCACGATGTTTGCGGTGTACGGCAAGAACCTCGGCACAGCCAGAATTGGTTTGGTGGACAACACCTACACCTACACACTGATGGCTCGTCTGCTCGGTGTGAACTTGCGAAACCCAGTCATGAGCGAGCAAGAAGCCTTGGCAATCCTTGCACCAAAGACCTTGACTGAAATGTATCACCCATCTGACATTATTGCTGGTTGAGCTTAGCTGTTTGTTTCTCGAGGGAAGGCAATCTGCCTTCCCTTTTGGCATTGGAGGTTGCTTATGAATCGCAGAGAAATTCTAGGCGCAGGAGTGGCGTTGGCAGTCAGTGGTCAAGCCTTAGCGCAAACCGTGGCTCGAGTCAAAATCGTTGAACTCGAGAAACTATCAAAAGATTGGGATGATGCTGAATTTAAGTTCCAAGGCGAGGCTTGCGTTTTAGTGCGCGTGCCAGCCCCAAGCAAAGCCAATCCGCGTCTTTTTGAGCATCAAAAAGTCTTTTACAGTGCTTACAGCCGCATTTGCACCCACATTGGTTGTGTCTCGCAATTGCCAAATGGACTGCGGCAACTCGAGTGTGGCTGCCACGGCAGTGTGTTTAATGCCTTGGACGGCAGTGTAATCACGGGTCCCGCCAGTGATCCCCTGAAAGCCGTGAAGCTCGAGG
>JAAFJQ010000384.1 GCA_013298185.1 Deinococcales bacterium
GCACATTGGCAAGGTCAAAGTGAGCATTGTCGCCTGTGCCTTGAACCCCTGCGCCTATCGCGGCGATCATGCTGCGAATTTCGGTGTTCTTGAGGATTTGTGTGATCTGGGCTTTTTCGACGTTCAGCACCTTACCGCGCAGTGGTAGCACAGCTTGGAATTTCTTATCCCGAGCGCCTTTGGCAGTCCCACCTGCCGAGTTACCCTCGACCAGCAGCAATTCAGATTCGGCAGGGTCAGAGCTTTGGCAGTCGGATAACTTGCCCGGCAAGTCATCGTTCTCGAGTGGGGCGCCTTTGGCAGTTCCACCTGCCGAGTTACCTTCGACCAGCAGCAATTCAGATTCGGCAGGGTCAGAGCTTTGGCAATCGGATAACTTGCCTGGCAGATCATCGTTCTCGAGTGGGTTCTGACGGCGCACAAGGTCTTTGGCTTTACGGGCTGCATCGCGGGCGCGAGCTGCATCGGCGGCTTTCTCGGCAATGGCTTTACCGACCTTGGGGTTCGCCTCGAGGAATTCTGATAACTTATCCGAGACCACGCGGCTGACCGCCATTTGCGCTTCGGGGTTGAGGAGCTTGACTTTGGCGTTCGATTCAAATTGAGGATCGCCGAGCGCCACACTGACCACGACATTCAGACCCTCGAGCCAGTCATCGCCAATTGGTTCAACTGCGCCTTGTTTGAGGATGTTTTTGTCTTTGAGGTACTTGTTCAGGATGCGGGTGTAAGCAGTGCGGAAGCCCGTCATGTGCGTTCCGTGGTCGCGGTTGGTAATCATGTTGGCATACGCCAGCAAATTGGGGTTGTAACCCGTGCTGTGAATCAAACCAACTTCAACTTTGATGTCTTCGTGCGAGCCACTGAGCAAAACGGGTTGCTCGTACAAGATTTTGTCGTCTCCAACGAGGCTACGGGCATAAGCTGCCACGCCACCTTTTTCAAAGAAGGTTTCGGTTTTGCGGTGTCCGTCGCGTTCATCGGTCAGGATGATGGTTGTGCCACCAACCAAGAACGACAATTCGCGCAAACGGCGACGAATTCTTGGATAATCCCAGTGCGGCACGATGTCCTTAAAGACCACGGGGTCTGGCTTAAAGCTGACGCTCGAGCCGTTGCGTCCAGCATCGTTGATTCCGATGATGTGCAGTGGTTCGGTCAGGACACCACTTTCAAAGCCGATGCGGTACATGTCTTTGCCTTTGCGAATATCCACCCGTAAGAACAGCGACAAGGCATTGACGACTTTTGCACCCACGCCGTGCAAACCGCCTGAAACCTTGTATGCACCATCGTCGAATTTACCGCCAGCGTGCAGGTCGGTGAAAGTCACTTCAACCGCAGGGCGACCACCTTCGGAAGCCATCGCATCCACTGGAAAACCACGACCATTATCGGTGATGGTGACAGATTCATCTTGGTGAATGGTCACAGTCACGGTGTCGGCAAATTTGGCTTGGACTTCGTCAATCGCGTTATCAATAATCTCGGAAAGCAATTGGTGGAAACCATCAATGCCCGTACCGCCTTGCAAGTACATGCCCGGACGTTTACGAACACCGTCCAAGCCTTTTAAGACCTTAATGTTATCGGCGGTGTAATTCTCGGCACCCTCGAGCAATTCAGCTTCGGTTAACGGGGCGCGTTCAACAATTTCCTCGAGTGGGGTTTGATCTTGGTTGTTTTCTTCTAACATGTGTCTCCTTCGTTTTTTTCGCGTTCTCGGCGTGTAGGCATTTCGCCCAACACAGAATCATACCCCACCAAAGCCTGTTTGGTCAAGCAAATTCGCCGTGTGCAGCACGAGGTATTTTTATGTTTTTTTAGTGAGTTTTGGTTAGCGGTTCAATTTTCTCGAGAATCGCGCTTTTGCTCGAGTGCATGACATGGTACAAATCCCATGCTGTTTGACCATGAAGCCAGAATTCAGGGCTTGTTCCAAAGAGTTTTGCCAAGCGTAGTGCTGTGTCTGGTGTGACTCCACGTTTGCCGTGAATGAGTTCATTGATGCGTGGATAGGAAACTTGAAGCCGCTCAGCAAGGCTTTGTTGGGTCATACCAAGTGGAACTAAAAAATCCTCGAGCAGCATCTCTCCAGGGTGGGTTGGTGGTCGGTGGGTTGGTAGTCTCATATGTCCTCTAATGATAATCCGTGATTTCCACGTCCAATACGCCTCTTTCTGTCCAAACAAAACAAATTCTAAATTGTTCGTTGATGCGAATACTGTGTTGTCCTAAACGATCTCCACGCAAAGGCTCGAGGCGATTTCCGGGCGGAGCAATTAAATCTTGTAAAAGTGCAGCTTGATTGATTTGGTCGAGTTTTCTTCGGGCAACTCGAAGAATGCTTTCTGGGCATGTGGCTCGAGATGCTTTGCTGTCAATGCCGTTAAAAATATCGGCTGTTCCAGTGTCTCGAAAACCAAGAATCACGTTGCAATTATAACACATATCGTTATGCGTTATAATCTATATGCCTACAGTATTTCCTGTTAAACTCTCTTTATGACCAAAGAACTTGTTGCCTACCTTGCCAGTAAAGTCGTGGATAACGCCGAAGCCGTGCGCGTGGAAGCCAATCACGATAATTACATCATTCATTGTGCGCCCGGCGAAGAAGGACGGGTGATTGGCAGACAAGGGCGAGTCATTCAAGCCATTCGCAC
>JAAFJQ010000385.1:0-1103 GCA_013298185.1 Deinococcales bacterium
GAGCAAAAAACAGAGGCTCGAGCAATTGCTCGAGCCTCTGTTTTTTGGCACACACTTCCACACTCGCAATGACCAAGGCATAGCCTGTTCCTCACGGGGATGTTGTTCAGTCAACTTGACTGATGTTCTGACTCAAGTCTCGAGTTTTACTTAGCGGCTGGGCAGTCGTACTTTTTGCAGACTTCCATGGCATTGCTTGGGTAGACTTCGGTTGTGCCTAAGACGACTTTCTTTGGTGGTTTTGCGCCTTGGCTGAGGATTTTTCCAGCCCATTCAATCGCTTCGGCTGCACCTGTTGGGTAAACGTAACTTGCGCCTAAGCGTCCTTCGATGACTGCCATGATGCCGCCGTCTGGTGAAGGTAATGCGTCAATGCCCACGAACAAGATTTTCTTGAGGTCACGCCCAGCGTTCTTGGCTGCCAAGTAACCGCCTTCGGTTGATGGGTCGTTGTGTCCGTAAACAACGTCAATTTTCGCATTGGCTTGGAAGGCGGCTGCCGCGACTGCCACGGCTTTTTCACGCAACCATTCCGAAGTTGGACTGGCAATGATTCTGGCATTGCGGTTTAAGGCTAAGCCCTTGCGGAAGCCACTGCCACGGTCAGCTGAGGGTGGCGATCCAGAAAGTCCAGTGATCTCGAGGACATTGCAAGGAACGCGCTTGTTTTCGCGGCACCACTTACCGACATATGTGCCAGCTTTTTCACCAATCAGTTTGTTGTCTGCACCAATGAACATCGTGTACGCATCGCCTAAGACAGCGCGGTCAAGCACAATCACTGGGATTCCGCCATCGTAAGCGCGTTTGACTACGGCGGTCAGCGGAGCAGCTTCGTTTGGTGAGATAATCAGCAAATCCACTTTTTGTTGAATAAAACGCTCGACATCTGCCACTTGCTTGGAGTTGTCCTGACGGGCATCAGCGATGGTTAATTGCATACCCGCTTTTTTAGCAGCAGCAGTGAGTTGCGCGTTCATGGCTTCGCGCCAAGGCTCGGCGTTGTTGGCTTGTGCCATACCAATCACAAAGGTTTTTTGGGCATGAGTGGCTTGCAGCCCCAAAAGTGCTACACTGGCTAAACCTGCGGCAAGAGCAAATAA
>JAAFJQ010000385.1:1113-2654 GCA_013298185.1 Deinococcales bacterium
CAAATAATTGAGTCTTTTTCACGGCGTTCTCCTTGGAACAACACTCCCAAACAAACACGGGCAAGCGCGTCTGGGTCTAGTGGGCGATTTGGTTTTGTTGGGTTATTCAGCTACTGGCTTCTGGTTGTTAGCTTCTAGTTTGAATGACCCATCTGGTTTGATTTTTGTTCTGTGCATCACCTCCTCGAGTTCTCGAGCCTTATGCTCGGCGTTGTAAGCGTTGTAAGCCAACTGCGGCGACAATCAAAGCTCCTTTAATCAGGAGTTGAACATCCGAGTTGATGTTGTTTAAGCCCAAAATGTTATCAATCATGCCAAGCATCCACGCGCCGATGATCGAACCAGCCAGTGTGCCAATGCCACCCATCAGGCTTGTACCACCAATCACCACGGCAGCAATGGCGTTCAGTTCGTAACCCACTCCATCGTTGGGGCTGCCTTGGTTGAGTTGGGCAGCGTGAATGATGCCTGCCAGCGCGGTTAAGACACCGCAAATCACAAAGACTATGATTTTCACACGGTCTACCCGTACACCCGATAAACGCGCCGCGATTGGATTGCCTCCCACAGCGTAAACATGTCGTCCAAATGGCGTGAAGCGCAGAATAATGCCGCTTATGATTGCCACAATCAGCATCACAATGGCTGGCACGGGAATGCCAAACCAGCGTTGCGAGAAAACAAAGAAACTCGGGCGCTCCGCCAACACCAGCAATGACGGGAATGGCTAAACCACCAAGTGCCAGACGAGCGAAACCTCGAGCAAAACTCATCATTGCAAGGGTCACGACAAACGATGGGATTCGTACCCATGTGGTCACAACACCGTTAATCAGACCCGAAAGTCCACCGACAGCTAAGCCAAGCACAATCACCAAACTGGTGTCTAATTTCAGGCGCACCAGCATCGCAGCGCTAAAAGTGGCGGTCAGTGCCAAGACCGAGCCGACGCTGAGGTCAATTTCACCGACCAGAATCACAAAGGTCATGCCGACTGCAATGATGCCTGTTTCTGCCACATCACGCAGGATGTTGGCTTGGTTGATTGGGTCAATGAACAAATTGCTGTTGTCACGCACAGGTGAGAAAATCAGTCCGATTAAAAAAACTATCACCAGACCTAAATAACCCTGAAATCTGAGGGCGGTCTCGAGCCAAGGGTTGCGTTTGTTGACGGCGGGAGTGGCAATCATAGGGTCTCCTGAAATTGGGTTTTGAATTGGGTGGCGAACTCGAGAATACGCTCTGAAGTGGCTTCAGCGCGACTGAGTTGCCCAGTGATTCTGCCTTCGCACATCACCAGAATTCTGTCGCACAGGGCAAGTAACTCGGGCATGTCGCTCGAGGCGAGCAGGACAGCTGTGCCAGCTTGGGCTAATTCATTGATGATCGTGTAAATTTCGGCTTTGGCACCAACATCAATGCCTTGGGTGGGTTCGTCCAAAAGGAGTAATTGTGGTGAGTTTAGAAGGTATTTAGATAGCACCACCTTTTGTTGATTCCCACCCGAAAGTGCCGAAACAGGAGTCTCGAGACTCGGG
>JAAFJQ010000388.1 GCA_013298185.1 Deinococcales bacterium
AGGCTTTTGTCCAAGCCAGCATCCAGCGCCTGGCCGACTGGGACAAAAGCCTGCGGTATTTTCCGGCCGATGTGCAGCGCCTGCTGGGCGAGCCCGATGCCAATGTGCGCATGTCAGCCATCGGAGCCACCTCACTCGCCTCGCTGAACAGCGAGCCGATAAAGCAGCGCCTGCTGGCCTTGTTGGGTGACACCCGACAAGACTTGGAGGTGCGCAATGTGGCGCTGATGAATCTGCCGCGCTTTGATCTGAATGAAACCGAGTACGCCGCTTATCAAGCTGGCTTGGCACAATTTGAAAAAGCCGCTGCCATGGCTACCCAAGCACAGGCAGCGCGCTGATGAAATTCACTGCAAGCTGTGGCTCAGGCAACGGCGAGCAATCCCAAGCCCAGGCAGCCTCACGCGAGGCTGTTTTTGTGCACCCCAATATCTGCAATCCGGCAGATTTTGGGGGTTTACCTGTATTTCCACAGGTAATTTTTTCACTTCTTTATATTGGAGTTAAACCATGAGTTCATTCAGAAAACTAATCCCTGTTGCTGCCGCAGCTTTGATGCTGGGCTTGGGAACAAACGCGTTTGCTGAATATGCACAATGCAGATTTACTAGTGACGAGCATTGTTACACACCTATACTTAATCTACCTGCAAATAGAAAAGCTTCGTTTTTCGCTGATACTTGGTTTGCTGACCCAGCATCTTCTAATTATCCAGTTATCCGCTACGATGTTAAAGGCGTTATAACAGGTATGGTTTATGCATCAGGTACATTTACGGGAACTGCTTACGTACCCCTGCAATCAACGGTTTTTTCTCGTCAATTACGTGCTCGTGGTTCATTCATTAGCGGTTCTTGGCGACAGCAGACAACGCAAATATCTATAGGTTACGAATGAATCTGCCGCGCTTTTGATCTGAATGAAACCGAGTACGCCGCTTATCAGGCTGGCTTGGCACAGTTTGAAAAAGCCGCTGCCATGGCTACCCAAGCACAGGCAGCGCGCTGATGAACGTCGTTGATGAAATTCACTGCAAACTGTGGCCTAAAGCAACAGCGAGCAGTCCCAAACCTAGGCGGCCTCACGCGAGGCTGTTTTGGTGCACCCCAATATCTGCAATCCGGCAGCTTTTGGGGGTTTATCTGGATTGCCACCGGTAATTTTTACATTTCTTTATATTGGAGTTAAACCATGTTAACCTTGAAAAAAATGATGCCTGTTGCGGCATTGATGCTATGTTTTGGGATGAACTCAAGTGCACGTGCCGAGAGTTGCTCCGTCGGCAATGCAGCCTCTTGCGAAACAGGCGTGGTCTCTATAGGTGCAAATGTAAATCCTTTTGTACTCGTAGGCATATATAATTCTACCAGCTTAGATAGCATAATTGGTAATTTTCAAATCAAGGGTGTTGTAACAGGTGCAGTTTATTGGTCTAGACAACTTGGCCATAACTACTATGGTATGTTACCGAAAACGCCTTTTTCCCGTAAATTGAAAGCGTATGCTTCAAGAGCTAACCAAGTACCAGGTGACTTAAGTATAGCTATTGGTGCACTCTGAGTTGTTGTCGGATCTGCAAGCTGCGGCTCAGGCAATGGCGAACAATCCCAAACCTAGGCAGCCTCACGCGAGGCTGTTTTTGGTGCACCCCAATATCTGCAATCCGGCAGCTTTTGGGGGTTTACCTGTATTTCCACAGGTAATTTTTACATTTCTTTATATTGGAGTTAAATCATGAGTTCATTCAGAAAATTAATCCCTGCCGCGGCTTTGGCGATCAGAAGAATCCCAAGCAACTCAATTCACCCTCTGGTGATTGAGATGCTTGTGTAAGTGGTCGGTGTAGTTTTTGACTACGCTTAATTTTGTTTTCATTTTTTAAACTTGTATTGGAGAGTAATGATGAATATGTTCAAGAAGTCTTTGGCAGCTACTGCTGCGGTTTTTTGTCTTTTTGCTACACAGAGTTCTTATGCTTTTGATTATGTATCCTGTAGTTTTGCTGGTGACTATCGTTGTACGACACCTGCAACTTTTGTACCCGCAAATCGAGATGCTGTAATTGTCGCTGGTACTGCGCTTGATGACCCATCTTCTTCTAATTATCCAGTTATTCGCTATGAAGTAAAAACCCGTTACACGGGTAAAGTTTATGCATCAGGTACATTTACGGGTAATTTTTTCCAAAACCTGAATTCAACGGCTTCGGTGCGTTACTTAAGTGCTTCTATTTCATACTCTTACGGTCCTTGGCGGCAGAAAACGAGTGTAAGCCTTTATTCTTATCCGCAGTAAAAACAACTGCCGCTTATCAGGAAATACTGATTGCCAGTAAAGACACAGATGCCCAAGTGCGCCAAGTCGCTGGCTAGTGCAACATTCTTTCTGTAAATTCCCCGCTCCCGTATAACTGGGTGGCATTGGGAAACTTTTTAAATCAAGGCCCCAGCCAGGCCGCCGGAGGCACTCCTCGGTTATGCATGTACTCATGCATTAACCCGCAGCCGGCAGGCTCTGGGGTCTTCACGGAGAGAAAGAATTTATCATGGCGCAACGCACTCAAGTTGATTTACACGACGATGGCACACCG
>JAAFJQ010000386.1 GCA_013298185.1 Deinococcales bacterium
CTTGACTGGGCTTGGCTTAGCGGGTGCTGGTTGGCTCGAGTTCTGCTGCGCCTGTTGGTTGGTTGGTGTGGCTCGAGTTTCGGCTGCACGTTGTTCTTGGGCGCGTTGCTGCTCGAGTTGGCTGGGCATTTGCATACCAGCAGCGCCCAGTGCTGCGACAGCCAGTATTGCGGCTGTGACACGACGGCTCACGAATACTCCTTGATGCTACCTTTTCGTGGTTCACCATCACCAAACTCTGAATCATCCACATAATCAGTCAGCGCTAATTTCACGGCTTTCTTCTGCGCTCGAGTATCACCGTCAACCGTTCCAGATGCTGCTAAGGTAATCATCACTGATACAACCAGCACACTTTGCCATACAGGAAGCAACGCCAGCGCCGCGATGTTCAAAATGCCATCTTGGAACATAAACACTGTCCAGCCCAGCGCAAATCCAAATGCCAGCAGAATGCGCCAATCTTTTTTAATCTTTTTTGCCAAATTGCCACGCTCGAGAACAAAATCCACTGCTTTGCGTGTGAACGGCACACCAAGCGCTGCAACCAGTGCAATCACTAAGAACCACGCCGCGCCTTGGTCGGTGATGATGTTGTCCATTGGCGGTATCTCGAGATTTGCGTCAGTTATTTTTGCGGTGGTTGCCACAAGGTCACTCGAGCGAATCAGCAAGTCTGCGCCCTCGGCTCGAGCAGTTGGCAGAATGGCAAAAAACAATGCAACTATTGCAACCACTGCAAAAATAAACAGCCAAACAGTGTTGAAAGTTTTGAAATTATGATTATCGTTTTTCATTCACTTGCTCCTTGCGTGGCGGTTAATTCGCCACATTCAAACTCGAGTTTTGATGCTGTCCGCTCTCACGCGGCGGGTACGAGAAATAAGACCACCTCCTTAATCATCGGGGAGTGTTTTAAGGGCTTTGATTTTCTCAAGGAATTTCTCAGGGTCTACATAATTGGCTTGGATGAACTCGAGCGCCTTAGCCCTCGAGAATGCCGCACTTGCCCAAAAATTCGCGGGTATTTCATTTGTGCCTTTTAAGCGAATCTCAAAATGCAGGTGTGCTAAAAACCGCCCTTTTGGTAGCTTTTGAGTAGGCTCACCTTTACCAATCGTACCGATGACCTGACCAGCATGTACTTTTTGCCCTCGAGTAACCAAATTATCTTTGTTGTGGGCATACATGCTCCACACGCCCAGACCAACGTGTTTAATCACAATGATGTTGCCCCAAGCTCGAGCGCGACCTGCAAACTCGATAACTCCATCAGCAATCGCATGGATTGGATGCCCGAGGTCAGAATCCCCACTGGTCAGCGCGTTGAAGTCTGCGCCACTGTGCAGACTTCCTGTGATGCGTTCATAAGCATCGGATAAGAACTCTGTGCCGTCTTGGACACTGTATTTATTCATTGGAAGAACTGGGTAGTAATAAACTGGTTTGGTTGCCATAGTGCCTCCGTTGTTGCATCATCTCGAGAAATGAAAAAACCTCGAGTCGTTTAATCGTCTCGAGGTTAAGTTTTTGATGATTTTTAGGTGATGGGTAACGTCACAACTCAATCAACGTCACTACAACTGTTTGCGCGTCTGAATCCCCCAACCCGATTGGGTTGGTTGTGGTCAAATCCAAATGCAACAAATGAGATGTGTTTGGTAGCATCAAAATTCCTGACCCACACAAAACATAGTTTGGATCAGCGTCAGATGGTACAACAATCGAACCAACCAACATAAACGCATTGCTTGGATATGGTGCAGATGTGCCACTGAATCGAAGATATAGATTGTGGCTACCGTCTTCGGGGTTTTTGTTGTTAAACGCGCTAACTGTTGCCAAAACACGCTTATTTTGAAATGCTGCGGGGACAGAAAAATTGCCCAACGCAATTGTTGAGTTTGCACCATCACCGTAATTTGTACCAGAGGTGTATCCGGGGTTGTCAGCTATAGAAAGCGTAAAGGATTGAGCTTGTTTGGACTCGAGGGTAGTGAGCCGAGTACCCGCGTTAATCGTTTCGAGTGCCGAAATTTGCACTCGTAGATTTGTCAGCACAGTTTGAGCGTTTGTGCCAGATACCCCAGCGATAAGGGCAACACTGATGGCAGTTGCATCATGTGCATCTGTGGTGTTGGCGATGTGGTTGGCGATTGCGTTGGCAGCGCTTAGGATTGCAGCATCATCATCAGCATTCACCACAACAAGTGCGTTTAGAGCTGCCAAGGTTGCAGCAATATCCAACTTGTTTTTTTCAACTCGATTGAGCAATCGCTGCACCGCATCTTCAAAACTAAGCGCACTCCAGTCGTCGCCGTCAGTGCCGTTTGTGGTGTCTTCTGGAAAAAGAATCGGGTACAAAACTGGGTCAACCTGTCCAGTGTTTGGCGTTAAGGTCTTCACAAAATCACTCCTTGCCGCCATTTGCGGCTTACGAATTTCCATTTTTGTCCAGTAGGACGCTCACCCCATTTGAGCTGCTTGTAAATCAGGATGCTGCTCGAGCCAGCCGTGACTGCCCTAAGTTTGCAGTGTGCGGCTTTCAATCGCAAAATTGCCAGCACGACACGGGTTTTGACCTCGAGAGTTAAGTGTGCATTCCAGTCTGAAATACTTGCCGAAT
>JAAFJQ010000387.1 GCA_013298185.1 Deinococcales bacterium
AGATGCCGTAAGCAATGCCCCAAAGCACGCCGAGTATGGTGATGAGTTGATTGGTTTTCATGATTCGCTCCTTTTTTCAGGTTGGGTTTCACTCGAGGGGTTTGAGCCAAAAAAATCGAACAGGTGACTGACAACTTCTTCAAAAATACTGGTGTTAAGGCGGTACATGATGGTTGTGCCGGTTTTGCTGAATTCAATCAGGTCGGCGGCTTTGAGGACGTTGAAATGACCGCTTAAGGTGCTTTTAGAAAGCGCAAACAATTCGGATAATTCGCCTGCGCTGTGTTCGCGTTGGCGCAGCACCCGCAGGATTTCGCGCCTTGTGGGGTCAGCCAGTGCCTTAAAAATTTCGTTCATGGCGTTCCAAGCACAAATCGCTCGAGGTTAGACACCAAACTTGGGGCGATGGGAAGTTTTGGGTCAGTGTAGGCACGGTTTTGTGAAGCTGAATCAAGACTGGCGGTTTTGAAGACATGGTTCATGCCCTCGAGAATGATGGGTTGCTGACCAATGGCACTGGCTAAACGATTGGCGTCGGCAAGACCGACTTGAATATCGGTACTGCCTTGGAGGATTTGGATTTTTGTTTTGAGTTTTTTGATTTCAAGGCTCGGGTCGTAGCGAAACCATGAGATCAAATAGGGCTGTACGCTATCACGGAATAAAGCTGTTACAAGTTGCGCGGGTAGGGCAATGTCTTTAGCAGGAATGACTTGTCCTTTTTTTAAGCTGCCAATCACACGCTTGATTTCCTCGAGTTGGCTGGGGCTGACTTGTGGGCTAAGTTGCTGAATTAAAATTTCATCGGCGGCTTGTCCTGCTCCTGCAAGGCTTATGTAACCCGTGACTGGACTTTGTTGCGCGGCGAGCATTCCGAGCAAACTGCCTTCGCTGTGTCCGATGATGTAGAAGCTCGAGAAACGCAGATCGGTTTTGAGCTTCTCGAGTAAGGCGCTGGCATCGGTGGCTAAGTCCTCGAAACGCAGTTGAACTTCGCTTAAGTTGCTGCGGCTTTTGCCGATGCCGCGCTTGTCATAACGCAAGGTAGCAATGCCTTTGGCAGCCAGTTCTTGGGCTAAGAGTGTATAACTGTTAGGTTGAATTGGGCTACCAAGGCTGTTACCATTTTGGTCGGTTGCGCCGCTGCCTGCAATGATTAAAGCAACGGGGATTTTGCTGTTGCTTTTGGGAACGGTCAGTGTGCCACTTAAATTACCTTCTTTGACTTGGATTTCTAGAGTCTCGAGCTGATACTGATCTTGGGCGTTTGTGCCAATCTGGGCAGCAAGTCCAAGAGCAAGTAAAGTAGAAAAGGCAAAGCGAATTGATTTCATGGTATCTCCTTAATTTGGTATTTCGCCAAACACCGAAATAATAGCCCTCGAGTGGTTTTTTGTCAAGTCTCGAGGGTGGGTCAAAAACTGCTATCCTAAATCCATGCCCAACCGCCGTTGGCTTTTGAGGTTCTTGGTTTGGTTGTTGGGCTGATGTGCGGCTTCTTGACCCATAAAACCCAATCGGTTTGGGCTGGCGTGGCATTTCATTGGTTTTGGAACCTCACGGCGCTCAGCGTAGTGCTGCGCTGAAGCTGATCATCATGCGATACTCGAGATGTTTTTATGTTTTTGACAAATTAAGCTCGAGTGATTTATAATAACTATGAAAAGGAGTTCATCATGATTACAAGTGTTACCCATATCACCCGTTACGTCCGCAATGAAGACGAAGCCCTCGCATTTTACTGCGACATCCTTGGTTTTGAAGTCCACGATGACAGCATGATGGGCGAAAAGCAACGCTGGCTGACCGTCTGCGCCCCAGAGCAAAAATCCTTTGAAGTGGTCTTGTACAACCCACACAACTGGCTCGAGGGCGAAGCCCAAGCTACTGCACTGGCGCAAATCGGGCATCAGGCATTGTTGGTCTTAGGCACAAATGACATTCACGGTTTACTGAAAAAACTCGAGCAGCACGATGTCAGCATTGTCCACCCAATCAACCAAATGCCATGGGGAACTGACCTAACCTTCAAAGACTTGTACGGCGATCAGATTTACGTTGTGCAACCGCCCAGCGCATAAGCGTGGTTCAGCCCAGCGCTTAAATCAGCATTCTCGAGAAACCGCAGCCCTTACCTTGGGGTTGCGGTTTTTTGTCTTATACTCGTGTGACGCTTGTGTGATACTTTTCAAGTAGAATGGACTTAACAGAAAGAGAGGCTGCCCGATTGTGACCCTAGAACCCTTCCAACAAGAAGTAACCGCCTTGGTGTCGCGTTTATCCGCCAATGCCAAAGCCGTGCCACTCGGCGAGTTAGAAAGCGGCTCAAAGAACCTCGAGAAAATTGCTCAAGCCAACAGCGCCGTGCATTTGGCTCGAGTGGCAAATCGTTTGGCTGGACTTGCCAAAACGGCTGCTGAGATGAGCTTCCCAGTTTCGCTTTCGGTCTTGGACACAACCTTCAAAGCCCTTGAACGCGCCGACACGACCGAAAACCTCGACCATCTCGAGGCGACACTCGAGGGGTTAGAAGAAGATGCTTTTCTGTACGCCCCACCAATGGGCGCACTGAACTTAGACCCAACCCCAGTGGTCGAAGTCCAAACCGACGAAGCCACAGGT
>JAAFJQ010000389.1 GCA_013298185.1 Deinococcales bacterium
GCTAAAGATGAAAGAGAAAATGCACCGAAGGTTTATCCAGAAAAGAAATCTGGGAATGGAGGGGTTAGGCAAGCTCAACCCCTACGACTGGATATGGTTTTAACCGTAGGGGCGGGGCTTGCCTCGCCCTTGACTGCCAATGATGTTTCATTCCAAATTCAAGAACTTGATTTTGCTCAAATCCCAAAAAGGGCAGCATGAAAATCCTTCTCGCGGCGGGTGGAACAGCAGGGCATATTTTCCCTGCCATTGCTTTGTCTCGAGAACTCAAACTGCGCGGCATCGAATCGGCTCTGATTGGCGCAAATGGCGGCATGGAAGAACGCCTTGCAGCCGAAGAATCCCTCGAGTTCTTTGGTGTCCGAGCCGGTAAACTAGACCGTTCCCGCCCCAATCCCGTGGCACTCTGGAATGCCTTCATGGGTTTTTTTGATGCTGCGTCTGTGGTGAAAAAATACAATCCCAATTGCGTGGTTGGTTTTGGTGGTTTTGCCAGTTTCCCCGGTATGGCAGGAGCGTTGTTCGCTGCGAAACCCTTGTCCATGCACGAAGCCAACGCCTATCCCGGTTTGGTCACGCGCTTATTCGCAGCTCGAGCCAGAGTCGTGGCTTTGGCAGACGAGGCAACCAAGGCTTACCTGCCTGACATCAAAACCCCTGTGGTTGGAATGCCTGTCCGTGAAACCATCATCCCGCGCTTAGAAGCTCGAGCGCATTTCAACCTCGAGCCTGATAAATTCACGGTGCTGGTCATGGGCGGTTCACAAGGCAGTGTGCGCCTAAACACCCTCCTCCCGCCCCTGCTCGAGCGAGCCTTAACCGGTAAAAACGCTCAAGTCCTGCATCAAACAGGTCGTGGCAGACTCGAGGAAGTCGCGCCTCGAGTGGCGCACCTCGAGTGGTATAAATGCGCTGAATTTGTGGATGGCAGCGCCGCTTGGAGCATGACCGATTTTGCCATCACAAGGGCGGGCATGAGTACCATCGCCGATGCTGCTTTTCATGGTGTGCCACTGGCACTTGTACCACTGCCAAGCAGCAGCGAAAATCACCAAGTCAAAAACGCCCAAGCCCTCGAGTCTCGAGGGGCTGGCTTGTGCATTTTAGAACCCGACCTTGAACAAGAAGCCAAGGGTCTTGACTCTAAACTGATACACGGTATGCTGTCATGCTTTGACACGGCTCACCTTGCCAATTGGCGAATGACCGTGCAGAAAAACAGTCCAGCAGGAGCAGCAAAACGCTTAGCTGACGCAATACTCGAGGGGTTATGAAAGAAGGCAAAAGGCAAAAGGTGAAAGGTGAAAGGTTAACCCTTTCGTTTTTTGCCGTGTACCGAACGATGATTTTCCAATTTAAGAATGAATCATCATTGACTCTAAAAGGGTTAGGCATGCCTAACCCCTACGGTTTCGTGCAAGATTTTCGCCGTAGGGGCGAGGCATGCCTCGCCCAACGATTCACCAATTTTATTTTAAGTCAGATTCAGAATGGGTTTTGCGGTATCAAATTATGCCTTTTACCCGCCTCCGAAGGAGTTCCATGCACTACCACTTGATGGATATTGGCGGAATCGGCATGAGTGGTTTGGCGCTGATTTTACAGGCGTTTGGGCATCGGGTTTCTGGGTGCGATAAGAATGTTTTTGATAAGACGAGGGAACTCAGTGCGGCGGGGATTCCAGTGGCACACGGGCATGATGTGGCGCATTTGGTGGGTGTGGATGCACTGGTGTTGTCCACGGGTATCAGAGCCGATGAACCCGAGGTGCTACTTGCTCGAGCGCAGGGTCAGACGGTGATGCGGCGAATTGAATTACTGGCTGATTTGATGCGCCAGAAGCGTGGTGTGGCAGTGGCAGGAACGCATGGGAAGACCAGCACCAGTGCCATGGTTGCCAGTGTCTTTGAGGGTTGCGGGGCTGACCCAACTGCGGCTGTCGGTGGCGAGGTCGCAGCGATTGGTGGCAATGCCAAAGTTGGTACAGGGGCGCATTTTATTGCCGAAATAGACGAGTCCGATCCGCTTTTTGCGAAGGTTGTGTCGGATATTGCGATCATCACCAACATCGAAGATGACCATGTTGCCTTGGACGAGGATGATGTTCGTAACAATTACCATGCCAGCGTTGAGGATTTGCATTTGGCGTTCAGAGCATTCGCGCAGAATGCAAAGCGCGTGGTGTACTGCGCTGATTGGGATTCGCTCGAGCAAATTTTACAAGACTGTTTGGATAACGCCGTCAGTTACGGCATCAAACGCGGTGATTATCGCGCTACCAACCTTCACCTTGAGGGCGGTCAACCCAAGTTTACATTGTCTTTGCATGGTGAAAACTTGGTGGATGTGCAGTTGCTCGTTCCAGGCGAGCATAACGTTCTGAACGCTGTGGCGACCTTAGCCGTGGCGCATCTCGAGGGCTTGGATTTGCACAGAGCGGCGGCGGCATTGGCAGAATTTCGTGGGGCTGGTCGGCGTTGGGAGATTCTTGGACAATTCCAAGATGCCCTGCTGGTGGATGATTACGCCCATAATCCAACCAAAGTCAGTGCCGCCATTCACGGAGCGCTTTCGTATGGCAAG
>JAAFJQ010000039.1 GCA_013298185.1 Deinococcales bacterium
GGGGTGTTGCAGGTTTCGCGGGCTGTGCAGTCGATGTTTGACTTGGCTGGGTTACTGGTTTTGTGGGTTGAGCTGTTGCGGGTTGACTAGGCTGAGCTGTTGCTGGTTTCGTAGGTTGTGCTGTTGATGGTTTGGTTGGTTGGGGTGTTACTGGATTGCTTGGTTTGGTTGGCTGCCCAGACGGGTTGCTGATCGGAGAATCTGGTGTGCCAATCCGAATTGGGGTGGTGCTGCCCTGTGCCAGAACCAAAGTAGCAGAACCAAGCAATAAGGCACTTAGAACCAAAGCTCGAGCTGTGCTTTTTTGTGGAGCCGCCTTTGAACGGCGAAGGAATCGTAGCGGATTCATTGAATCACCTCGTCGCCGAACATACGGCTGTATTCAGGGGACTCCTCCACCGCGCCAAGCACGGTGGGAGGAGAAGCGGATGGCAACGATCTGTCAGTCGTCTCGAGAATTGGGTTCATGCTCGGCTCGAGGGTCGGGGTTGTTTCTAACTTCATCGGAATCAGTATAAAGATTTCTTCATAGCTGATGTCAGGGTCAGTTAGTGCCAAATCAGGAGCAAGCGCACTAAACAGCGGGTAAACCAAGGTGTACGTGCCTGCTGCCACCGTACCCGGAATGGTGATTGTACTGCCCGAAACGCTTGGACTGACAGTTGTACCATTCAGGGTCACAGGACCACGGCTCGAGTTGCTTGGCAATGGATCGGTGATTTGCAAGTTGTTGACTGCTTTCTCGACGGTGACTTTGATGGTCACAGCATAGCCAGCTCCACCTTGTACCATGCTCTTTTGCAGAGTAATTGGTCCGCGTTGGACGGTTGTGCTACGGGCTTTCACAGCTGCACCTGTCGGTGGCGTGAGCGAGAAGTCGGCGTTGATGATACCGCCAACTTCGCCGACCTTAACATGGCGGGTACCTGGTGCGCCTTGGTCTTCTGGGACACGCCTGACAGTGTATGGAGCAGTCACTGGGTCAAGGCGAATCGCATATGTACCAGGGGCAACATTTGGAATGTTGTATCTTCCGTTTGCATCGGTGACAGCGGTGCGTCCATCAGAGAAGTAAACTCGAGCGCCGGGCAATGGTTTCTCAGTTGGGTCAAAGTTGTTGTTGTTGTTGGCATCGAAGTAGACGCGCCCAAGAATCACGGTCTTATTGTCGAACACGCCTAAGTTAATTTTCACAGCGGCGGCTGCAATGGTTGGACTCGAGGCGGTCACACGAATTGGCTGCAACGGATTGATTGGGTCTTGGGTTACGGCATCGCCAACAACTGTAGCTTCAGCAATCAGTGGCTTGTTGGTTTCAACGTTTGTACCAACGATGGTATCAAACTTAATCGTCTGCGGCTGATTGTTGTTCAGGTTATTCGGCAATCTGACAGTTAAGACCTGTTGACCCGTTGGATTGGTAGTCACGGTGATACGGCTTGGGTCTATGACCGTGACTGCGCCACTTGGACTTGTGATTGTCATTGGAACATTTGGATTGTAAAGCACGCCTTTCGGTAGCGTTACGGTATACACAGGGTTGACCAACGGTGTCAATGTACCCGGTGTGGTGTTGGTAATCACCGAGGTATAACTCAGCGGGTCGCCTGGCGTGACTTGGGTTCGGTCTGGAACAAGGGTCAACAAAATAGCTGGTGGGACATAACCAACCGCAGGGGCAGTATTGACTTGGGCAGGCAAGACATTGAAGGCTTGGAAATTATTTCCAGTGGTCAGCACTTGACCGCTTGGGTCTGTAACCACGATACCAACCAGCCCAGTTGGTGTATTTGGGAACACGGCTACACCGGTTGAATCAGTTTTGACTGGTGGAATCAGATTGCCATTGATGTCGCGTAAGCGAATTGGCACACCAGATGGATCGCGGCGGATTTGATTGGTGACTGGGTCAACTTCGTACAAGGTAACGGTTGCGCCGACAATTGGCGTTTCGTTTGGATCGCGGATGCCATTGCCGTTCAGGTCATTAAAGACTGGTACACGCAATTCGCCAACAGGCGGCACAATTGGCACAATCGGGGTTGGAGTTGGGGTATCGCTGTTTGGTATAGCTGGCAGGGTCTGGCTGTTGCTCGAGACATCGGTCGAAAGTGCGTTGGTTGGTGGAGTGACACTGGTGGCTGGATTGTTCGGAATGGTGTAACCCGTGTTTGGTCCAGAGGCGCTGCTTCCGTAAGCGGTATTCACTTGGATCACAAGTGGGATTGCGGCTTGGTTGGCATAGGTTGCACTGACCACAGTGGTGATGGTGCAGCTCTGTGTGGGTGCTAAGGTATCCGATCCAACCAATAAGTTATTGCTCGAGAGTACCGTTGCAGCGGCTTGTGCGGTGCAGGTTGCACCGTTCACACCAACTGCGATGTTGCTGGTGATGGTCAGGGTTGGGCTGCCCAAGTTCAAAGCGCGAACAAAGTTATCTGATGCTTGAACGTTGGTGGCTGGGACTGCACCTGTATTACCGATGCGGGTTGTGAAGGTATAGGTCACAATCGGTAGCGCAGGGCTGGGTTGGACAGCTGCACTTGCGCTCTTGACGATATCCACCACTTGTCGGTTAAACGGTACTGGCGTTGGGCTTGGGGTATCGGTTGTGGTTGGAGGGGTGGTTGGGTCACCACTTGGATTTGGAGTGCGGGTGGTGGATGGTGTTGAGCTGATTGGTGGTCCATTCGGGGTCAGGGAAGTGGTGGCAGTGGCGGTGTTGTTGGTGTTGCTTGGCACGCTGGCTGCATCGGCGTACACAACTTGAACCGTGAAGCGAATGGTGCAGCTTGCACCAACTGCAATGGTATCTGAACCACTGAGCAAGTTGGTGTTGCTTGTGCCATTAAAGGCAGCATTGGCAGTGCATGTTCCACTCGAGACATTTGGTGCGCTGGTGATGGTGATGGTTGCACCTGCACCAAATGTGCTGGTCAGGTTATCAGAGATTTGGGCATTGGTGGCTTGGACTGTGCCAAGGTTGGTGACCTGAACACTGTAAGGCACAGTGTAGGTAGTGACATTGATGCGGGTTGCGCCACTCGAGGCTTTGACCACACCAAGGCGTTGCGGTGTAAAGGTAACTGGGGTTGGACTTGGGGTGTCGCTTGGGCTTGGCGCAGTGGTTGGGTTGCCCGTGACTGGGTCATTCGCGCTGATGGTGCTGTCATCGGTGGTCAGTGGTGTACCACCAGCAGTCAGTGATGTGCTGGCAGTTGCGGTGTTATTGCGTGGCGTGGTTGGTACATCTGAAACCGTTGGGTAAGAGACATTGACACTGAACTTGATGATGCAGCTCGCACCAACTGCCAAGTCGGTATTTCCCACCAATACGTTGTTATTGCCCGTGCCATTGAAGGCTGGCGCAGTTGCCAACGGGCAGTTTGTGGCATTGCTGGTGGTCAGGCTGGAAGGCACAAGGGTAACGGTAGCTGGAGCTGGGTAGGTCAGTGCTAAGTCATCCGAGACTTGAACATTGGTGGCGACAGATGTCGCGTTGGTATTTGCCACTTGAATGGCGTAAGGCACGCGGAAGCTCGAGCTACCCGTTTGCACGACTGCACCAACGCTCTTGACCACACCAATGCTCTGTTGCGAGAACGAAGTCGGTGTTCCAGTTGGGGTATCGCTTTTTGGCACAACTGGTAAGGTCGCGCTGTTGCTCGAGACATCGCTGTCCACAACATTGGCTGGTGGTGTCACAGCCGTCGCAGGGTTATTCGGCACAACTGTACCGGGGTTAGAAGCTGTGGTGGTCGTGCTGGCATAAGCAAAGTTATTCTGGGCAGTTGTGATGACATCACCAGCAGTGGCGTATTGAACGCGCACAGTAAACGTCATGGTGCAGCTTTGACCAGCATTCAATGTGTTGCTGCCATTCAACAAGGCATTATTTCCAGTTCCATTAAAGGTGGTCGTGGCAGCTGTACAGGTTGCCCCACCATTTGGTGTGATTGTTACGCCAGGAGCTTGAATTGTGAGGGTTGGATTGGTTGCAGTTGGCAGGTTGTAGGTGCGGCGCAGGTTCTCAATCACTTGAACATTGGTGGCTGGAACAGTTCCAGTGTTACCCACCAGAATTGTGTAAGTCACGTCAAAGGTTCGGTTATCAATCACCATTGGTGCAGCAGCCGTCTTCACCACGTCAATGCTTTGTGGTGAAAGTGTAACTGGGGTTGGATCTGGGGTATCGGTTGGCGTTGGCGGTGTGGTTGGATCACCTGTAATTGGGTCGAGGGTGCTGGTGGTGCTGTCATCGGTTGCAATGAAAGGTTGTGAACCAGTTGGATTCGGGTTCAAGCTGGTTGTGGCGGTGACCGAGTTATTGCTTGGTGTGGTCGGGATAGCAGCGCGGCTTGGGTATGTCACTGTGGCAGTAAACTTAATGATACAGCCATCGCCATTAGCAGCAAAGGTGTTACTTCCGCTCAATAAGGCATTGTTGCCCGTTCCATTGAAGGCTGGAGCAGCTGCCGTGCATGTTCCGCCTGCCAGATTGGTCAGGGTTGGCGTGGTTACGGTGATACTCGAGGCGGTGCTGAAAGTGGTGTTTAAATTCTCGAGGACTTGAACGTTGGTGGCTGTCGTAGCCGCCAAGTTTTGAACACGGATGCTGTACGGCACTTGGAAAGTGAGTGGTGCTGTTTGTACAACTGTTCCAGCTCCCTTCACCACTCCAATTCGTTGCGCCACAAGCGGCACTGGTGTATCACTTGGTGTATCTGTACTCGTCGGTGGATTATTCGGATTTCCAGTCACAGGATCAAGTGTGCTTGTTGTACTTGTATCACTCGCCAAAGCTGGTTGTGTTCCAGTCGGATTGGCAGCTTGACTGGTTTGCGTTGTCACACGATTTTGTGTTGGTGTGCTGGGGATTGCAGCAGCGTTCGGGTAAGTCACCGTCACAGTGAACTTCAAGATACAACCATCACCAGTAGCGGCAAAGGTGTTATTACCACTCAGCAATTGATTATTTCCAATTCCAGTAAAGCCAGCGTTCACAGTACATGTTCCACCAGCAACTGCTGTACTAATTGGTGCAGTTGTGGTGATGCTACTTGCACCACTAAACACACTCGAGAGATTCTCAGTGGCTTGAACATTGGTGGCTGGCACAGTACCAGTATTTTCAATCTGCACAGCGTATGGGATTTGGAAGGTCAGTGGTGCTGTTTGAGTAACTGTTCCAGCGCCTTTCACCACTCCAATTTGTTGTGGTGTGGTGCTGACAGGGGTTGGGGTACTACCAGATGGATTGCTTGGAGGTGCGGTGTTTCCAATTGCTTGGTCGTTGGAAATATCGGTGGTGTTGTTATTGGCTGGTGCGGTTGGAGTGCCAGTCACAGGATCATAGCTATGACCAGGGTTATTAGCAGTCGTGGTATTGCTTGCCAGTGCAGCGTTGTTCTTCACTCCAGCGGCTTGAGTTGCATTGGCGTAGATCACTGTGGCTGTGAAGCTCATCACGCAGTTTTGTCCAATCGCTAGGCTCGAGTTGCTTAGGAGCGCAGTGTTTGTTCCTCCGTTAAAGGTGGTGTTCGCGGTGCAAGTTCCCGTTCCAGAAGCAGTTAAACCACTGACTGCGACACTCGAGGCGGGGTTGAATGTTCCGCCGATACCACTGAGTTTATCCGAGACTTGCACATTTGGTAAGGCAGTATTGCCAGTGTTCGCAACTCGGATTGTGTACGGCACAGTGAAGGTTAGTGGTCCAGTCTGAACAACTGTTCCAGCGCTCTTCACAACCGAAATCTGTTCGGCAGAAAAGTTAATCGGGGTTGGTGTTCCTGTATTGTTATCGCCTTTGGCGGTGGTCGGAACGGTTGTGCCATCCACACTGATGTCGGTGACTGCTCCTGCTGGTGCAGTTGGTGTTCCAGTTGCCGCGTAGGTGTAACCAGGGTTATTGCCGAGAGCAGTTGGATTACCGCTGGCAAAAGCAGTGTTGTTTTGTGGTGTGGTTGGTACAGCTGCGGCATTGGCGTAAATCACGCGCACGGTCATGGTGATGGTGCAGCCTTGACCAGCAGCCAGATTGTCCGCGCCCGACAAAAGGGCTGTGGCAGCATTGCCATTGTAAGCCGTACCAGGTACAGTGCAGGTTGCGGCTGGCGTACCTGTTCCAGTGCGGTTGATTGCACCTTGTGGAACTGCGCTCACCGAGTTCGGGAACGCGCCACCTGTTCCATCACTCGAGCGGAGCAAGTCAGAGACTTGGACTCGAGAAACGGTGGTTGTACCTAAGTTCAGTACGCGGATGGTGTACGGCACATCAAAGCCAACTTGTGGGGCGATACCTGTGACTGGTACGGCAGCACCCGTAGCGGCTTTAATCACATCCAACACTGGAGCAGGGGTGAATGGGGTTGGGGTTGGTCCGGGTGGGTCACCATTTGGGGTGGCTGGTGGGGTCAGGCTCGAGGTGCTGTTGTCGGTGGTCAGTGCTGTACCACCGGGGGTTGTGGCGGTGCTGGCGGTTGCTGTGTTGTTTTGAGGTGCGGTTGGTACAGCTGACGAGGTTGGGTATTCAACTCGAGCCACAAAGGTGATGCTGCATCCTTGGTTGGTTGTCAGGGTCTGATTTCCGACCAACAAGTTGTTGTTACCAGTGCCATCAAAGGCTGGGCTTGCGACTGCACATTGGGCTACGGTTGCACCACCGACTGTGGTGGTTGCAGCTGCCGTGCTGATGGTGACTGTTGCACCCGGGAAAGTAGCGGACAGATCATCGGTGACTTGGACATTGGTGGCATCAACACTGGCGCGGTTAATCACTTGCAAGGTATATGGAACAAGGAATGTACGGGCTTGTTCAGCTGGGGTAGCACCTGTTTGGGTGATGCCAGGTGGTGTGGTGATGGCTTTGACCACATCAATTCGTTGGCGGACTGGTGTAACAGGGGTAACGCTTGGCGTATCCCCAACAACTGGCGCTAAGGTTGGATTTCCGCTGCCATCCAGTGGGCTGTTGGTGCTGGTATCCGTTGCCAGTGCTGCTCCACCTGGAGTTGCAGCCGTGGTTGCAACAGCGCTGTTGTTCTGGGTAGCAAGTACCACTGGAGCGGCTGGGAAAGTCACTCGCACAACAAAGCGCACGACACAACCTTGGTTGGTGGTGGTTTGGGTGTTCAGGGTCTGATCGCCTGCCAGAACATTGGTATTTGGTGCGATACCAGTAAAGCCACCGTTCAAAGCACATTGAGCCGCTGTAGCAGCGGTTGGTGCGCCAATACCAGTTACGGTTGGCGTGCCTTGGATCACTCGAGAAGTGGCAGTCGGGAAGGTAGCAGCCAAATCATCGGTGACTTGGACATTGGTGGCTGGGACTGCACCTGTGTTTTGAACACGGATGCTGTACGGAATATCAAAGACATTGGTGCTGATTTGGGTTGGTGCGCCAACCCCTTTGACCACACCAATTTCTTGTGGTGGCACAAGGGTTACAGCAGTTGGACTTGGGGTGTCAGAGTTGCCGTTTGGTGGTGTGCCACCCGTGGCAGCGTTGGTCACATCGGTGCTGGTATCGGTTGCGTTGTTGCCGACTGGTGGCGTGGCTGGGTTGGTATAACCAGCATTTGGTCCAGTTGGGGTGTTGCTGGCAAGTGCCGTGTTGTTCTGTGGTGTGCTTGGCACATTGGCGCTGGTGGTGTAATTGACTCGAGCTGTGAAGGTGATGATACAGAATTGCCCAGGGGTCAGTGAACCCGCAGTCAGCAGTCTCGAGTCGGTTGGTTGTGCGCCACTGTACGCAGCATTGGCCGTACATGTACCAGTTGAACCGCCAGCAATGGCTGGAGCGGTTTGAATCGTGACCGTTGGAGGTGTGGAAACCCCTGCGGCGAATGTTCCGCCCGCACCAGTCAGGAAGTCGTTGACTTGTACGTTGCTGGCATTGACCGCGCCCGTATTGGCAACGCGAATGGCATAGGTCACATCAAAGGCGGCTGGGTTGCCCGAGACACCAACCACTGAAGTATCGGATTTAACAACGTCAATCACTGGGTTTGGCGTCAGGGTGCTTGGGGTTGGATCTGGATTTGGTGCAGGATCGCCATCAGGTGTGGCTGGCAAAGCAGCGCTGTTTTTGCTGATGTCGGTATCAAGCGCATTGGCGGGTGGTGTGACTGGGTCTGAGTAGCCAGTTGTGTTAGCAGTTGGTGCGGTGCTGGCGAAGGCTGTGTTGTTTTGCGGCGTTGTCACCACTTGGTTGGTATTGGCGTACTGCACACGCACGGTAAAGGTGATGGTACAGAATTGCCCTTGGGTTAAACCGTTTGTACCAGCCAACATCGCCGTGTTGGTGATTCCGTTGTAAGTTGCGCTTGGCGCACCGCAAGTTGGGTTTGCAGCAGCAGGTGCAGCAAATCCGGGGATGATGGTGTATGCAGGTGCAGCTTGGATTGCAAGTGTCGGGTTGTTGCCACCCAAATCTGGGTAGGTGCTACGTAAGAAATCATTGACCTGCACATTGGTTAATGGGGTTGTGCCAACATTACCAACCCGCACGGTATAAGGCACATCGAAGGTGCGGTTATCTACTCGGGTCACTGCTCCTGCGCTCTTCACCACATCTACGACTTGTCGGACGGGTGTGACAGGAGTCACAGCTTCAGGATCACCCGCTGCTGGTGCAACAGTTGGATTTCCAGTCACAAGATCAAGTGGACTAACCCTCGAGTTATCCGTGGCAATCGGTGTTCCACCAACTGTTGCAGCAGTACTTGCCACGGCAGTGTTGTCTTGTTGAGCGATCACACCAGCAGGGAAGGTGATTCGAGCCGTGAACTTAATCACGCAGAATTGACCAGGGGTCAGGCTGTTACTTCCAGTTAGCAGATTATTATTACCGATTCCGTTGTACACAGGTGCGGTTGCAATGGTACATGTACCAGTTCCACTACCATCAAGCGTTGGTCCGGTTTGAATGACTCGAGCAGTTGCAGTTGGGAAAGTTGTGATGAGGTTATCTGAAACTTGAACATTCGTCGCAGTTTGAGTTGCACTGGTGTTCTGAACTCGGATGCTGTACGGAACATCAAATTGATTCGGTCCGACTTGTACTGGTGTTCCAACGCCTTTGGTCACACCAATTTCTTGGGTAGGAGCGAAGGTCACAGGGGTTGGCACACCAACTGGGTTATCACCATTACCAGTGGTTGGAGGGGT
The DNA here is from genome assembly GCA_013298185.1 of Deinococcales bacterium. Classification (GTDB taxonomy): domain Bacteria; phylum Deinococcota; class Deinococci; order Deinococcales; family JAAFIG01; genus JAAFIG01. The sequence continues at coordinate 9,169 of JAAFJQ010000039.1, forward strand.
TGTACCAGTCACGCTGATATCTGAATCAGCCAGGTTTGCTGGTGGTGTCGCCACTCCTCCGGGGAAGGTAAATCCAGGGTTAGCTGTGTTTGGAGCTAGGGTCGTACTCGAGGCTCGAGCGGTGTTGTTCTGAGCGGTAACGGGGACGTTGCCAGGTGTGCCGTAATTAACTCGAGCTGTAAAAGTAATCACGCAGAATTGACCAGGAGTGAGTGTACCCGTTCCGTTTAGCAGAGCAGTGGTTGTTCCAGCGCCAGTGAAAGCAGGAGTTGCCACCACGCAACTTGGTGCGCTGCCACCACCAATCGCAGTTGCGGTTTGAATTGTCACGGTTGGCGCGTTCGTAGCGAATGTTCCTCCGACGCCGCTCAGTAAATCGTTGACTTGGACGTTGTTGAGGTTTACAGCACCCGTGTTTTGCACTCGGATAGTGAATGGGACATCATAAGTTGCGTTGTTACCAGGGGTCACAAGGGTTGGCGCGGTTGCACTCTTAATCACATCAACCACAGGCGCAGGTGTCAGGGTAATTGGTGTTGGTTCTGGATTTGGTGCAACATCACCATCAGGTGTGACTGGCAGAGCTGTGCCGTTCTTACTTGTATCGGTGTCAATCGCATTGGCTGGAGGTGTTGGCACGCCACCAGGGAAAGTGTAACCAGCAGGGTTTGCAATTGGTGCAGTACTGGCAAAACCACTGTTGTTTTGTGCTGTGGTGACAACTTGGCTCGAGTTGGCGTACTGCACACGCACTGTGAAAGTGATGGTACAGAATTGTCCTTGTGCCAAGGTATTTGTACCAGCCAGCATGGCTGTGTTGGTGATGCCATCATAGGTTGTGCTTGGCGCACCGCAAGTTGGGTTGGCAGCCGCAGGTGCTGCAAATCCGGGGGTGATGGTGTACGCCGGTGCGGCTTGGATTGCCAAGGTTGGGTTGTTACCACCCAAGTCTGGGAAGGTGTTCCGCAACGAGTCATTGACTTGAACATTGGTCAGTGTGGTCGCACCAACGTTACCGACCCGCACCGTATAAGGAACGTCAAAAGTACGCAATGGGTCAGCTGGAGCGCCAACAGCAACTGCTGCTCCTGCGCTCTTGACCACATCCACGACTTGACGAACTGGAGTGACTGGAGTCACAGCGACTGGGTCGCCTGAAGCTGGTGCAAGTGTTGGGTTGCCACTGCCATCAAGTGGGCTGACCCTCGAGTTATCGGTGGTCAGTGCTGGTCCACCCAAAGTCGCCGAGGTCGTTGCAACAGCAGTATTGTCTTGTTGGGCAATTGCACCTGCTGGGAAGGTAATCCTTGCGGTGAACTTAATCACGCAGAATTGTCCGGGGGTCAGATTATTATTGCCAGTGAGTAAGTTATTGTTAGCAATTCCGTTGTAAACCGGTGTTGTAGCAATGGTACATGTACCAGTTCCGGTTGGGTCAAGGCTTGGCGCAACTTGAATCACTCGAGCTGTGGCAGTTGGGAAGGTGGTTATTAAGTTATCTGAGACTTGCACATTGGTCGCATTGACTGTTGGGCTGGTGTTCTGAACTCGGATGCTGTACGGAATATCAAATTGATTTGGTGCAACTTGCACTGGTGTTCCAACGCCTTTGGTCACACCAATTTCTTGACCCGGTACAAAGCTGACAGGGGTTACGGCTGGGGTGTCCGTGCCACCATCGGTTGGTAAGCCTCCAATTACAGCGTTGACGACATCGGTGCTGGTATCAGTTTCGAGCGCTCCAACTGGTGGAGTTGGAAGTCCAGCTGGATAGCTGTAACCCGTTGCGTTTGCGCCTGCTAGTGTGCTGGCAAAAGCTGTGTTGTTTTGTGGTGTGCTTGGAACATTGGCAGCGGTCGTATAATTCACTCGAGCTGTGAAGGTGATAACACAGAACTGTCCGGGGGTGAGCGTTCCAGTTCCATTCAGCAAGGCATTGTTGGTGCCGCCATTGTAAGCTGGCGTTGCGACCACACAACTCGGTGCGCTGCCACCTGCAATTGCAGCAGGGGTTTGAATGGTCACAGTTGGACTGTTGGTGGCGAACGTTCCACCTGCGCCTGTCAATAAGTCGTTGACTTGAACATTGGTTGCATTGACTGCGCCTGTGTTACCAACCCGAATCGCATAGGTCACATCAAAGGCGGCTGGGTTGCCTGATACCACAACCACACTGGTGTCGGACTTAACCACATCTACTGTTTGTGGGATTGGCAATGGAGTTGGGGTCGGGGTATTGCCAACTGGGTCGGTTGGAACAAGCGTGCTGCTGTTGGATTGATCAGTGCTGAGTGCCGTCGCAGGAGCGGTTGGCGCTCCACCTGGGTAAGTGTAACCAAGGTTTGTGCCTACACCGGGAGTGGTGCTGGCAAATGCCGAGTTTTGCTGTGCAGCAGTTGGCACACTGGCTGCGGTTGGGTAAGTCACGGTTGCCGTAAAGGTGATAACACAGTTTTCGTTGGCTGCCAAGTTGGTGTTACCAGCCAGCATCGCGGTGTTGGTCACACCGTCAAAGGCTGGGGTTGGTCCCGCGCAGTCAGCGGCGACAGCACCACCGCCGGGGGTGATGTTAAAGGCACTGATGGTTACGCTCGAGGCACCATTGAAGGTACTGCCTGCACCTGTGCCAAGCAAGTCATTGACTTGAACATTGGTCGCGTCAACAGTTGCAGTGTTGGCAACTCGAACGGTGTAAGGCACGGTGAAGCTCTTTGGCGATAAGGCTGTTGCAGCGGCGGCACTCTTGGTCACTGCAATCACTTGTCTAATTGGAGTGACTGGAGTCACAGCGACTGGGTCGTTTGAGGCTGGTACAAGTGTTGGGTTGCCACTGCCATCAAGTGGGCTGACCCTCGAGTTATCGGTAGCAATTGGTGTTCCACCAACTGTTGCAGCTGTACTTGCCACTGCATTGTTGTCCTGTTGGGCGATTGCACCTGCTGGGAAAGTAATCCTTGCAGTGAACCTAATCACACAGAATTGTCCAGTGGTTAGGCTATTACTGCCTGTTAGTAAGTTGTTATTGCCAATTCCGTTATAAACAGGTGCGGTTGCAATCGTGCATGTACCAGTTCCGGTTGGGTCAAGGCTTGGTGCAACTTGAATCACTCGAGCAGTTGCCGTTGGGAAAGTGGTGACGAGGTTATCCGAGACTTGAACATTCGTCGCGGTTTGAGTTGCACTGGTGTTCTGAACTCGGATGCTGTACGGAATATCAAATTGATTTGGTGCAACTTGTACTGGTGTTCCAACGCCTTTGGTCACACCAATTTCTTGGCTTGGCGCGAAGGTAACGGGGGTTGGCACACCTGCTGGGTTATCACCATTACCAGTGGTTGGTACGGTTGAACCTGTCACGCTGATGTCTGAATCAGCAAGGTTTGCTGGTGGTGTAGCCACTCCTCCGGGGAACGTGAAGCCTTGATTAGGTGTTCCAGCTGCAAGGGTTGTACTCGAGGCTCGAGCGGTGTTGTTCTGAACCGCAACTGGGACATTGCCAGGTGTGGTGTAGTCAACTCGAGCCGTAAAAGTAATCACGCAGAATTGACCAGGGGTGAGTGTTCCTGTTCCGTTCAGCAGGGCAGTGGTTGCTCCAGCGCCAGTAAAGGCAGGAGTTGCCACCACGCAACTTGGTGCGCTGCCACCACCAATCGCCGCAGCGGTTTGAATGGTTACGGTTGGCGTTCCGGTAGCGAATGTTCCTCCAACGCCGCTCAGTAAGTCGTTGACTTGGACGTTGTTGATGTTCACAGCACCCGTGTTTTGCACTCGCACCGTGAATGGCACATCATAAGTTGCGTTGTTACCCGGAGTCACAAGGGTTGGCGCGGTGGCGCTCTTAATCACATCAACCACAGGCGCAGGTGTCAAGGTAATTGGGGTTGGAACGCCAGCTGGGGCATCGCCATTTGGTGTGGCTGGCAAGGCTGCACCGTTGACGCTGACATCGGTGTCAAAAGCAGTGGCTGGTGCAGTTGGTACACCACCGGGGAAGGTATACCCGGGGTTGGTCGCAGGGGCGGTGCTGGCAAAAGCAGTGTTGTTTTGTGGCGTGGTGACCACTTGGCTCGAGCTGGCGTAGGTCACACGCACTGTAAAGGTTAGGGTACAGAATTGCCCTTGGGTGAGGTTATTTGTACCTGCCAGCAAGGCGGTGTTGGTTACGCCATCAAAAGCTGTTCCGGGCGCCGTACAGGTTGGAGCAGCCACAGCCGGAGCAGCAAATCCTGGTGCAGTGACGTAGTTTGGAGCAATTTGAATTGCCAAAGTTGGGTTGTTACCACCCAAATCTGGGAAGCTGCCACGCAGCAAGTCATTGACTTGAACATTGGTCAGTGTGGTTGCGCCCAGATTGCCAACTCGGATGGTGTATGGAACATCAAATGTACGTAGCGGGTCTGATGGCGCTCCGACCGCAACTGGCGCTCCTGCACTCTTCACCACATCCACGACTTGCGGCACAAGTGGAGTTGGGGTTGGGGTGTTACCCGTTGGATCAGTTGGTACGGCTGCGCCTGTTGTGCTTTGGTCAGTGGTGTTGGTATTGGCTGGTGGGGTTGGTGCGCCAGCAGGGAAGGTGTAACCAGCATTGGTTGTGCCGACCGTGACGTTACTTGCCCAAGCTGTGTTCTGGGTTGGGTTGGCGGCAGTAATCGCAGCCGCACTTGGGTAGGTCACATCCACAGTGACGGTAATCACACAGTTTTGACCAACTGCGAGACTCGAGCCAGTGGCTGTTGACAGCAGGGCGGTGTTTGCACCTGTACCAGTAAAGCCAGCGTTGGCATTACAAGTACCCGTTGAACCAGTGGTGCTTGGCGCAGCAAATACAGTCACGCTCGAGGCAGTGGCGAATGTTCCACCTGCTCCAAAGAGCAAGTCGTTGACTTGGATGTTATTCAGGGCAGTGTTGCCTGTGTTGGCAACCCGCACCGTGTACGGAACACGGAAACTCAGGGCGCTGAGCTGTGTGACCGTGCCAACGCTCTTATTCACTGCAATCTGTGCGCTCGAGAAGTTGATTGGGGTTGGTACACCAGCATTGTTATCATTTTTGGCAGTGGTTGGCACGGTTGTACCATTCACACTGATGTCGGTGACTGCTCCGGCTGGAGCGGTTGGTGTGCCGTTGGCAGCGTAAGTATAACCAACATTATTACCTAACGCAGTTGGATTTCCACTGGCAAAGGCTGTGTTGTTTTGGTCGGTGCTTGGCACACTGGCGGCATTGGTGTAAATCACACGGACGGTAAAGCTGATCGTACAGCCTTGTCCAGCCGCTAAACTATCGCCACCAGACAACAAAGCAGTATTTGTATTTCCATCATAAGCAGTAGCTGGAGCAGTACAAGTTGCAGCAGGTGTGCCTGTTCCAGTGCGGGTAATTGGACCTTGCGGTAAAGCGCTAACCGAGTTCGGGAACGCGCCACCCGTATTATCACTCGAGCGCAACAAATCAGAAACCTGAACTCGAGGTACGGTGGTTGTGCCTAAGTTCAGTACGCGGATGGTGTACGGCACATCAAAGCCAACTTGTACACCGGGTAAGCCCGGTACTGCGGTTGGTGTGCCAGTAGCTGCCTTAATCACATCTAGAACTTGAGCAGGCGCAAAGATAACAGGGGTTGGAGCTGGCACATCGCCACTGGTTGGAGCAGCCGATGGTACAAGGGTTGGACCAGAACCATTTGCAGTTTGGGTCGTGCTGTCATCAGTGCTGCGTAAATCAGCAGCGGCTGGCGCACCTGTTGGGTTTGCCACAGCGCTGGCGGTTGCCACAGCGGTGTTGTTTTGTGCAGTGGTAGGCACTTGACCCGAAGTTGGGTATTGAACTCGAGCTGTAAAGCGGACGATACAACCTTGCCCACCGCCTGTGGCTGCAAGTGTTTGATTTCCCACAAAAATAGCATTGTTACCCACACCATCAAAAGCTGGGGCGGTTGCTAAAGCGCACTGCGCGGCGGTTGCACCATTAGCCAGCGTGGTGGTTGCTGCACTTGGGGCAACTTGGAGGGTGACTGTGGCTGGGGCTGGGAAGGTGGCAGCTAAGTTGTCCGAAACTTGGAAGTTGGTGATTGGAATCGTACCAACATTCTGCACTCGGATTGCATAAGGCACATCGAAAGTGCGTGGATCAACTTGGGTAATTGCACCTACAGTTTTGACCACACCAAGTCGTTGGAAAGTAACAGGACTTGGAACCGCACCTGTGGGTGTGGTCGGTACAGACAGGCTGTCATTTGATTGATCGGTGGTATTTGCACCAGCTGGTGCAGTTGGTGTTTGATTGCCTGTTGGGAAGGTGTAACCGGGGTTGGTTGCACCAATGGCATTGCTTGCCCAAGCACTGTTGTTTAAGACTCCAATCGGTGTACCACCTGGTGCCGTTGGCACAGTTGCCGCAGTTGGATAAACCACATCGACCGAGAAGGTGATGATGCAGTTTGATGGGGTTGCACCAAAGTTTGGCAAGGTTGATGCCGCCGCCGTTGAAAGCAATGCAGTCACAGTTGTACCGTTATAAGCAGCATTGGCAGCACAGGTTGCGCCGTTGTTGTTGGTGATACTGGGCGCAGTTGGGGTGACGCTGGTCGCCCCAGAATATGGCGTATTTGCGCCAACGCCTAGGATATCATTGACCTGTACATTGCTGAGAATGCCAGCACCTGTGTTGGCAATTCGCACTGTGTAAGGAATGCGGAAGCTGTTTGGTCCAAGGGCAATTGGCGTACCCGCTGATTTACTCGAGGCAATCTCGAGGGCAGCTGGAATGACTCGAGTTGGATTGGTTTGCGCGTTGACCACTGGTGGTCCAGCACTGAAATCAACATCTTGAGGTTGTGCAATCGGGGTCGTGAACGAACCCGAGGCGGTCGCATCAGCATCTGAGGATAGTCCCGCAACTGGGAATCCGGGGCTGGTGCTGTTGGCAACGGCTGTGTTGTCAATGTTTGCCCCTGCTGCCCCAGCAATTTGTGCATTGAATCGCAAGGTGATTGAACCACCCGCTGCGAGCGTAACTGGAGCTGTGAGCATGGCGGTGTTCGCGCCCTTACCCGTGAAGCCAGCATTGGCAGTTGCGGCTGGAGTCGTACCAGTCTGAGCCTCAATGCTGATGGCAGTGGCAGCTCCCAATCCTGCTGGAGTGGCATCCACCATTTGAAAAGCAGCCATGGCTAAACCAGTGGCTGGTGCGTTGGGGTTGGTAAAGGTAATGCGGTACTCGAGGGTGTCACCTGTGGTGGCATTACCCGAACCGTCTGCATCTGTCAACACCCGCACGCTCTTTTGTGGCTGGGTCACAGCCAATGTGGCAGATGCAGCAGGACCGTTACCAAAATTGGTCTGCAATGAGTTTGCGGGGATGGTGTTGTTGTATGAACCTGCCGAGTTGGAAATCACATCTACTGTGACCGTACAACCACCCGTTTGAATGGTTCTGGTGGCTGGCAAGGTCACACTGGTACCACCAGCTGTAGCAGCAACTGCACCCGCTCCAGTGCAGTTGGTGTTGGCGTTTGGCGTTGGTGCAATCACCACACCCACAGGCAAGTTATCAGTTAAAACAGCATTCAATGTTGCAGCAGTTGCGTTGGTATTGCCAAGCCGAATGGTCAGGGTCGAAACCTGACCGGGAGCAACAAAAGCGGGAGTAAAATCTTTGGTCAGGGTCGGTGGGACTGGTGGGACTGGGGTTGAAGTGGCTTGGTCGTCCTCTGTACCAACACCATTGCCAGGCACAGAATCAGGATCTGGTAAACTCGAGGTTTGAACCTGGGCTGTATTGGCATAAGGTCCAGAAGCATTAACCGTGGCGCGAATAACCAAGGTAGCATTTGCACCAGCATTCAACGCACCAATCGTCCAGATACCAGTGCCTGCCACATAAGGACCTCCTGGCGGCACGGTTGAAACAAAGGTATAACCTGCTGGCAATTGATCCAGCACCGTCACTCCCGTCGCATTGCTCGAGCCTGGCGCGGCTGCATTGGTGACGGTGATGGTGAAATCAACCTGGCTACCGATAGCTGGAGTTGGATTGTTGACCGTTTTAGTCAACGATAAATCCGCTACTGGTAATGTCGAAGGAGTTGGATCATTTTCACCAGCTTCATTGGGTTGACGATTGGCATTTGGATCAGGATTTGCTCCGTTGTCAGAGGTATCCGTGGTATTCACAGTGATGCCACCTGTACCTGTGAATGTACCACTGCCAGTTGCAACGTTGTTATAAACCGTAGCAGAAGTTGCGCCCACTGGCGGACGTACCCTCAAAGTAAAGGTGATGGTGGCTTGACCATCCACACCATTGGTTTGACGCACCAAGGTATTTCCTGCTGAGGTGGTGAGCAAATTTCCAGTGGTCAGAAAGTTGGCGGGCGTATTTGCAGTGATACTACTACCCGTAGTTACAGCCGTAACAGTTGGACCCGCTGTAATACTGTCAATGGTCGCCCCTGCTGGTGTGACACTTGAGAGAACATCATTCACTTGGACACTGGTGAGGTTCTCGCCGTAGCTTTGAATCACCACTGTATACGGGATGTCATAGAACTGATTATTGGCACCTGCTACGACTGGCGCCCCCGCTGCTTTGGCAACACCAATACGAGGCGTGAAGCAGAAAGGAACATTATTATCGGTGGGAGGCGCAGCGTTAATTGTACCAGCTGCGCCTGTGGTTGCACCATTAGGGATAAACTCTGTAACCAGAGTAGAAGCAGTTGTGCCGTTCGCACCACCATTAGCAGTTTGAGTACCACCAGTGGCTGCGATAAATCCACCACCACCACCACCACCAGGACCTTCAGCCTCGCCTGATACGGGTTGGCTACCACCAATTCCACCATTTGCAGTTAAAGCAATGCTACCAGGAACTGCACTGGTAGACTGGATAACAATTGCACCACCACCACCACCACCACTACCTGAGTCGGTGCCGGTAGCGTTTGTACCTACATCACCGTTGGCAAGCACAGAACCGGCACCTACAACACTGCCCGTCTTGAGGAAAACCAAACCACCACCGTCTCCAGTATTCAGACCTGGGTTTGGGTCACCACCATTGTATTCGCCTGTACCGCCGCCGCCACCAAAAAAGACTCGAGTTTGTGCGCCGCCAGAATAATCCAAAGGACGACCACCAAAACCACCAAGATTTCGACGGTTGTCACCACTCCAACTTGCTGTACCTGGTGCAACGGTTAGTGCATCTTGATTGCTTGCAGTGTAGGTATAACCACCGCGTCCACCACCAGGTGAAACATTGGTTGCAAATCCAGGAGCTTCTAGATTCCAAGCATTTGCCCAGTTTGCCGTGGTCAATGATTTAATACCTGTACCATTATAGCCCGTGGTTGCACCAGCGTTTGAACCACCACCACCACCACCGTTATGTCCGTTACCACCACCACCACCGTTGGCTGGCGCACCACGTCCGAAATCGCCACCTGTTGCCGCAGCAATGCTTTCACCTTTTGGTGCGGAGATTGCGGAATTTGGATAACGATAACCTGTAGTCGCTGGTACAACCGCCGCCGCCGAAGTAGTACCCGCATCGGCTGCACCACCGCGAAGCCCTTGACTCGAGACATTGATCGAACCTGCAGCGTTATTCAGTGTCGTTGCACCTGTGACATCAGCAACCACAACTCCACCAATCGTACCGTTCCACGGCGTTGCCACAATTGAAGCCCCAGCATTCACAGTCAAACTCGAGAGTTGCGGCACACGAATCACTTGGCTAAACGAAGGGTCAAAAGCCGGCAGTGTACAGTTACCACCACCAGTCGCAGACAGCGTGATTGTTTCACCTGCAATACTCTGCACTGTGGCGAACTGATAAATACCAGCGTTATTGTAGTTTGTGATTGTACCGTAAGCAGCGGTGTCCGTTTGGTCAATGGTTGCACCTTTGGCTTGATAAAGCATCAATAGATCGCCAATTGCCAGTGGTCCTCCGTTGACAGGTGCTATACTGTCTAGGCTAGCAACACCGCCAGCAGGCAATGTAATCGTCCCTGCAACAGCATTGATTGACGCTATTGTGGAGTACTGATTAATAACGCTGTTAGCACCCGTTACTGTCAATGCGCCATCAATACTTGGGGTTGCGGCTTGAATTTGTGAGGCAATCAAACCCCCATAAAGTGCAGTTGTGCCAAGTACCCACATCGCAACTTTTTGAATTGTGGTCAATCGTCTTTTCATGTCTTCCTCCCCGAAAATTTCTTCGAGTTTAATTCACTCTTCGTTTTTACTTTTTTGACCCGAGAACCGAGCTTGCTTGTGATGCAATTTGGACTTACATTCATGTTCCCCCCTGTAACCGCTTACTGACTTCTAAAAAAAATAAACCGTACATACACGACAAAAACCCGCGTGGTGGCGGGTGGAATTTTTGAATTTGCTGAATCAGAGGTGGAGCAGGCACACACTTTCCTTTTTGTGAAAAATCACACACTATTGCCTAAAAACTTGTCGGCTACCCGACGCAAAGTAACATATCTCTTATCTTAGATTCAACTGCGCCTCATCAATGGCAAGGCATGTTACAAAGGTTGGTCTTACAAATGGTTTACATTTTTGTTACATATTCGTTCTAATTTCTTGCTCTAGCTACAAAGCCAGCCGACTCGAGGGCGATACGAGCTGCTTGAGCCTCCTCCATGGTTAAAAACCCCAGCCGCATTGACCCACCTTGGTCACGATTGGTCAATACTTCTACATCTTTAATGTTAATGCTTGCATCCCCTAAAAGAGTAGCCACTCGAGCAAATTCACCAGGTTTATCCGAAAGTGCAACCACCACATCGTACAGCACAGGCAACAGCGAGCGTTTCACGACTGGTAAGCTATCGCGGGTGCGTTTACCCTCGAGAGCAGCATCTAAAAGCATTTCTGGTGCAAACAGCATCGCTTCTAACGACTCGAGTTCAGCACGGTAACGCGATAAGGCTTCGCGCAATGCCAATTTGTTCTCGACCACCATGTCACGGCTCATGGTCGGATCGCCAGAAGCGACGCGGGTTAAGTCACGAAAACCCCCTGCGGCTAATAGGGCTAAGCCATCACGGTCTTCATGACGAGCCACCATCCGAGTCAGTGCCAATGCCGATAAATAAGGTAAATGAGAAACCATTGCCACCAACCGGTCATGCGCCCTAGGATCAAGCACCACTGATTTTGCCCCAAGTGAATCCACCAAGAGTCGCACGCGCTGGGTCGCAAATTCGGCATTCTCGAGGCTGGGTGTCAAGACCCAAATTGCATTTTGTAAAAGTGCCGCATTGGCATGACGCACACCGCCTTTTTCTGAACCCGCCATCGGATGCCCAGCCACAAACCGAGCGCGAAACTCGAGTGAAAGCTCAGCCAGCCCCTCGAGGAGCGCTCCTTTGACACTACCAACATCGGTGAAAACCGTGTCTTGCCCAGCAAACCGCGCCAAGTCCTTTGCCAAAGCTGGCAATACACGTACAGGCACAGCCAAAATCACCAAGTCAGCCGACTCGAGCCACGCGCCCAAACTCAGTTCAGCTCGGTCAATCACGCCCATACCAAGGGCTTCGGAAAGCACATTCGGCTCGAGGTCATAACCAATGATTTCCGAAGCCAAGAAGCGCTCACGCAAGCCCAAAGCCACTGAGCCTCCAATCAAGCCAACCCCTGCAATCACCACACGCCCAAACAACGGTTTTGGAGCATCCATCAGACTCACCTCTCCCCTATTCGCGCCGAGTTTGACATGGTTTCTATTCCAAATGCAATCAATTTCTATTCTAAATGCAATCAAGAGATTGACACACGCGCCTTAAGTGCGTATTATCTACGCCGCTTGTATACGCCGGGGTGGCGGAATGGTAGACGCCGCAGACTTAAAATCTGTTGTCCTCACGGGCGTGCGGGTTCGAGTCCCGCCCTCGGCACCAAGCGGATGAGCGCCTTGAAGCGCTCGAGGCTATGTAGCTCAGCTGGTTAGAGCACACGACTCATAATCGTGGGGTCGTCGGTTCAAGTCCGACCATAGCCACCAAAAAAGCCCTCGTTAAACACGAGGGCTTTTTGATTACCGATTCGATCATAAGCAACATCCGTTTCACTCGAGAATCATTCAATTATCGGTAATAGTTTTTCAGCATTTCTTGGTACTCCGGCGGTAAGCGCGGGTCAAGGACGGCGGACTCGGCAGCGCGACGATACTGGGCGCTACCTGTTGGACTGGTAAAACCATTTTTTGGGTCGCCCGGCAGTTGTAACGCGCCACTGCGAACATTGTTGCCTTTTGGTGTGCCTTGCAAGTACTCGAGTTTGCCTTGTCCGCTCTTGCGGCTGGCTGCGACAGGGTTGCCATTGGCATCTCGAGCGCCCTGCCCGGGGCTGGTGCTGCGATTACCGGGGCTGTTGGGGTTTTGAGGGTCGAAGCCTTGGTAGTCTTCGCCTTTGTCTATGTTATTGCCTCTTGGGTCGCGGTTTTGGTTGCTGTTTTGTCTGCCGTTTCCGGGTTGGTTAGCACCAGACTGACCATTCTGCCCATTTTGGTTGCCTTGCTGACCATTTTGCCCTTGTCCGTTTTGATTACCTTGTTGAGGATTCTGTCCATTCTGGTTGCCTTGCTGACCATTTTGCCCCTGTCCATTCTGATTGCCTTGTTGACCATTCTGGTTTCTGCCTTGTGAGCCTTGCTGTCCATTCTGCCCATCTTGGTTGTCGCCACCTTGGCTGCCCGATTGACCAGCCGTGGGTGGATTGGCGTCCTCGACTTTGCCGCCTTGCTCAGCGGGTTTGTTCGGGTCGCGGTCGCGGACTGCGCCACGCTCGAGGGCTTCTAAGAATTCTTTGGAGATGGCTTCAGGGTCTTCGGTAGCACTGCCTCCACCAGGTTTTAATTCGCCTAAGTTCTGCTCAGAAACACTGCCACCCGAGGCGGCTTGTCCGGGTTTGGCATCTGCTCCGGGTGGTGGGGCATCCCTTGAAGGTGCATCCAGCACTGGCTGAGCTGCTTCCCCATTTGAAGCTGTCGGGAAATTGGGATTTTCTAAATTTTCTCGAGTCACAGTGCGGTCTTCTGGGCTGAGTGCTGCATTGACGGCTCGAGGCGGAAAAACCAAAAGCAAACTCAGCAGCACCACCATGCCTAAGCCCTCGAGCCAAGGGAGTTGTGGCAGTTCAG
>JAAFJQ010000390.1 GCA_013298185.1 Deinococcales bacterium
TGCGCCGTCTTCTGATGCTTTTTCTGTCCTGCACTTCGATTACGCTTTTGGTGTTCTCGAGTGTCCAAGCTCAAAATAAAAAAATGGTTGTTGCCACGACTTTCACGGTGCTTGCGGATATGGCTCGCAATGTCGGTGGAGATAAAATTATTGTCAACAGCATCACTCGAGTTGGCTCAGAGATTCATGGGTATCAGCCCACTCCGTCAGATATTGTCAAAGCCCAAAGCGCCAATTTGGTTCTGTATAACGGCTTAAACCTCGAGCGCTGGTTTGAAAAATTCACGCAACAACTGCGAAAAACCCCAAGTGTGCTGCTGACTCAAGGCATCACGCCAATTAACATTGCCGAGAGTGCTTACGCTGGCAAACCCAACCCTCATGCGTGGATGTCGCCCAAAAACGGTTTGATTTACATCGAGAACATCCGTAAAGCCTTAGTCAACCTCGACCCTGCCAACGCTGCTACGTTTAACAGTAACGCTAAAAAATACAGCGATCAACTCCGCACTATTGACTCGAGACTCCGCACCAAACTCTCTGCCCTTCCCGCCAACCGCCGTGCATTGGTGACATGCGAAGGTGCTTTTTCTTATGCTGCCAAGGATTACGGGCTTAAAGAATTTTACCTTTGGGCAGTCAATGCCGACGAACAAGGCACACCTCGTCAAATCCGCAACACCATAGATGCCGTGCGAAAAAATCAGATTCCAGCCGTGTTCTGTGAGTCTACTGTGCAACCCGATGGAATGCAGCAAGTTGCCAAGGAAGCTGGAGCCAAATTTGCTGGCTTGCTCTACGTGGATTCACTGTCCGACGAAGGTGGACCCGTACCAACCTATTTGCGTCTTCTCGAGCATTTTGCTGACACAGTGATTGCTGGCTTAACGGGGAGCAAATGACCAGCTCAATCGCTTCACTCGAGGTCAGCAACGTCAGCGTGGCTTACGCCGAGGGGCTGCTGGCGCTTCGCAATGCCAATTTGCACCTCGAGCGCAGCACCATTTGCGGGTTGATTGGCTTGAATGGCTCAGGTAAAAGCACTTTGTTCAAAACCATCATGGGTTTTTTAAGCCCACTATCGGGCAGCATCGCTGTTCTTGGCAAAACCAGCCGTGAAGCCCAGCAGCAAGGCTTGATTGCCTATGTACCACAATCTGAGGATGTGGATTGGAACTTTCCAGTTTCTGTTTGGGATGTGGTGCTGATGGGACGCTATGGTCATATGAACCGCTTGCGGATTCCCAAAAAACAAGACCTCGAGATGGTTAAACAAAGCCTCGAGCGGGTTGGCATGGCAAAATTTCAGCAACGCCAAATTGGTGAACTGAGCGGTGGACAGAAAAAACGCGCATTCTTAGCTCGAGCGCTCGCCCAAGAAGGGGAGATTATGCTTTTTGATGAACCCTTTGGTGGGGTGGATGCCACCACCGAAGAAGTGATTATTAAACTCCTGACTGAACTCAGAAGCCAAGGTCATACCGTACTGATTAGCACCCACGACCTTGACAGTGTTCGCAGTTTTTGCGATCAAGTCGCCCTGATTGCCAACCGCACGGTTCTCGAGTATGGCAGCACCGAAACAGTCTTCACGCCCGAGAACTTGATGCGGGTTTTTGGCGGAGCGCCGTCGCATCCTACGGTGTGAGGTTAAAGGTTAAAGAGGAAAGTAAAAAGAGGAAAAACAATGGACTTAGCAACTTTATTTCAAACCCTAATTTCTCCGTTCTCCTATGAATTCATGGTCAAAGCAACCCTGATAAGTGCCTTGACGGGGGCGATTTGTGCGGTGCTGTCTTGTTTTGTGATCCTCAAAGGCTGGTCGCTGATGGGCGATGCGGTTTCGCACAGCGTACTGCCTGGTGTGGTGCTGGCATACGTGGTGGGGTTGCCATTTGCGGTTGGCGCGTTTGTTTTTGGCTTACTGAGTGTGATTTCAATTGGTTTTATCAAAGCCCGTTCTCGAGTCAAAGAAGACACGGTGATCGGCGTGGTTTTCACGGGTTTATTTGCTTTGGGTTTGGTGCTGATGTCTAAGGTCTCGAGCGAAGTCCATTTATCGCATATTCTGTTTGGCGATGTTCTTGGTATTTCCGATGCGGACGTGATTCAAACCATTGTGGTGGGTAGCATTACTTTAATTACTGTTTTGGCACTTCGCAAAGATTTATTGCTGTTTTGCTTTGACCCAACCCATGCGCGTTCGATAGGTTTGAATACCACTTTTTTGTATTACACACTTTTGGTTGTTCTAGCACTGACGATAGTCACTGCCCTGCAAACCGTGGGCATTATCTTGGTGGTTGCCATGCTGGTTACGCCGGGGGCAACGGCGTACTTGCTCTCTGATCGCTTTGATCGGATGCTGATGTATGCAGTCGCCTCGAGTCTGTTTTCTGGTGTGGTCGGCACGTATATTTCATACTTTTTAGATGGTGCAACTGGTGGAAGTATTGTGGTGCTGCAAACCCTGTTGTTCTTGCTGGCATTTGTCTTTGCCCCCAAGCATGGGATTCTCGCTAAGCGCCGTCAGCAGCAAGAAAATCAAGCCAAAAACCAACTCGAGAC
>JAAFJQ010000391.1 GCA_013298185.1 Deinococcales bacterium
GCAGGGTCTTTTTCGGCAAAGACACGGGTTTTGTGTCCATCCACAATAATATGATCGGTGTCACTCGAGACCACGCCGGGGTAGCGTCCGTAGTTGCTGTCGTATTTCAGTAAGTGCGCCAATTCAGCGTTATCGGTTAAGTCGTTGATCGCGGCGACTTCGATCTTTGCTTCTTGAAGAATCCGAAAAACTTGCCGACCAATCCGACCAAATCCGTTGATACCAACTTTCATAAGACCTCCAAAGGGAAGAGCAGTTTAGATTACACAGCCAGTGCATTCTAACACCCGAGTTGTGAAGGTATTGTATGGGGTTGTCTGGACTGATGAAGATTTAATGCTAATGGAGGACGAAGGCTTTTCAGTGGATGATACTCTGGTTTGCTGAGCGTGCGTAAACCAACTAAACACCTATCAGCGCACAAACACATAATCGGCGCTCGAGTCACCCCAAACCACGCGAATTGGTAAGCGCAGATTAAAACTGGTTGGTAATTTAATTGCTCCTAAACTGGCTTTGGGGAACACACCTGAAAAACTGTATAACCCCGCGCCGTTCTCCACGCTATAACGGGTTGCGCCTTGGATAAACTCGAGTTGATTGATGGGGTTGCTGCCCGCTTCTAATGCCACCGAGAAATACAGGATTTTACCTGTTCGCTCGAGGTTGAGGTTAGCCAGCACTTTCTGCACATTGCTTTGCAGGTTGCTCTCGAGCTTGGAGACTTGTTCAAACGGCATCAGGAACAAACTGGCATCGTCGGTGCTGTTAAATTCAGAAGTGTAAAACAAATGCAGTCCGTAAACACCAGGTTTGATCTCGAGTTCTTCCCAAGGCAACTCAAAATTCTGCACAGGACTACCACTGACCACCGCCGCAGGCGCTCTGAGTTGCAACGCCTCGAGCAGCACCCGAGGCGCAAGCCAGCGCTTATCTTGAAACAGCACAGGGGCGTTGAGGCGAACATCCTGCCCATCCACAATCATGTCAAAGCTGTTGGCAAACATGTAAATAATGCGTTTCCCAAAACGCAAATTGGCTCTGGTCTGATCGGCAATAAAACTGCCTTGGTTGAGGTTCGCCACGGCTTGCAAATCAAAATAAGCTGTGTCAGATGACTGGCTCTGCTGCACCACGACCTCGAGCCAATCTTTATCGGACACAGCGCTCAGCGCCAAGCTCGAGAGCAAAGCGGCAAACAGTACCAACATCCGTTTCATACCTATAGTTTAAGCCCAAATGTAAAAAACGTGTGATGAAAAAATAACAGGCTATACTAAACGCATTCATGACCCTCGAGTTCACAGGCGAAATTTGGTTTTGGCGCGGTCCTGCCCCATGGTACTTTGTGACCGTCCCCGATCAGCAGTGCCTTGATCTCAAGGCAGCTTCAAAACTCGTGACCTACGGTTGGGGCATGATTCCAGTTACACTCCAGATTAGCAAAACCAAATGCAAAACCTCGCTCTTTCCCAAAGATGGCAGTTACATTGTGCCAATCAAAGCCGATTTAAGAAAAGCAGAAAAACTCGAGGAGGGTGAAACTGTGACCTTACAACTCGAGATTGTCGTTTAATAATCTCGAGAATCCATCAGTTCTTATTCTGTCCATGGGTTCAGCAGTGTCACGGGTAGCACACCTAAATCTTTGGTGTTTCGTGTCACCAAAATCAGACCATGTTCTATTGCCGTAGCAGCAAGCAGTGAATCAAGAATCGGTGGTGTAAAACCAAGCGCGGCGGCTTTGTCGTATTCTCTGCCCCAGACCCGCATTTCGGCTTCTTGCAACGGCAAAATTCGACTTTGAAAACTTGGTATCAGGGTGTTTTCAAACCAAGCCTCGAGTTCCAAACCGCGTTTTGTGCCAGCTTGTTTGGCAATCCCTCTGGTGATCTCACCAATGGTGATGACCGACAAATACAATTGGCTATTTGGTGTGTTGTTCATCCATTGCAGCACAGAATTGCTGGGAACTGGCTTCAAACCTTCGCTGATGACATTGGTGTCCAGCAAATAGTAAAAGTCGCTCACAGGTCAATCTCGGGGGCTGCTCTCGAGTCTCGTTCAAACATATCTTCTTCACATCGAGGCGCAGTTTTTAAAACATCCCAAAGGCTGGTTGTACCTGCTGTCATGTTTAATTCTCGAGCAGCGATGATGTACACCGCAGGATGACCGTGTTTTGTGACCAATTGGGTTTCGCCGCGTTGGGCGCGTTCGACCAATTCACTGAAATTGGCACGGGCTTGCTCGAGTTTCCAAGTGGTTGCCATGATGACCTTCTTTCTGTACAGAATCATAGCATAAATTACTTTACTCTGTACAGTTAAATAGATGTTATCTCAAAACCGTGTACGCCCGTTCAAACAATGGGTCGCGCCCAGTTTCAAAAGCGGTGTTGGTGTCATCTCGAGCTTCGATGTCAGGCGTGACAAACTCCGGTACTCGAGTGCCATCGGGGTTCAGGGTTCGGACATAGGTGATTGCCAGAGCGCTTTGATCCACCAATTGCCAAAATTCCGTG
>JAAFJQ010000392.1 GCA_013298185.1 Deinococcales bacterium
CCTTTGTTCCAGCAACTTCTGAGGCAGTGGTTTTTGGGTTTTCGATGCTCAAGTACCATGATGATTTATCGGAAATGCTAAAACTGACTGCAACGAATGAACCGAGCCTTGCCAGAGAATAAATAAATCCCATTTTATCTTTGGGCATTTGACCGTGTTTAATCGGTGAATATGCCTTAAATGGTACTGAATTTGTTATGTTTAGGACAATTTGATGGATGCTTTGAGCCGAAGCGGTCAGGCTTGAGGAAAGTAAAACAACAATAAAAAGTTTCTTCATAGCAATGATAAGTGCGTTCTTGGTGGCTTCCTCGGTTTGGATGTTCTCGAGCAGTTGCGGGATGCGGGTTGCCAAGGCTTTCAAGCGGTCTGCTAAATCCATAAATCCTCCAAGTTCAAGCAAAAAATCTGGTTAAATCAGAAAAACTATTAAAATCCATGTTATTGAAAAGCACACAATGCTCTTCGCCAGTTAAAGTGTTTAATAAAAAAAGTTCACTCTTACGACCAATTTGATAGTTTGCACCAACATAAACATAGTTTGTTTTTGCTGTTTTACTAAATTGCAATATCATTGTCAAAACAACTGGTGAAACATACAAAGTCAATTCTGCTATCTGCTCATCAATGCGAAGGTTGTGACTTATATAAAGCAGATTAATTTCATCTGTGCTTAACTTGCATTTGGCTTCAATGATTTCGAGCATGGCGCGATTTTTTAGACCTGTTTTATTTGATTTTTTCATAATTGCAATCGCGGTTGCAACATGACCAAGTCTACAATGTGCAATGGCGGCATGGGCATCCATAAGTTCGGCAATTTCACAACGTTGATACTCTGGATGCTTTTCTTTTAAGTCATAATGGAACAACAAATCAACATAGTTCTCGTGTCGCAAATCCTGTTCCATTAAAGCCAAAAGATTTCTGTGCTTTGTTTCCCATTGCTTTATGGCAAGTTCCAGTATTTGACCGTGCTGATGTGCTGACCATCGCAAAAACCTTTGTGCGACTTTGTGAAGCTCGGTGTTTTCATACATTGCTTCATAAGCAAGATTCGTGAAATGGTCGCTATCCAGGGCAGTTCGACCTAGGTAATAACTGCCACGAAGGTTTTCAAATTGAACCAGTGCCTCGATTGCTGCTGTTGGCACTTCTGTTTGTCCAATACACAGCGCATCTGCAAGCACGGCATAGGCTCGAGCCAAGTCAGTTGGTGGACATGCAGTTTGCATTAAAGTAATGGCAACTCGAGCATACTTTGGTGCATCACTTCTTGATTGTGCCACCATAACCTGTGCTTCATGTAAAGCATAGTGTGCTTGTACCCGATCATTTGGGTTGAGCAACAAAATTTGCTTGGCACGCTCTAAGTGATAAATACCAGTGTGTTTTTCAAGCAACGCGAGATACAAATGAGCGTAAATCGCAACCTCAATGTCTTGGGAGGTTGTGGCAGTTAAAAGATAGCCTTTGGCTTCCTTGTCGCATTCTATTGCAAGGAAGTAGCGACCAAGTGCGTATGCTGCCAGAGGGCTGTTGTCATTATGGCATTCAATTTGTTCAGCAATTCGTGAAGCGCGGGGGAGCGAACCTAGATTTAACTGACTAATCAACATTCTGTACAGCAACTGTATTTGACGCGCAGATGAAGGTGAAAAATCTAACGCTGTTTTTGCGACGTGAAAAGCATCATAATCATATCCAAGACGAGCAAGCGCGGCAGCTTTCAGCACCGAAATTCCGGGGATAAGTGGGTGGGTTCTCGCGTCTTGGAAAGCGAGGTGAAGTGCGTGGTTAAAAAAAGCAATGCTATCTCGAGGGGATTCCCTGTAGACTTGCTCTGCATTTTCTCGATACCAAAAAATCTGAAACTCGAGCGGCGCATCCTCAACAACAGTCCGCCCTTTGTTTAATACAGAACTTGCCAATGTGTCCATTCCGATTTGGTGGCAGGCAGCCGCCAGCAATCCGTGACAAAGGCAGCCATTTGCTATTGCTTGCTCGAGCGTCTCAACAGCACCTTGCAAGTTGTTGAGGTTTAGGTACGCCCAACCGCCCAACGCCTGTTCTGTGCAGCATGGCTCGAGCAGTGATTCGTACCATGCTTTCACTCTACTGCTATCACCACAAAGCAATTCTTTGGTGGCAGCACCCAACGGGGTATCTATATGAAAAAGTTTATTCGTGTTTTGTTCGTGGTTCTCGCCGCTTTTATCGTAGTGCAACCAGTCGTTCACGCCGACCCGGGCGGGACGGGTGGCGGAACTATTTGTTCTAAGTGCTAAGCGCTTCATAATTTTTCCAAAAACGTGTAATAGGCTGTGATTGAGCCTAATAGCTCGAGATCGCGCCCCGAAATAAAACGCGGGGCGCTGTTCAGTTTGCGTTCTTTGAGGCTACGGTAGGCAATAGATTCGACTTTTGTTGGGTCTGACTGACAAATGATGGCAATTTGTTTTTCCCTAGAACCATAAACAAAGTGGTTGGCTTCTTTTATATATTTAGTAACAATA